>JAFATF010000067.1 GCA_019244045.1 Acidobacteriota bacterium
TTTGGTACCATGACAGCCCGCGAGTTCTTTCTCTTCGACAGCAAACTGTCACCCGGAGGAGCCCAGTACAGCAAAATCGAGCGCTATGAACTTCGCTAGGGCGCCGAAGTTACGGCGTAGGAGCGCTAAGTCTCAGAATGCTCGCGCGAGATAGCAATTGAAACTTCGCATAAACCCCAATGAACGAGGCACGTTCATCTGCAACGAGCAACCAGGTTTCTCCGCTGAGCGCTGTATGAGAATCCCATTTTAATCACGAGCAATGGCCGGGCCCGAATTCACAATGCGACCGCCAAGGAAGCTGAAAGCAGGAGCCAAGATCAGGTTTCGGGCGCCTGTTCCCGCCCACAGGGAGAAGTTCAAACAAGCTCGCCAACCAATTCTCCTGGCATTTGTATGGCGGGTTGTCGCTGGTATATCGATCAGGAGAAGGCGCGACTTGCCGGGCCAAGAAACTGTGCTCAATACTATAGCGGCGCATCAGAGTGCTGCCCCGCTAACATGATACTTCTGACCATCGCGCTGAGCTACCTTTTGGGCTCAATTCCCTTTGGCTATCTCTTAGTACGCACTTTTCGCGGCAGCGACATTCGCCAGAGCGGGAGTGGCAATATCGGCGCCACCAATGTAGCTCGAACCTCCCCAGGCTTGGGCGCGGTAACGCTTGTATTGGATGCGCTGAAGGGATTTGCGGCCGTCATGATCGCCCGCTATCGAATTGCGCCTCATACCCCCATTTCTCCTATCGCGATCTGTGCCGCCGCCGCTCTCCTGGCGACCGCCGGTCACATTTTTCCCCTCTGGTTGAAATTCCGCGGGGGTAAAGGCGTGGCCACCGCACTCGGATCGCTCATCATGCTTGCTCCCAAGGCCATCCTGGTGATGGTGGGACTTTTCGCCGCGATTGTGCTCGCTTTCCGCTATGTGTCGTTAGGATCGATTCTCGTCATCGCCATGTTTCCCCTGCTGGCTTGGCTTTTGGACGGATATGGTCATGCGCCGGTGGTGCTTGCTTGTTTCACCCTGATCTCCGTACTGATCATTGGCAGACATCACCAAAATATTCGGCGTTTGCTTTCGGGAACGGAGAATCGTCTCGAGATGAGGCGCGGATGAGCCAGATCGCCGTCATCGGGGCAGGAGCTTGGGGCACTGCTCTCTCCATCGTTCTAGGGCGAAAGTCTGTTCATGAAGTGCGATTGTGGGCGCACGACAGCCACGTCCTCGATTTAATCATCCGGGCGCGGGAGAATGCGCAGTACCTTGCGGGACATAAGATTCCCCCCTCTGTCACTCCGACCGCCGATTTTGAAGAAGCGCTTCACAATGCCGACATGGTTGTGAGCGTCATGCCGTCGCACTATTGCCGGAACATCTTTGAGGGGCTACATGCCTATCTTCATCCTGACATGCTGCTGGTCAGCGCCACCAAGGGAATCGAGAACGATACTGGCAAGCGCATGACCGAAGTGATCAGCGATGTTGTCGAACGCAGCCTGGGGTTCAAACCCCGAGTCGGTGCCCTGAGCGGACCCTCATTTGCTAAGGAAGTCGCGCGGGGAGACCCGACGGCCATCACCATCGCCAGTCAAGACTCAGACCTGGCCCGCGCCGTGCAGCGCGGATTCAGTGATCCCACTTTCCGTGTCTACACCAATGCTGATGTCATCGGCGTGGAATTGGGCGGAGCGCTCAAGAACATCATTGCCATTGCCGCCGGTATTTGCGATGGCTTGGGCTTTGGTCACAATTCGGTTGCTGCTCTTATCACCCGCGGGCTAGCCGAAATTACCCGTCTGGCCGTTGCCGCTGGCGCGCGGCAGGAAACGTTGGCCGGCCTGGCCGGACTCGGTGACCTTGTCCTGACGTGCACCGGGGAGCTGTCACGCAACCGGCGTGTCGGCGTCGATCTTGGACGAGGACGAAAGCTAGCCGACATTATTGCTGGCATGCACGGCATGGTGGCTGAAGGCGTGCGCACCACCCATGCCGCCGTGGGCCTCGCCGCTCAGCTGGGCATCGAGATGCCCATTACTGAACAGATCCATTCGATCCTGCAAAATGGCAAGGCACCGCGAGAGGCCATTTATGAGCTGATGACGCGGACCGGCAAGAGCGAAACCAGCGCCGTACCGAGTCAGGGTTAACGGGAGGAGCCATGGCAAATCAAGCAGCCGTTCAATTCCGTTGTACTTTGTGGCTGGCTTTGCTCCTGACCAGTTCTTTCGGCATGGCCCAACAAGCAAGCACTGCCTCTCCTCTGCCACTTGCCCCGAATGCGCGGGTGGTGCGCATTAATCCCCAGCCCGGTTTTTTCAATGAGCCTTCCCTTGCCGTGAACGCCACCAATCCGCGCCAGCTGGTCGCCGCCTTCCAGGTCAACGCAGCGGTGGCGTATTCGGAAGACGGTGGCCAGAGCTGGACAATCGCCCAGGGTACTGCTCCCCCCGACTACAAGAGATCAGGTGACGTTTCCATTACGTACGACAATCGCGGCCGTGCCTTCCTCTGCTATATAGCCTTCGACAAATTGGGTACCATGAATTATTGGGCCCACGGCGCTACCCGCAATGGCATTTTTGTGCGCCGCTCACCGGATGGCGGCCGAACCTGGGAAAGTACGCCCGTCGCCGTTATTGCGCACCAGAGCGATCCTGGCATACCTTTTGAAGACAAGCCTTATATCGTGGCCGATACCACCCATTCCCGCTACGCTGGCAATCTCTACGTTGGCTGGACTGAGTTCTCGCTCCTAAAGTCCGTTATTCTATTTTCGCGATCGACCGATGGTGGCATGACCTGGTCCCCGCCAATCGAAATCAGCAGCCACGAAGGCTTGCCACGCGACGAGACGGGCTCGGTGGAAGGATTTATCGGGGCGGTTGGCAGCGACGGAACGCTGTATGTAGTATGGGCCGATGGATCGGAGATCGTTTTTTCGAGTTCACGAGATGGTGGCCGAACCTTCTCGCGCTCGCATCGCATTTTGAAAACTGCGCCCTCCTACTTTGAGGTGGCCAATGTTTCCCGCGCCAACGGCTTCCCTGAGATTGGCGTCGATCCCCGCAGCAATCGCCTGTTCGTAGTCTGGGCCGATTACCGCAACGGCGACATTGATGTGTTCAGCTCAGTTTCAACCGACAAGGGGAAGAGGTGGTCGCCGGCCGTGCGCGTCAACGCCGACTCACTCCACAATGGCGCTGACCAATTCATGCAATGGCTCGCGGTCGATCCCCTCGACGGATCGGCCAACGTCATTTTTTACGATCGACGAGCAGATCCGGAGAACCGCAAAATAATCGTTGCTCTGGCCCGCTCAACCGACGCAGGACGCAGCTTCACGAACTACGCCTGGGATTTAGACCCATTTGATCCAGAAGAGGAATTCATCGGCGATTACACCGGCGCCGCTGCCCTTGGCGGAAAGGTTTATGGAGCGTGGGCCAGAACGCCTCCCGCCGAGGAGAAAACCGAATCCGCGGAGCGAGAAGAGACGAAGAGGAAAGTGCTCATGTTCGTGGAGATTGGGATCGCCGATTTTTCAGGCTCCATCCATTAAGCCAGCCGAGGCGCCCTCATGAAACTTCCGAGCTCCATTTTCGCTTCGAGTCATCTGCTCGCACGCTCGATCCATCTGTCGATAGTCATCCGCATGCTCCTCGCGAAAAACTTCGTAGGCCTGTCGCGAGCACCATAAGTCACCGGCCCGCCTGGTTCTGGTCCCCCATCCACTCGGTTCCCAAGTAACCTCTCCCTGTCCAAAAAGCCAGGCCCATTCCCCTTCCGGACCATACACCGACTCAAATAGGGACTCGCATCGGGAACGAACCTGAGCTTCTCAAACCCACGCACATCGCCAGTCTCTGTTGGTTAAAAAAAATAACTCCAAGAGCGCTCGATTACATCGCAAGTAAGGACGCTCGAGCGCCGTTCCAAACCTGCACCACCTTGTCGGGCCCACAGCTTCTCCCAGTACTGACCCGCGGTTTAGCTGGCGCTGGCGCACACAAATGCCCATTCTGCCTCAGGCGCAGCACCGGCCTTGGTCAATGCATCTTTTTTGCAGCTTCGCAGCTCCCTCGCGCCAAAGGCTTTCGATAGGATAGCGGCGGTCGCTTCAACCGCAATCGACCGCCGTCAGCTGCTTACCAAGCCTGAGCGTTGCGCCTTTGCTTGGTTGTATCGCCCGTAAAGCAGCCGATCGGCGCTCGAAGCTTTTCTGGAACGAGATCCGAACGAATCGGCGGCCGAAGGAAAGCAGGCCTCCTCTGAAATCATTGGTCGTCTTAAGGAAACGGCGAATCTGTCGAGCCTCACACCTTTTGAGTAGCATCAGGAGGGTCGCCGTTCGCGAGGCCATGGTTGCCTTAATGGCGAGGCCATTCAGGAATCGAATGCCGCTTGGAAAACGATTGGCGGTTCGTGATACTCAGATGACCGGGGTCCGGCATGCTGTTCGCCTTCGGGAAGCTTCGCCAGGCAACTCCGTTGGCTCCCAAGAAGATTTAAGGCGCGATTCCCTGTGTTTTCAAAGCGTGGTCTGTCGAGGGTCACTCGTCGCCGGTACCTTCGTAATGATCTGACTTGTGACTTGGTGCTGGAGTGCTTTCCATTCACAGTACAATTCTCTGGAATCGAGTAAATTCGCCACTTGGTCTCGGG
>JAFATF010000188.1 GCA_019244045.1 Acidobacteriota bacterium
CTCAACCCCTTTCGCGGTCAACACAGCAAGACACTCCTGCTGCAGCATTCGAAAGAGTTCTTCCATGTGTTCATTGCGGGTACGGAAGTTTACCGGGTTAATGCGAAACCAGGCTTTTCCTTTCAGTTCAGTAGTTGAGATCCAGAACCGGCCGCTTTTTTCTATCCGCTGCGCCACTTCAGCATGGAGCTTCTTCGACTCCGGCTCGCTCAGCCCTGCTCCTCTAAAGCGGATGCAAATCGCCGACATGGGAGGATAGCTTGCGGCCTCGAAGTCAGGATGTCGTGCGGTAAGGTCAAAAAGATGTTGCGCTTGGCGGACGTTGTTGTCGATCCACTCGCCTATCGCGCGCGCGCCGTATCGCTTGAAGCTCATCCACACCTTCAAACTGCGGAAGCGCCGCGACTGCTCAAAGCCGTGCACGTAGTATTGATAGCGTTCATTGGAGTGATCTAGTTCATCGGTGAGATAGGAAGGCCTGATCCCAAAAGATGCGGTAAGCCGTTCTTGTTGCTTCACCAGTACGGCTCCGGCGTCGAGGGGCGCGTAGAACCACTTGTGCGGGTCGATGGTAATCGAGTCGGCCAATTCGAGCCCTCGATCGCGCATCGGCCAACCATGGGACAACAGCATGCCGCCGCCATAGGCGGCGTCCACATGCAGCCACATACCCTCGCGGTCCGCCATGCGTCGTAGTTGAGGGATATCATCCACAGCTCCAGTATTCGTGGTTCCGAACACGCCTACAACGCACATTGGTCGGATCCCCTCCTGCTTATCTTTTGTAATCGCCTGTTCGAGTGCATCCAGGCGCACCTGGAACTTCTCGTCGGTCGGCAGCGCGCGCAAGGCATTCCGTCCCAGTCCGACACAATCGACTGCCTTGTCGACCGCGACATGCCGCTCTTCCGAGGCGTACACCGCCCCGCGCTCACGCAGGCCGTCGTACTGCGCCCGGTCCCCAGTCACGGCGTCCCGGGCTAATTTCAGGCCGATGAAGTTCGCCATCATCCCACCGCTCGTGAGATTTCCTCCCGCTTTCACCCCGTAGCCGCATAGCTCAGTGAGCCAGCGCACAACCCGCCGCTCCATGGCGACTGCCGAGGGACCGATCGAGTATGTTCCCACGTTTTGGTTGATAGCCGAGCAAATAAAGTCGGCAATTACGCCCACCGGATTGGGCGATGGTGTAATCAGACCGAGGTAGCCTGGATGCCCCACATGGGTACAGTAAGGCAACAATCTGTTTTGAACTTCCTGCAAAACACTCTCCGCTGAGCTTGGATCCTGGGGCAGGGATTCAGCAAATAACTCGTTCACCGCCTGCGGCTCAACCTCAGGAAAGACACGTTTCTCTTCGATATGGTCGAGATACTCAGCAAGAAAATCCACGACCCGATGTCCTACTGCTCGAAACTCGTTTGCGTCCATGTATATCTCCGCATCGCAACTCTAAACTGCGCCTTCAGAGCTGGCAGTCCAGATCTTGCACTCCAATTAGGTCTTGATGAGCAGGTTCGCACTTTTGATCGCTGACCCTGCGCCCCATTTTTCCGGATTTCAGGGCATTCGCCTGCGGGTATAGGCGCAAGCGGCAAGGTGACACGTAGTGCTAACTTTCGCATTCCATGCCTTACCCCTTACGGGGGTCCGCCACTCCCGAGCCGGAGGAGCGGCGTGATAATGATGTTGCGTGTCCAGCAACAGAGGTTCGACTTACAGGTTTTTTGTCGAGGCTTTATGCGCCCTAGACCGTCTGGCTCACCAATGACTGCTGGCGGTGGCAAGTAAACAAGAGCTTCCAACGGAACACGATCTCAGCCCTTCACATAGGCCAGCTTGGCTGCGACTTTACCATCACGCACTTTAAAGAGATCAACTCCGCGCAGGTGCCACGGTTGGCCATTGCGCATTTTGCGGTAAACCCAACGAACCACGCCTCGATCCCCGCTCACAATGATCTCTTCGGTGTCGAACCTGGCATCAGAATTGCGCACAAACCATTGGCGCCAAAAATTCACTACAGCCGACTTGCCTTCAATTCGCCGGCCATCCGGGGCGGGGGACGTGTCCTCGAATAATGTATCCTCGGTCAGGAGCGCCGCCAATTCATCGACGTTATGACGATTGAACGCATTATTGAACTGCTCGATGGCCGCAAGAGTTGATTGTTCGATGGAGTCGGCTCTCTGCTCGCGGTTCATAGTAAGCTTTGCCTCCTGGGAAACTCCCTGAGATAAAGCAAAGAGTAGTAAGAACGCCGCCTTGCCGATATGGTAAGTGACCCATTTGCATCGCATTCTGCTCTCCTCGCCGCATGACTGTTCAATATTTCCAGACGTCCTCAGCAAACGCTCGCACCAGGATACGGCTGTAGAAACTTACGGAAAAGGATCGCCATTGTACATAATCGGTGACTCCTTTGAATCCATTGATCAGCTACCGACAGAGACCAGGTGATTCTAGGCTGTCCAAGAAAAAACAATTTGCAAGCTGCTGCGCCTAAGCACTTCCACGTCTACAAAATGCTCTAACGAGGCTCCGCCTACGGAAGGGTCCTATCCAGGCCATTATGAGTAACAGTTCTCTTCCTTGACAACCCTGGTCGAGAGCTGGTCAACGGACTTCGTGTCCTGGCCGGCGACGGCTTCGAGCGAACTGACTTTCGCCTGGGCCTCCGTAACTGCGGCTTGCGCCTCTTAAGCTTGCTGCCCGAACTGTTGCTGCGCGTCTTAAAGCGCAGTTCTCGCTACTGCCTCTGCTGGGCCAAGTGCTGGATCTGCTGCTGTTGCGCTACAACGCTTGTCAACTGCTCAATCTGGGCCGGGTTGGCAGGGGCATTCTTGGCCGACTTCTTGCGCATGCTGCTGCCGGGATCCCAGTTGCGCGATGCCATGCCCACCGTTAGTATCAGCGACGCGAGCGCTGCTTTTAAGAGTCATTGCATCGATTTTTTTCCTTTTTCCGCCAGCACCTCGTTTAGCAGCTTGAGGTCGTATAGCTTGGAAAGCTCCGGCATCTGGCGTCCTAGAAAACCAGCCTGAAAAGCTGATTGCGCCGCTTGCAAAAGCGCCGCTCGCAGCGGATCGTAGGTCACTGCCAGACGACTCAAGGGGTCATCGAGAACGTCGTTTGTCAAAGCCTTCCGGTCTCCTTCTGAAGTTGTGAGTTGAGAATAGCTTTCGCCTCCGTCAAGTGGCCATTAATCCAGTCCGTCAATTCGACATGCGCCCGTAACCACGCCTTCACTAAATCTGGATGTTGGTTGACAAAGCAGGTCCTGACAACAAGTTGCGCGGTCACAAACTGACGTTTTGGCCAGAGCTCACGTTCATCGAGGAACATACGTCCGCTGGCCTCGTGCACGAGACGGGAAGCCCAAGGCTCCGGCGCCCACGCTCCATCCGCCGAAGAGGAGGTCAGGCAGTGGCCAGATTGCTTTTGCTGTTTCTTGACGAACAACGTGAGTTGATCGGGATTGGCGGCGGGGATCACCTGCACATCCCCACCCCTGTCGGTCGTCTTCATGCCGTGCGTCTTGAGCCAGGCCCGCAGCGCGACGTCCTGGGTATTGCCCATTTGCGGGGAGGCGATGCGTTTACCGTGAAAGTCTTCCGGTTTTGAGATTCCAGCATCCTGGCGAACTACCAGCGCGGCACCGCCACTGGTCGCACCCGCGATGACGCGCACGGCTGCCCCGTTCGAACGCACATAGCCGTTAATGGCAGGGTTGGGTCCGA
>JAFATF010000150.1 GCA_019244045.1 Acidobacteriota bacterium
AATTGCTACGTCGAGGTGGTCATTAGCTAGGCGCAACGGCTCTGTTATCGGCGCTCTTCCCTGTCGAGCGGTCCGATCATCACGAGCCGCGCGGTCGCGCTTGCCTGCCAAAGTCGCCGATCAGGGCTGCGTTATGGCGCCAGGCCCCCATCCCGATGTCGGTCTGCAACACAGCGCAACCCGTCGTTTACGCTGAATAGCTGCGATTTACGTGAACTCTTCGCTGGACCCGGGTGCCCTGAGCATGAGCGGGAGCATTAGCATTAGCGCGGACGCCGCTTATGGGCGCGTTCGATCTGGTCCTGCGATCCAGACGCGGGGGTGTCGCCCTTATAGACGGCATGGCAGTTTTCATCACGCCCCCCTCGTGAGACGTTAGCAAATCGGAAATCCTGCAGCCGAGCCTTGCTAATGAAAGCCAGCCACCTCCCGGTCGCGGTCCTTCTTCTCGCCACGGCGCTCGCCGGCTGTGGCGGTGCACCACTGGGGCTGGAAAAGCAGAGGGAGCGCCTGGAAGCCGCGCAATGGGCCTTGGAAATGTGTAGTGATGCGCCCGCTCGATACCGTCGATCATGCAGCGCAGAGGAGGCCGCTTACGATGCGGCCCTCAACGAGTATCGAGCAGCAGCGCCCCGGTAGCGCGTCAGGTGGGAAGCTCCAAACAGACCGTCAGGTATTTCGTGGGACAATGCGGTCACATCAAGCCCGGCGTTCCCACGCCATAAAGTGCCTGCGGAGCTTGCGGGTTCCGGCGCTTGCACCAACACCCCTGCGGCTTGGGCTCTCCGTCATGCTGGCCTTCGTGGCCAATTCGGCGACAGCACAGAAGGCCCCGATTGCGTTTGGTATGCCTGCCACCATCGAACTGCTCGCAACCGCGTTTCCGGGCGATTGGAGCACACACTTCCAATTCACCGGCATCTACCAGGGGTATCCGGCGTTTCGTGCGCCTTATAGCGGCGCGAACAGCCTCACCCCTGGCAATCGCAGCCGCGAGACGATGACCGGCACGGCCTATATCGGGCGTGCGCTGTGGGAGGGCGGCGCACTTTACCTCAATCCCGAATTCGCCCAAGGCTTTGGCCTGAGTCATACATTCGGCCTCGCCGGTTTCCCGAACGGCGAAGCCCAGAAATCCGGGTCGCATGTGCCGAAGCCCTACATCGCTCGGTTCTATTTGACCCAGACCATCGGTCTCGGGGGCGAGCAGGAGGATGTTGCGGACGATCTCAATCAGGTCGCTGGCAAACGCGACATCTCCCGCATCACAATTTACGCCGGCAAGATGGCGATCCCCGACCTGTTCGACGGCAACAGCTATGCGCACGATCCTCGCAACGATTTTATGAACTGGTCGGTATGGGAGGGCGGCGCTTACGATTACGCAGCCGACCAGCGCGGCTACACGGACGGGATCGCCGCCGAACTGAACCAGAAAGAGTGGGCGTTTCGCCTTGGCGGTTTTCTCGTGCCGAAACACTCCAACGACCGCGATCTCGATACGAGAATATTGAAACACGGAGGCTATCAGGCAGAGTTCGAAAAGCGCCATGAATTGCTCGGGCAGTCGGGCAAGGTGCGCGTCCTGGGATTCCTGAATCGCGCGCTCTCGGGCAGCTATCGGGAAGCGTTGACGATACCCGGCATTGACATTGCCGCGACCCGTAAGGACCGGACTAAGAGTGGATTCGTCATCAACTTGGAACAGGCTCTAACCAGCGATCTCGGGATGTTTGCCCGACTCAGCTATAACGACGGCCACAATGAGATCATGGCGTTCACCGATATCGACCGTAGCGGCCAGTTGGGTTTCAGCCTCAAAGAAGAGCGATGGGGTCGCCCGGATGACACCATCGGACTCGCCGGCGTCATCAATGCGATTTCACGGGACCATGCGGATTTTCTGCGTGCCGGCGGTCTCGGGATCCTTGTTGGAGATGGGCGACTCACTTATGGGACTGAAAAAATCATTGAGACCTATTACCGCTGCCAAATCACGGCATCCGTCTCGCTAACGGCCAATTATCAATACGTCGTCAACCCGGCTTACAATCGGGATCGCGGGCCGGTATCAATACTTGCGGCGCGGGCGCACCTGCAATTCTGATCACGTATTGAGATGCACCCAGAGCCTCACTTCCCCTGGAACTGCTCGGGCTGGGCAGGCCGGTGAAGGGCATCTTGTGTTTTCACATAATACCGGAGCAGTTCATCTTCTCACGCGACTTTGCGCCCCAGACAAAGTAGATACTCAGGAGTCCTCTTTCACATAAGAGACCACGCCGCGATGGCCGGTACTGTTGCGTTGTTGATCGGTTTGGGGTGCGCCGGGATCGTCCTCGGGCTGGCGGTTCTTTGGCTGCGCTGATTTGGGAAATGAAGCGGGATTGAACCATGGCCCACCAGAGGTCTACGACAGGGCTCCTCGCTGTCCAACCCGATCGCCAACAACTCGGCCATCCGGCTCATTCTTCGCAACAGAATGCGCTTCCCGCCAGTGGCTGCTCACCCTGAGCGGGCGCAATTACGTCCAGAACCGATGTAAGCGCCCGAATTTTAAAACAGGGAGAAGGCTCGCTAACCGCCGCCGAATCGCCGTCCCAGCGAGGCTTTGCCGGAAGCCAGTCGGCTGGCGCCTCTTATCCAAATGATCTGCCATCTGCCGCAAATCCTTCGCGATCTCAGGCCTGCGGTCAGCAATGCCGCGAAGCTTCTCGGCAGCACCGGTAACCGAAGCGGGGTTTTCTGCTGCAGGCATGGCTACCTCACCGGGAGATACATGCCGGGCAACAGTCTCGCGCCGTTAGCGTTCCACAGGCGCTGGAGGACAGAACAGCCCTGAATAATCCGGCCCAACCGGCGGTTATTCTTTCGATCGGACGCGGACCGGTCGTGATCTTCGCCGGGCAGGGGACGATGGTTTGGGTTCGATGTCGCTCTCGGTCGGCTGGTCCATTTCAGCGCGGGCCTCGGCAAAGAGATCACTCGCGCTTTCACCGAGTTCTGCGAGGCCTTGATACACCAATATGCCTCCTTTGATGACAGCCTTGGCCGCTGGCCGAAGCACCTGTCCTACTGCGGGGGTCAGCAGGAGCGCACCGATGCCGACGGCCAACCCAGTCACCAGGTTGCGCTTGAAGAAATCATCAAGCAGGGCCATCTGCGGTTGACTCCTCGCTCGTGGTGGAAAAATCGGGGGTGAGCGCGTGGCGTGCGGAATGGCCGAATCGGAGGTAGGCCGGCAATGGTCACATCTGGTTGTCGCAGATCACTGCCGAAATAGAACGGCCTGAAAATCGTGGCGGAAGTCGGCGGGTGAGATGAGTAGCACACTGGCTTCTGCCGGGTCGTAGAGCTTTATGCTTGAGCCTTGAAGACAGATCATCGCGTAGCCATGAAAGGAAGTGACGACTCTTCCACGAGCTCGTTCGGCCTGCTCGCGGTAATAGGGACCGTCATGCATATCGCCGCATCCCCTGTAAGTCGAGCCATCCACGATGTATGTACCTCACAGCACTCTGGACAGAAGGCGGTTCCCGCGATGCCCAGCTATCGCTGCTACTTCCTGAACGATCAGGACCACATCCAGGCTTACGAGAGCATCGAAGCGGATGCGCTCGGTGAGGCCGTCGATCGGGCGCTTGCGATGCTGAAAGCGAGACCTCAACACCGCAGAGTGGAGCTGTGGCAGGGAGCCAGGTGGCTCTATCCGGCAGTGTACGGAAATGTGCTCCGCAAGCCTCGGCAGCAGCCATAAAACTACTGTGATGGCAAACCAAATCGTGGCGACGATAGCCCAGCCGGGTGCCACACCGTTCCCCGGCGAACCTTTACGCCGCCCCTGGTCGCATGCAAGATGCGAACTCAACGCGCTCACTGCAAATAACAATTCGGGGGAGGGCCGATGCACAAGGTGATCACTGCGGCGTGGACAGCCGCGTTGCTCGCCATTCCAATCGCCGCAAAACCGCAAACTCCGATGCGAGCATTCGATGGCTCTTATGCCGGTGTGTCGCGGGAAATAGAGGAAGGCGGGATGGTGGGGCACAACACAGCCCGATGCCAGATACAGGCGGCAGGTATCGCACCCCTGACCATTGTGAACGGCGTGGCGCGCACCCCCTGGGGACCGGGCAACACGTTCGAGGGCACCGTCAGCCCGCAAGGCGTGATCCGCATGCGCACGCCGCGCGGACAGCAGCTTGACGCACAGATTGACCCCCAGGGCCGCGTCAGCGGGCGATTGACGGGTGAGTGCGCCTATCGGTTCGTCTGGCAAAAGCGGGAACCTGTCGGGGCTCCAGTCAGGTAGGTCGGCCGCTGGGCATGGGGCGCCGCGATTTTCTCACCACTATTGCGAGTGCAACCACCCTCCGACCGTCTGTCGGAGCGGCGCAACAGAACTCGATGCCGGTGATCGGGTTTCTCAACAGTGCCTCGGCGAGAGCCGTTCGCGAACTATGTCGACGCGTTCAAGCGCGGATTGGAAGAAGCCGGCTACATCGACGGGCAGAACGTGGCGATCGAATTCCGCTGGGCTGAAGGTCATAACGACAGACTGGGCGCAATGGCGGCTGATTTAGCCAGCCGACAAGCGGCCGTGATTGCTGCGACAGGTGGTCCCCTTCCGGCATTTGCCGCGAAGGCAGCGACCGCCACGATCCCGATCGTGTTCGCGATGGCCGGCGATCCAGTCCTACGAGGTCTCGTTGCCAGCCTCAGCCGGCCAAGTGGCAACATCACGGGCTATAATCTGATCGCTTCGGAGCTGGACGGGAAGCGAATTGGCCTGCTGCATGATCTCGTCCCGGCGGCGAGGCAAGTCGCCGTGCTTCTCAATCCGAAGAACCCCAATGTTGAGGGCCAAAAACAGGACATCGAAAAGGCTGCTCGCGTCCTTGCACTGCAGATCACTATCCTCAACGCAACAAGTCCAACCGAGCTGGATGCGGTGCTCGCAAAATCCGAACAGGGCGATGCCGCCGCGCTGTTGGTCGGGACTGATCCGTTCTTCAACAGCCGACGCGCCCAGATCGTCGAGCTGATTGCTGGGTTGGCGTTGCCGGCGATTTATGAGTGGCGGGAGTTCGTCGATGCTGGTGGATTGATGAGCTACGGGCCAAGCCTGTCGGGCGCCTACCACCAGGTCGGGGTGTATGTCGGCCGCATTCTGAAGGGCGAGAAACCAGCCGACCTGCCGGTGATGCAGCCTGTCCGTTTTGAGCTGGTGATCAACCTGAAAACTGCCAAAGCGCTCGGTCTCGCCG
This sequence comes from Acidobacteriota bacterium, assembly GCA_019244045.1. Classification (GTDB taxonomy): domain Bacteria; phylum Acidobacteriota; class Terriglobia; order Terriglobales; family Acidobacteriaceae; genus Gp1-AA122. The sequence continues at coordinate 5,268 of JAFATF010000150.1, forward strand.
TACCGCATTCGTTGCTGGCAGGCGCCGACGAGGTGATCGAATGAGTGGTGGAAACCACACGTGAGACGGCGCGATTTTCTTGCCGTGCTCGGCGGGTCGGCGGTGCTGTGCCCGTGCTCGCTTCGTGCTCAGCAAACCGTTCGCGAGGTAGGTTTCCTCCATCAAGGATCCCCGGAGCCTGCGTCGCTGCTACAGGCGTTCGGGAAGGGGCTCGAGGATGCCGGGATCAGCGTCGAGGCTGATGTTCGGATTGAGCACCAATGGGCGGAAGGTGAATACAATCGCCTTCCTGCGCTGGCAAAGGACCTCGTGGACCGCAAAGTCGGGCTGATCGCCGCCAACTATCTGCCCGCGGCGCTCGCGGCCAAGGCGGCAACTCGGACGATCCCTATCGTGTTTCTCAGCGGCAGCGATCCGGTAGCATCTGGCCTTGTGTCCAGCTTCAATCGTCCCGGTGGGAACGTGACCGGGATTGCCTTCATGTTCACACGGCTTGGCCCGAAGAATCTGGAGCTGATCCATGAACTGCGGCCAAACGCCAACGTCGTTGCCGTGCTGATGAACCCCACCAATCCCAATGCGGCGAGCCAGGTGGATGATCTGCAAGCGGCGGCGCACTCACTTGGTTTGGAACTCGCCGTCCTCGGCGCGAGCACCGAAAAGGAAGTTAATGAAGGGTTTGGGCGAGTGGCCGAACGCGACATCGGCGCCCTCGTTGTCACTGCTGACGGTTTCCTGATCAGCCGCCAGGATCAGTTGGTCGCGCTCGCAGCACGCTATTCTGTGCCAACCATCTACCCGCTGAGCCAATACGTTATAGCCGGCGGGCTGATGAGCTATGGGGCAAGCCTTTCCGACGCATTTCGCCAGACCGGCAGATACGTTGGGCGGGTGTTGAAGGGCGCGGCTCCCGGCGACTTACCGGTGTTGCAGGCAGCCAACTTCGAGCTGGTGGTCAACCTCAAGACCGCGAAGGAACTCGGCCTCAGCTTTCCGCAGTCACTGTTGCTCCGAGCCAACGAGATCGTTGAGTGATGGTGTTGCGGGCGGCGCATTCTCGCCCAATCCGTGAACTGCGCCGGCGAAACCGATTGCGCCTCCTGCGTTCCGTAGCGAAACCCGTTCGACGCAGCATCCTTGGTTATGAAGGCTGCATGCGGCTTGCCTAGGCGAAGGTTTAGTGGCGTCACCCCAGCACTAGCCCGATACTCAGTATCAGTACGTCACGGTCACAGCCAGTACGTCACGGTCACAGTCAGTACGTCACGGTCACACCAACGACATCGGCGTAAGAGCCAGGGATTGGAGCCGTCTGCGCCGGTACTTGCCCATAGGCCGATAGCGTCGCGGAAGGGCCGGTGGCGCTTGCGGTGTTGGTCCCGACAGTACTGCCCCAGGGTTGGCTGTGAGCGCCGTCCTTGTAGATGCCGTATTGAATCGACTGCGAGCCCGAGGTCATCAGGCGATTGGTTGGACCGGTTCCGGTGGCGCCGTTGTCCAGCGCGACGGTTAGCGGGATCGTAGCGTTGCAGCTCACCGAAATCTGTGCGGTGGCGGAGAGGGCGGCGTTCAGCAACGAGGCCATACCAAAATTCATGCTGGTCGCGCTGACGCCGCATTGGTTGACGACGGTGGCCGACGCTGAAAATGTGCCGCGAGCGGTCAGGGTGCCACCAGCACTGGCCAGCGCGGCGCAGGTAGCCTGCGAGGTTGTATTCCAGTAAACCTCGAAATCGGTGCCGGTGAAGGTTGAGGAATAGGTTCCGGGGGGCGGTAGGGATGACGGAGTTGGAATCGACACGACGAGCGGGAAGGTGTATGTGGCGCTACTCTTCTTCGGCACAGTGAAGCTGACGACGCCCTCCATTGGGTAAGAGGCGCCATTGCCGATCTGGGCCGGCCATGAGGCGCCGCCCGTGATCTGGATCGGGATCGTGTTAGTTCCCGAGGCCAGTGTGCGGTTGCTGGGCGTGGTGCCGCCGCTGCCGGTGCCTATGGAAAGGCAAGCATAGACAGTCTGCCCATTCGCCGTTTCAGTGCAAGCGAAGGTGGCGTTGCCGCTGGTCGTCGATGCTGAGAAAACGTTGATCGTTCCGAAATTCAAAGTCGGTCCGGTCAGCGTGCAGCTAATGGCCGCCTCACCGCGCCCGTGCAGCAATGG
>JAFATF010000235.1 GCA_019244045.1 Acidobacteriota bacterium
CCTTCCTACGGCACCCGCGGGCGGCAATGTTAGTGAAAAGCTCTGTTGGGCGCAAGTGTCGCTGGCCGCGGCTGCAGCTAGCACATAATGTCCGGTCGAATCTACCAGGTGAAATGTCCGCCCTTTTTGCGGGGCCCATGATGATGACGATCACCTGCTGGCAGGCGGTTGAAATCATAAGGCATCGCCGACCGGCAGATGCGGCGTTGGCGGGAACGTTACGAAATTCGGCTATGACAAATGATTCGACCGACGGCGGGGCCAGCGCAGTCCCAAACGGTGCCGGTCAAAACCGTGGAGCAAAGGGCTAGCTGGAGCTGTAGGGGCAAAGCACTTCGATACTTGCGCCATTTTCGCAACAAGCTGGGGATTGTGCAGGTCCCGGCAGCACCACGGCGGAGCCCCTTCCTCGCCTCGCGCAAAGACCTGGAGTTCATCGTCTCGCTGCAATACGAGCACAAATCCCGACAAGTTTCAGAAATCCAGCGAGTGCAGTGGCGAGCCACGCTGGCGGGCTGCTCGGTGACTGTGCATTACCTCTGAAGGCCTCCATTAGCCTGACAGCGTGCGCTCGCAGGTAGCCGCCGGTCGCCCCTTCAGGGCTTTTTCGGTAGCGAACTGCTTTCAATGACTTTCCCAATTTCCTGATAGTCTCCCCGGAAGAAGAGCAACGGCCTGCCCTCCCGCAGGACCACATCTTCGACTTCGGCAATAAAAATTGTGTGATCCCCTGCATCGTGCGCGCTCTGCAACCGACACTCCAGATATGCTAAGGCGTCCCGCAGAACGGGCGTACCATGCCCGGTTTGATCAAACCGGGCGCCTGCCTGCTCGGCGTGCTGATGCGTTTCGATAGAGCGCGCATAGTACTCGGAAATCGTCCTCTGTGACTCACAAAGGATATTAATCCCGAATCGCTTTTTCTCATGAAGATGGGCATGCGTCCGCGCCCGGTGATCCACGCAGACCAGCACCAGCATGGGATCGAGCGACACAGAGGTAAACGCGTTCGCTGTCATGCCGTGTACTTCACCGTCGCGATCCACCGTAATCACCGTAACGCCTGTGGCAAAACATCCCAATGCTTTGCGAAATTCCAGTTGCGATAAACGACGTCGCACATCCGGCATGTGGCTCAACTCGATTTAGGGTCCGCACCGCTTCGCCCCTTGCCCTTTTCTACCATGTCATGCGCAGCGCCAGCTGAATCTGCCGGGGATTGAAAATCGAACGCGGCGTGCCATAGGAGGGATTGGGCGAACCCTCCTTGTAAAAGGGCCCCGGACCGCAGTAGGCGACCCCGCCAACCGGACAGAAATCCGACGCTCCATAGGCGGTATTAAAAAAGTGGATATTCAGAGTGTTGCTCAAGTTGAACGCTTCCGCGATGGCCTCGACATGCAGCCTCTCGGTGGCAACAAATGTACGCGACAGCCGCACATCTACGGTTTCGTAGCTGTCCCCGCGGAACGTGTTGCGGGGTTCGATACCGACCCGGTCATTGTTGCCGAAGATATCGCCATTTGCATCGAAGCCCGCAAACTTGGTGAAGTAGTGGGGAGACTCGAGGCTAAGAATTGTCGCAAGCTGCCAATGATTGAGCAAGCGGTTGAGATTGCTTGGACCGCGCAGAGTGAAGTTGCCCACAAAACGATGGGCCACGCTATCGGAAGAGAGCGCCCGTTCCCGGTTCAAACAGCAGCTGTCTTGCGGGATCAAGACAAAGCTGGGGTTTGGTCCATCGTCGATTCCTTTCGACCAGGTATAGCTGATCCCCCAGCCAAAATGCTTGCCCATGCGCTGAGTGAGATTTACTAGCAGTCCATCCCATTGCGAGTCCCACTTCGAGTTGGCCTCGAAATCCACAGCAAACCCAAGCGAGCCTGGCGGCAAGCCGCTGGTCGGACAGGGCACGGGGTTAAAAACGGCGCAGCGCACGCCAGGAGCAATGGCGGGCGGAAAACAACCGGTTGAACCGAAATTCAAGCAATACATATTCTTGAAACCGATATTGCCCTGCGCGTCATGGAAGGGTAGACGGCCGCTCGGGTCAGGTTGGTTGACGTTGTAAAAACTGCCCAGGTGAATGCCTCGCACGTGCATGCCGGTAATATCCAGCACGGTTTCTTTGGTCGGCTGGAATTCCACGCCGAAACTAGCCTGGGCTCCGTACGGTGGCTTGTGATCTTTGGCGAAGCGCACGATAACGGCATCGAGCGAGGGAGTCGGGTAGGTCGCGGTGGCTAGGCCCGGTCCCAGCATCCCGGCTAATAGGGATGCCATTACGCCGGGAGTTGAACCAGCTGCCGATAAGCGAGTACGCGCGTTGAGATCGTCTTGCACGTTTTCCCGACCGGGATACTTTCCGATAATTCCACCGCAGGAGGGAATTTGGCACATGAGCAGAGGCGAAGGAATCGTGCCGTGGAATAGCCCCGCGCCTCCGCGAATGACGACGTTCCGGCTGGTGCCCAGGGCATAGGAGAATCCCGCCCGCGGGTCGAAATTCTTAAGCGGGCTGGTAATGGCCGCCGCCGGCCAAGTTTCACCTTCCCACCTCAGGCCGTAGTCCAAGGTCAGATTCGATGTCACTCGCCATTTATCCTGCAGGTATAACCCTTCATAGGTATGGCCTAGCTCGCCCTTGGCTTGATTACGAACCGCCGAGGGAATGGCTGTTCCCTGGTAAACCGAGGTGCTAAAGGTGGGCTCATTGAAATCCATCGCCGCATTGAAGCGCTCAAAAAAGATCACGAAGGGATGCGGGCGTCTGCCGGTGAGGAACTGTGCCGCCGGATCGGTGCCCAAAAAAGCCCCGAGGCTCCCAAAGTCGGCTTCGAAGGGATAAAACAGCGGGAATGATTCGGTCGTGTTCACATGATTGAAATCCCCCCCCAAGCTGATTGTGTGCCGGGCCCAAGTCTTAGTGAGATCGTCCACAATCTCCCAGCGCCCTTCTTCATAGAAATCCGGATTTCCCCGGTTGACCCCCATGGTGAACACGTTGGATACCTCCAGATGGGGCTGGGTACTCACGGTGGGAAAATCAAAGAAGCGATGGGCATACTGCAGGCGGAGATTGTTGACAAGCGAGTTTGAAAAAAGCGACGTTAAACTCCCGACCAGCGATTGGTCACGGAAGAAATTGTTCTTGAAGCCGGAGGGGAGGTCGAAGCCGTCATTGAGGGGAGATAGATTCGTGCTGCGCTGGTCATTGATAAAGTAGCGGACAAACATTGATTGTTTTGCGCTGAAATTGTGATCGATTTTGAGCAGCCCATTATCGTAGTTCGTGGTGCGGTTCACGAATAGGTTTTCCGCCGGCAAGCCAAACACATTGACCTTTACCGCGTTGATAGCGGAAAGATTTGCCAGCACGGCCGAGTTGTAGTAGGGCGATTCGCTGTGACGTTGCCCCTCGTAGTTTCCGAAGAAGAAGCTTTTATCTTTCTGAATCGGCCCCCCCAAGGTGGCGCCAAACTGGTTCTGGCGCAGTTTATTGAAGCCGCCGGCAGCAGCCAGCATGTTCTTAGCATCCATCTTGTCGTTGCGGAAGTACTCGTAAACTGATCCGTGGTTCTGATTGGTGCCGCTCTTGGTGACGATGTTGACGATCCCGCCCACCGCCCGCCCGAATTCGGTGCTGTAATCAGTGTTGATGACGCGGAATTCTTGTACCGCTTCCTGCGAGGGCGTAGTTTTCTGAATTCCCGAAGCAGTCGACATATTGTCGGCGCCGTCAATGGCCACGAAGTTGTAATGGATGTTCTGCCCTGCGAAAGAGAGTTTGGTGACCGGCTCGATGATCACATCCGTACTGCCGGAAGTCGTGTCGCCTATGGTCACCCCCGGCGCCAGCAGGGCGAAGTCGATGAACTGTCGCCCGTTGACCGGCAGGTTCTTGATTTTTTGTTCATCAATGACGGAACTCACCATCGTCCGCGTGGGTTCGGCGGCCGCGCCCACGTCCTGCACAGTCACCTCCTCCTTGATTTCACCAACCATGAGAGTGAAATCCACGCTTCCCGTGCCGCCTACATCCAGATGCACCTTCTTCGATATTTTGCGGAACCCCGGTTTTTCCGCCGTGACAATGTAATCGCCGGCGGGAAGCGCGGTAATCTGATAATCGCCCAGGGGCCCGCCTTCGACCGAGCGCGTGAGCCCGGTTGCGGTATTACGCGCAGTGACCGCGGGCTGAGCAATGGCCGCGCCGCTGGCATCGTACACTCGGCCTTCGACCCACACATTTAAAGTTTGGGCAGGCGCCGCAAGGCGGAGGCTGCATAGAGCGGCGACTACCAGCCAGGGGCGAAACCCCCAACTCCGAAACTGGAACAAAGAGCATCCTATAAACCGCGCTGGGCTTCTCATGATAGCCATCCTCCTTCCCGAACCAATCTAGAGTGTCGCCGCCCGTCAAACCTTCGGCTCGGCAGCCGGCTCCTTGTCCCCCGGCATTGTGCTGCGAGCGCCTCTGCTCGAGTCGGCCGGCCATGGCGCCCTCTGATGTCGCCTTCCAATGGTCTTGATACCGACCGTAACGGCCCGTGCACACAATTTCAGCTTGCTCCCTCTCGCGAGCTCAATAACTCGCGATCGACTGATAGGGCTCCGGGATCGTCGCGGCTGCCGTCCACCAAAACCATTCCTCTCCGCAGTTCGCCATTCTGGTTGTGGTAAGAGGCTTCGAGCCTCTGATTGCCGCGCACATGAACGGTAAGCGTGTGAAAGTTGAGACGCGAACGCCTGGCAGTCGCCTTCCCGTACTTACATCTCCTCGAGAGTGGCCAACCACCACTGTCCCGCCTCTGCGGTCACGATAAATAAAGCATTTGAGCAGTCTCTCGGACAAAGAATACGCGCCGCCTCTCGCATGATATCGAGCGAATGGCTGAGAGAGAGACAATGATAGAGAGGATTCCAGAAGAACCGTTCCTGCACACAATTCATCGTGGAGAATGCGCTGTCGCAGAATTCCCGACACCTGATCCGCCATGCTGACCGGATAGATGGGAGATAGATCCATGCTTGTAGCCCCCGGCCACGCAAAAAAGTGCCGCCATCTTGCTTTGGATTGCTCACCTTGTCAAGTCTTCGCCAATTGAATGCAATTGAATGTTGGCCGATTGAACACCGTTGACAATTGAATCGCATGCCACTCTTGCCGGGATGAGTACGATGCCGTCGACGGCATTTCCGCATACCTCTGCATGCCCATTGCATCGTCTGCCAAATCTGATCCGTGTTCCTGTTTTCTTGACGCGCAGCTGGTATCGCCAATGACTAAAATCATCAGGTGTCAGTCTTCTAAGGCGAGGAGCACAGGCGAGCAGCAGCGCATGTCGACCAACCCGGAAGTCTTATCCCTGAATACGTGCCCAGACAGGTTGCCAATCTCGCCTGCCATGGCGCTGCGCCTTCTGTCCTCGACCGAGGTCGATCTTACAGCCGTAACGGCGGCGGCCTATGCGGCCAAAGAGCGCTTCAAGCCCAAAATAATCACTTATTCGCGCAAGGTTTTTCTCCCTTTGACCAATTTGTGCCGCGACTATTGCGGCTACTGTACCTTTCGCCGTGATCCCCGACAAACAGGCGCTCACACCATGAGCCCGGATGAGGTACTCGAAGTGGCACGCGCCGGCGAGAAGCTTGGGTGCGGCGAGGCGTTATTCAGCCTGGGAGATAAGCCTGAACTCATCTTTCCGGAGATGCGTAGCACACTGCGTCGGCTGGGTTACAAATCCACTCTGCACTACCTCGAAGCCATGTGCGAGCTCGTCCTGTGTAGGACGGGGCTGCTGCCACATGCCAACCCGGGCTTGCTGAGCCCTGAATGGCTGAAACGCCTGGCCAGTTATTGCCCGAGTCTCGGCCTCATGTTAGAGACCACAAATGACAAATTGCTGGCGCCGGGAGCCGCTCATGATCAGGCTCCCGACAAAATCCCCGCCAGGCGTCTGCGTACCATCGAGGAAGCCGGCAAACTTCAAATCCCCTTCACCACCGGCATATTGATCGGCATCGGCGAAACCCTCAGCGACCGCATTCGGAGTCTCGTCGCCATCAGCCAGCTCCAGCAAAAGTATGGGCACATCCAGGAGGTGATCATTCAAAACTTCCGAGTCAAACAAAACATTCCTATGGCAAACTGGCCCGAGCCGGCGCGAGGCGACATCCTGCGCACCATAGCGGTAGCACGTCTACTTATGCCTGAGATGAACATCCAAGCGCCCCCCAATTTGTCCGCTCCCGACTACCAAGACCTCATCGACGCCGGCATCAACGACTGGGGTGGTATCTCGCCTCTGACGCCAGATTTCATCAATCCGGAGGCGCCCTGGCCGCACCTTGACGAGCTGCGACGGCGGAGCCAATCGAAGGGACAAACACTAAAACAGCGGCTGCCGGTGTATCCTGAATTTATTCCGCCGCTTCTAACGCGCCCGGGTCTGTTGACCGAGAAGTTAATCTGCGCGGCAGACGCGGAGGGCTATGCCCGGGGGAAGCCATGATTGCCGTGCTGACCGGTGGTACCGGCGGCGCAAAGTTCGTCGATGGCTTGCGTCAGGTCGTCTCGCCGGAAGAACTGACCATGATCGTGAATACCGGTGATGACCTGTTGTGGTGGGGCCTCTACGTCTCTCCTGACCTCGATTCGATCACCTATATGCTGGCCGGCCTGCTCAGCAAGGAACGCGGCTGGGGCGTCAAGGGTGACACTTTTCAGTGCCTGCAGGCCATGGGAGAGCTGGGTCAGCCGATCTGGTTTCATGCCGGGGACCGTGACCTCGCGGTGCACCTGGTCCGCTCGCAACTTCTCGCCGAGGGCAAGACTCTGAGCGAGGCCACGGCCGAAATTGCCAGCAAGCTGGGGGTACGGGCGCGCATTCTCCCCATGAGCAATTCACGAGTGGAAACGCGCATCCTCACGCCCATCGGGGAACTCAGTTTCGAAGAATATTTTGTGCAGCGCTGGTATCAGGATCCGGTCGAATCGGTGCGCTACGCCGGTTCGACTGATGCTGAGCCCGCTCCTGGGGTGGTGGAGGCCATCCTCGATTCGGAGATTGTCCTGCTGGCCCCGAGCAATCCCGTGAGCAGCATTTTTCCCATTCTGGCCGTACAGGGAATTCGCGGCGCCTTGCGCCGGACCAAGGCGAGGATTGCCGCCGTCACCCCTATTGTCGGCGGGGCGGCGGTTTCCGGTCCTGCGGGAATTCTAATGGAGGCGCAAAAGCTGCCGGTTGCGCTGGCCGGGGTCGCCCAAGCCTATGCCGATTTCCTGGACGTACTCATTGCCGACACGCGCGATCAGGAATCGGCTGACAAGCTGCGGAGAAGCAGCAGCTTGCACGTTCACTGCACCAACACAATTATGCGATCATTCAAGGAGCGCGCGGATCTGGCGCGCGCTGTTCTCACTTTCGCCAAACGCGAAACAAAGGCGCAGCTGATGAGCGACTCCGACTGCCGATGATCTTGGTCGCGGTTAAAAATCTCAACCTGGCCAAGCAACGCCTGGCGGCGATTCTCGACCAACCCGCCCGGACCGCGCTGGCCCAGGCCATGATTCACGATGTCTTTGATGCCATCGCCGCCTGCCGTCTGCGCCCCGCGGTGGCGGTCGTCACCGGTGATCGCTTTACCATGGATCTCGCCCGGACTTTCGAGTTTGAGGTTATTCGCGATGATGCAAACCTCAGCCAGACCGCAGCCATTGAAATGGCCACTTGCTGGTGCCTAGCGCGCGGAGCCGACAGCACACTGACGCTGCCCGGCGATATTCCATTGATGCAGCCGGGGGAACTGGATGAAATTTTGGCTGTCGCTCCGTTCACCGGCTCGGTTCTAGTTCCCGCTTCCGACGGCCGTGGTACCAATGCAGTCTACCGCAAACCTGCCAACCTTTTTCCGCTGCGTTTCGGCAACGAGAGTTTTACGCCTCACCTCCACGTTGCCCGCGATACCGGTCGGCCATGCGTGGTGCTTTCCCTCGATGGCATAGGTTTCGACGTTGACCGTCCCGCCGACGTGCAGCGACTGATCGACGCTCCGGGGCAAACCCGTGCCCAGCGCTTGGCCCGACAATGGGGTGTACGCCAATACCCGCTGGCTGTGAATCGATGAGCCGCATCGCGAGCGACGGATCCGGATACGCCATGAATCGCATCTCCCGTCACCTCAAGAGCTCCGCCGCCAAGGAACTGCGCATCATTCCCATCGCCTTGGGGGAGGAGGTCAAGCCGGGAGATTCGGTTTCTGAGAAGCTGATGGCTGCAGTTGGCCGAATCCCCATTTCGCTGACCCGGGGCGACGTACTCGTGGTGAAGCACAAAATTATTTCGAAAGCCGAAGGACAGCTACTCGATCTCGCAAGCGTCCGGCCCTCCGCCAGCTCGCTTGCATGGGGCCGGCGCTACGGACTTGATGCTCGCGTAACCGAACTGGCCCTGGCCGAGAGCCAGCGCGTCGTTCGCCGAAAGCGGGGCGTCCTGATTACCCAAACCCACCACGGATTCATCTGCGCCAATGCGGGCGTGGATTTGTCCAACGTCGATGGCGGCAAACATGCACTCTTGCTGCCCCACAATCCGGATCGTTCAGCGCAAAAGCTGCGGCGGGCGCTGATGCGGAAATGGCAGGTTGACTTGGCCATTATCATCAGCGACAGCTTCGGGCGACCTTGGCGCGAGGGCTTAACGGAAGTGGCCATCGGAGTCGCCGGAATGAAGGCTCTGCACGATTATCGTGGTCGGTACGACCCACACGGTTACCAGCTGCGCGTAAGCCTGGAGGCGGTGGCCGATGAACTGGCTTGCGCCGCCGGTCTGGTTTGCGGCAAGCTGGCTCGGACTCCTGCCTGTATCATTCGGGGGTTCAAGTATCAGGCGGGCCGAGGCCGCGCGCGCGACCTCATCCGCCCGGCATGTAATGATCTGTTTCGTTAGGAGATCGCTGTGGCCAGATCCCTCTCCGTTTCTGAATTAACGCATTTTCCTACTCTCGATTGGTCTGAGATCGCGAGCGGAACCAGCGCTTTCTGCCGCGCGGCTCTGGAGCAAGTCCTCGAAACTCAGAACGGCGGTACGCTGACGCGAGAACAATGTCGGCACCTGGCCTCGACCAGCGGAGGCGACTTGGTAGCTTTGCTGGTGGCGGCCAACGAACTGCGCCGCGAACTGGCGGGCAACATTGTTAGCTACGTGGTCAATCGAAATATTAATTTTACTAATATTTGTTTTGTGGGCTGCAAATTCTGCGCCTTCAGCCGGGGCCCGCGCGAATCCGACACATACTTCTTGTCTCCGCACGAGGTTGCTGCCAAGGCGCTCGAAGCTCGGGAACGGGGAGCGACCGAAGTGTGCATCCAGGGCGGCTTACCTCGGGAACTTCCTCCTTTTTATTACCGCGATATCCTCCGGGCCGTGAAACGCGCCGCCCCAACCATGCATATCCATGCCTTCTCGCCCATGGAAATTATCTATGGAACGGAGCTGACGGGCATGCCCCTGCCTGATTATTTGGCCATGCTGCGCGACCATGGGCTGGACACTCTACCCGGCACCGCTGCCGAGATCCTGGATGACGATATTCGTCTGGTTCTCTCGCGCAACAAACTCTCCAGTGCACAGTGGCAAAGGGTCGTTCGCACCGCCCATCGCATCGGCATTCGCACTACTTCGACGCTGATGTACGGTCATCGCGAAACTCCAGAACACTGGGTGAATCAGCTGCTGTTGCTGCGAGACATACAAGCTGATAGCGGCGGCTTTACTGAATTCGTTCCCCTCGGCTTCGTGCACTCAAACACATTGCTCTTCCGGCAGGGACTCTCGCGGCCGGGCCCAACCCGGGAAGAACACCTGAAAATCCACGCGCTTGCTCGTGTGCTTCTCGCCGGCTCAATCAATAATATTCAGGTTTCGTGGGTCAAACTCGATCACGACTTGTCTCAGCTGTGCCTCGAGGCAGGTGCCAACGACTATGG
>JAFATF010000288.1 GCA_019244045.1 Acidobacteriota bacterium
CACCCCCACCCCCACTTTGTGTTTTTGGCACTGGCCCGCCCGTCGCTGACATGCGTCGCCGTCAGTGCCAGACGACAAAGGAGATTGGAGATCGCTTCAAATCCTTTCTGGCTATTCGAAACGACACTAAATTTCCTTCCGGAACCGGATCGTTTCGCTCGCTCACCGGCTCCATCTTGCTAGTGATAACGTCCTTTATCACTAGGAACATCTGTGTTACAGCAGGGTCCCCATGCCATCCCCCGACGACCAGCTCCCCGTGATCATCGAGCCGCTTCCCCCGGCGGTGCCAGCCACCACCCCGGCCAGCACCTATATAGTGCCGGCCCTGATCACCGACGCCGGCGGCGAGCGCGCCGGCTGGCGCTACGTCGAGTTCTTCACTGCCAACATCAACAACGACCACACGCGCCGGGCCTATGCGCGCGCCTGCAGCCGGTTTTTCGCCCGGTGCGAACAGCGCGGGCTTACGCTTGCGTCCATCCGTCCGTTCGACGTGGCGGCATGGGTCAAAGAGTTGCAAGAGAAGCATGGAGCGCCGGGGGTCAAACAGCAGCTGGCGGCGGTGCGCATGCTGTTCGACTGGCTGGTGACGGGCCAGATGGTGCCGATGAATCCGGCCGCGGCGGTGCGCGGGCCCAAGCATGTCGTCAAGACCGGCAAGACGCCGGTGCTCGACGCGCCCGAATGGCGCAAATTGCTCGACAGCATTCCGACGGCGACCTTGCGTGATCTGCGCGACCGCGCTCTGATCACCACGCTCACTTATTCATTCGCGCGTATCACCGCGGCGCTGAAGATGAAGGTCGAGGATCTCGTGCCGCGCGGTTCGGCCTGGACAGTGCGGTTGCATGAAAAAGGCGGCAAGGAGCATATGATGCCGTGCCATCATGCGCTTGCCGAGACCTTGCATGCGTATATCGGCGCCGCTGGCATTGCCGAGGACCGCAAGGGCTGGCTGTTCCGCACATCTCCCCGGCACAAGGCCAATGCGCTGACCGCCCGCCCGATGAACCAATACGCCGCGTGGCTGATGATTCGCCGGCGTGCGGCCGCGGCCGGCATCACCGCGCCGATCGGCAATCACACCTTCCGGGCAACCGGCATCACCGCCTATCTCGCCAATGGCGGCGCTCTCGAGCACGCCCAGGAAATGGCGGCGCACGAAAGCCCGCGCACGACCAAGCTTTACGATCGCACGCGAGAGCGGCTCACGCAAAACGAGGTAGAACGAATCCGCCTATGACATTGGGAAATTATTCAACTTCTCACCACATTCTGACGAGTCGCCTAACCATGGTCGCTCTAGAAAAAATTCTTTGAATTTAGGACAACCACTAAATGGCCAAGTCACCCAGAAAATCCAGAAAGATCGACATTCCGTTTTTATTGAATGAAGCAGTGAAAAACGGTCGCGCAATACTCTTCCTGGGTGCTGGCGCATCCAAAGAATGCAAAAATAGCCTCGGTGAGACACCCCCAAACGCGGACCAACTTCGGGACGTCCTCTCACAGAAATATATGGGCAAGCTGATGCCAAAGCGGACATTAATGTCCGTCGCCGAAATGGCAATCGCCAATGGCGCTGGCTACAACCTGGTATTCGACACGGTAGCAACCGCCTTCGATGGGTTCGAGGCGTCAGAGGCTCACAAGCTCGTCAGCGAGTTCAACTGGAGAGCGATCGCTACCACCAATTACGACATATTTTTAGAAACTGCGTATAGCGATCCAAAGAGACGGAGACAGGTACTAATACCGTTCGTTAAGGACAATGAACCCGTCGACGAACGAATGCGGGCCGTCACGAACCCTCTAGAATACCTGAAATTGCACGGATGTCTTAACCATCGCCTCGACAAGGACGTGCCCCTGGTATTGTCGTGGGAGCAATATGCAACGCATTCGAAAAACCGACAGCGGCTGTTTAGCCGCTTGGAGCATCTATCGCACGAATGCCCAATCATCTTTGTCGGTTATGGTATGGCCGACAGTCATATCCGCGACCTGGTTTACCGCTTAGACACTGCTAACCGTCCCCGATGGTACATTGTGGATCCCTCGGCCGAAGAGGAAGACGTCAAGTTCTGGACCGGCAGAAATTTCGACGTGCTGATTTGTCGCTTTGGCGAATTTATGCGAGCGCTAGACAATTGCGTACCAAAACTAATGCGGTTTCTGACGCCATCCAAGGAATCCATCAATTTTCCCCTCCGGACTTTTTATGCGTCACCCGAAGCACAGGAATCAGACCATCTCCGTAGCTCAGTGACCAAGGACCTCACGCTCGTCCATGCCTCAATGGCGTTCGCTGAACAGACGCCGGAACGCTTCTATTCAGGATACGATACGGGCTGGGGCGGGATTCTGAACAGATTTGATGCAAGACGTAAAGTCACCGATGATCTGCTTTTCAAGGCGATTTTTGAAAATGAAAGGCCTGAAATGTACCGAAATGGTGATGTCTGAGAGCTCATTGATAACCAAGGCTCATTCCGCTTCGTCGAACATCTGACGGATCTTGGCCGCGAGACCGGCGAAATTGAAGGGCTTCACGATCAGTTGGACGCCGGGATCGAGTCGGCCCTGATGGATGATCGCATTCTGCGCATAACCCGTCGTGAAAAGGACTTTCAAATCGCTTCTGAGTTTTCGGGCTTCATCTGCTATTTGTCGGCCATTGAATGGTCCAGGTAAACCGACATCTGTAAATAGAAGCTTAATTCGTGGTTCACTCGCTATTAGGCTTAGCGCAGTGTCACCCTCGGTTGCCTCAAACACCTCGTATCCAAGCTCACGCAGAATATCGGTTGTATATGCACGCACCTCATCGTTGTCTTCGACAACGAGAATGGTTTCTTGACCTCCAAGGGGTGGAGGTTGCACAACAGGAGCATCTTCCTGAACGACTGGCGGCCGCTCGCGCAGACGCGGCAGGTAGAGCCGAACTGTCGTGCCTTGGCCGAGTTCGCTGTATATCTTGATATGCCCTCCGGATTGCTTTATGAACCCATAGACCTGCGACAGTCCTAAGCCGGTGCCTTCGCCGAGGCCCTTGGTCGTGAAGAACGGCTCGAACGCCTTCTCAACGACATCAGGCGTCATCCCAATGCCCGTGTCGCTGACGGCAAGCATCGCATACTGGCCGGGGGCGACTTCGGCGTTGATTCTGGCGTAGGCCTCATCGAGATAAGTATTGGCGGTTTCCAGGGTGAGCTTGCCCCCGTCAGGCATCGCGTCGCGGGCGTTCACGGCCAGATTGAGAATGGCGTTCTCGACCTGATTGGGATCAGCCGAGACTTGCCAGAGGCCACCCGCCAATACGGTCTCGATCGTGATATGTGCGCCAATGGTGCGACCGAGCAGGTCCGACATCCCCATTATCAGGCGGTTTAATTCGACGGACCTCGGTTCGAGCGGCTGGCGGCGGGAATAGGCGAGCAGGCGATGAGTGAGAGTCGATGCGCGTTCCACTGCTCGGGCGGCGGCGTCCAGATAACGATATAGTCCTGGATCGGTCCTACTCATTCGTCGCTGGACGGTTTCGATATTGCCGCTGATTACCGTGAGTAGATTATTAAAGTCGTGGGCGATTCCTCCGGTGAGTTGTCCAATCGCCTCCATCTTCTGAACCTGACGAAGCTGTTCCTCCATCGTCCTCCGTTCTGTTAAATCACGCGTGACCTTGGCAAATCCAGCAGTGCGGCCTTCTTCATCGTGGACTTCATTGATGATGACGCTAGCCCAAAACAGATCACCGCTTTTGCGAACCCGCCATCCATCCATTGCGATCCGTCCGGTGCGTCGGACAGTGGCAAGCACCTGTTCGGGTACCCCGTTCCGTCGATCGTCCTCCGTGTAAAAGATCGAGAAGTGTTGGCCGATTATTTCGTCACTGGTGTATCCTTTGATACGTTCAGCACCCGCATTCCAAGTCGCGACAAGTCCATTCTGGTCAAGCATAAAAATCGCATAGTCAGTCACGCTCTCGATAAGGTTACGAAACTGCCGCTCGCTCTCGTAAAGTCTGGAAAATACATCACGAATTTCCTGAGTTCGTACTTCGATTTGCTGCTCAAGAGTGTCGTTTAGCTCGCGAAGCCCAGCCTCTGCCGTGCGGCGCCCTCGGATCTCACGCGAGAGCTCGGCGATCTTCTGATTTAGCGCAGCAAAACTGACGATCGCTTCGTTTTTTGGTCGAGAGCGTAGAAGGATCGTCCTTGGGCCAAACTCTCCGCCCGGACGCAATGCTGCGCCGCTGCATTGGCATTCGAGCGGCGCGCCGTTCGACCTTCGAAATACCAGCGCACCCGGCATGGGCTGCATTGTGCCGGCGCAGCGTCTCAGATATTCGCGTGCGTGTTCCGGGTTCGTTTCGAGAAGATCAAAGAGGCTACGCCCGATCAGACCCTCCGGTGATTCGCCGAAAGTCCGAGCAAACCTGTGATTCGCAGCGATGATCGAGCCGCCCGACTCGAGTATCACAAAAAGCTCAGGGAGCGCGTCTAACGTCGCCACGACTTCCGGGAGCACACCAAGCGCCTGTCAGCAACCAAGGACCTAACAGAGGAAACAGCGTTATTCGTCGATGCTCCGCTGATATTCCCGCCCCTCAGCTTTTTCGGCTTCTGTGGTCGGCCTCAGGTAGACCACAACCCGGCATTCGGGGTGTCCTGCGGCAATCGTTCGTTGCAGCTCCACCTTGCCGTAGCCGAGGTTTTCCGCCGCGATATGACCGAAGACGTTCGAGGTCATCATGCACATCGACCTTCGCCCGATAACCTTTTCGGCGAACGGGCAAGCGGTATTGCCGAGGACAATCTTGTCCTCGTCTTCCTCGATGATGAAGAAGTTGCCCTGAATGCGACGCTTCAGATCGACTAGCACGTCGGCGACCTGCTCACGTGAGAGGGATGAGACCTCGTAAGCTCGGCGGTATTCCTGATTGATTTGCTCACCAATCGCGGACCCGACGATACTGATATAGCCGGATGCTTCTTCAATCCCGACCACATCTTCCAATGCGCCGGCTAGTTCTCGAATAAGAGTGCGGGTGAAAACGTCCCGGTCGAGTGGGATTTTGAGCGCCTTGGCAGCAGCCGCGCGATCCTTCCCGTCCGTCATCCAAGCCCTCTCTGCCCGAGCAGCCAACACGGAACGCCGCCCTTTCGTTGTTTCAGAGGCTTGATTTAGTTTGTAAACTGATATGACGAGAATGTACAGTCGAACCCAAGGGCACGCCGAGCGGTGGCGTTCAGCGACGGCTGTCGGGATTATCCGTCGAACGGACGTCCGGACGAGTTCGTTCGACGCGAATGGGAAAGCGTTAATCCGATTGCCGCAACTCGGGTCGATAGAGACCGCTTACGGCGCTACCCCGCCATTGGCGCACGTGTCGAGGAAGGACCGGAATCCACCCGTTCGGCTAGATTATGCCGAACCGCCGCATGGCTTGGTGGCCGCTTCCCAGTCGGTGCTCGGGCTATGCGGCATAATCCGGGAGTCGGCATTATGACACTTGTCCCGAATGGCAAAAATCAAGGATTAGAGCCGGGATCAGAAGTTCCGCCCGCTACGCCGCGATCGCCTCGTCCGTGAACCACACTGTCAGACTGCCCCCGCCTCAAGGCCACGTCATATTCCGGCCCGTTCATGACCCGATAGCGCGGTTTCGCGATATGATGACGGTGCTCGGCGTGGTGTTTGAACGGCACCGCGGGTTTCCGGACGTTTGCAAGGCTCCAGCCTGCACCGATCGAGCCCTGGCCGGCAATCACAGCCGATCCGTGCAACAATATTGGCCAGCCACTCTTCCTCGGGCGGTACATCGGCCAGCCGCTCGAATTGCGCGCGTGTCAGCGCCTGTTTGGTGACCGGAACCAGCTCCATTTTTCGCTCCCTGCTTTAAACCCGATAATAGATTTATCGTGTTTGGAAACAGGGCTCGCCCGGCCATGTTCCACATGTTAGGGATGTTATACATTCGGCGCATGGATAACCCGTGGCCACCCACGTCATTGTCCTCAATGAAATCGTCCACCCCGAGCACCGCCGCAATGGCTGGCGGCTGTGTCTGCAATGGGTCCGCTACCTGTATGACGACAAAAGTGAACCGCAGACCGGTTACCGCTTCATTTGGCGACGGCCATCCGGCGGTGCAGGAGCCGACGAATATCTTTTCTGAGCGGGTGACATAGCTGAGGCGATCGATTTTTTTGTTGTTTTTGTTGGTGGCCGCGGCACGTCCGGACGTGGAGGTGCCCTGTGCCGCGACCGAGAACAGCCTATCACGGCAAGGTTAACAATCTGCTTGGGATGGCCGCGGCGGCTACCGACCGCGGCCTTACCGGCCGCAGTAGACCTTAACAACTACTCTCTGTCCGGATATTCGGCCAACTACAGTATAGACGGGTATTTGACGGGCTTGCGACGAGATTTTAGCGACGCCTAATTAGAGTAGACTCCGCGGGTGAGGAGTTATGGGAGTGCGAGCTATCCAGTAGCACATGTCCTCATCGCAGACAGGGCTCCGGATCATCTTCAGGACGATTCATATCTGGAGCTTGAGATGGAGGGGCGGTCCTACGCTTTTGCTTGCCGATCTCTCCTGACGCGGTGTGGCAGGTCAGGTCGTCGGGCCTGCCACACTTCTCCGATTCTTGCCTATGGTTCCTACGCGTAAGCCACACCGATACACGCGCCGATGGTTATATATCCGGGTCGCGACCGGCGCGCCAATCGGCCAGCTCCTCTTGATCAAGGCGCTCGGGGATATGCGGATGCCATTCGCCGGTATCGATTGGAATTATCGTATCAGGATCGAGCTGACTACAATCGATGCACATCGTGGAGCGGAAGTGGCACCCGACATCGAATCCCGGTCAATCTCAGGTCATTGTCGAGAGGCGTGCGCGAGCCAAGCCCGCGAAATGCCCGTCTGGATGTTTCTCGAGATAAGCCTCCAGTTCTTCGCGATGGTCGCTGTCCTTTACCGAATTCCAAAAAGCCAAATCGAGGGCATCAATGGCTGGATCAAATTGATTTGGGGCCGCCGACGAACTTGCGGCCTCAATGCGAGTTTTGGCAAGTGAGGCAAACGTACCATCGGGATAGCGCTCAAGATATGTTTCAAGTTCAGCGACGGTGCCGTCCTTTACGCTCTCCCAAAAGGCAAGCTCAAGGGCGACCTCGCTCTCGACAGACAATTCTGAATTGGTAGAGAGACCACCCGAAAATTCAGCCGAAAGTCCGACCTCGTCCTCGGCTGGAGCTTCCGAAACGGATGTATTCTCGCCGATACGCAGCCGAAACGCGCGGATCGGGTGAGCGATATTCTTCACCAGTTGTTCGCCCAAATCCTCAAACAGCAATCCGCCCCGATGACGCAAGTGGTCGCGCACGCCCCGCGAAACGCAGATCTCCCCACCTCTGACCAGACCTTCCAATCGGGCCGCAACGTTGACTCCGTCGCCAAAGATATCGCCTTCCTTGACCATGATATCGCCAACGTTGATCCCGACGCGGAAGCGCATCTCTCGACCTTCCGGCTGAGCAGCATTGGCATGCTCCAGCGCGCTTTGCATCTCCACTGCGCAATGAACCGCATCGAGCACACTCGAGAATTCGGCAAGCACGCTATCCCCGGCCGTATTCGCGATCCGGCCGCGATGCTGCCCGATGAGATCGTCCATAATGGCGCGATGGGCCGATAAGGTGGCCATTGTCGTTTCTTCGTCGCCGTGCATGAGGCGGCTGTAACCTTCCACATCGGCGGACAATATTGCCGCCAGACGCCTCTCGATGGGTGGAGCTTCCATTAGCTCATCTTTCAGGAATCGACTGCGACTGTGAATTTCACTATGATCTCTCAGCGAGGCTGAGCCACCGATCTCCGATGTGCTTTGCTCCATGATGGCTCTCTCAGCGGTTTGATCTTCGTGCCGATTTGATCCTCATATTCAGAATGACATCCTGTTATTGAGCGGTTGTGGCCCCAGTCCGATAGCGATTTGGCTGGCTCGCGCTCGGATGCGATTACCTGCCCACAGCTGACGGGCAGCCGCTTCCTTGGCAACCGGCTGAGGCCTGGTCTTCGAACGCCGCTCTGAAGAAGCCGGTGCCGTCAGCGGGTAATTAGGAGGTAATTTCCAGCGAGCGCGATAGCCGACGACTTCAAGCCCGTGCCTCACACGCAAATGACGGCGCAGCGTTGCGCCTCGAAACCCGCATTCCAGGCACACGACATAGTTGTGCTTTACTGATTGTCGGATCGGAACCGCCGGCTTCATCTCTTTTGCCACAGCGTAAGACGACACTTTTCTGAGGCCACTGAGCGTATCATACACGCTTGCGATCAGATCAGAGATCTGATCGATCGCGATGCGGTTTTTCATGAGATAACTGCTGACGATGTGGGCAATCAGCTTCGGATCGATTTTTTGTCTACCGACAGCAGCGGCCATAATATCCTCCTGCTCGAAGCTGCCTCTAAAATTGTTCAGCCCACATCGGGATTGTATTGCAGCCTTGTCTCTCTTATCCACTTTACGGAGAATCCATCGGGTAGTACAGTGGTGCGATTCGCTGCTGCGCTCTGGCTGGGCTGCCTGCTCGGCGAACTCAAACAACCACAGGCGCAGCTGTTCGAGCAGCTCGGGGTCCACTGCCCTCATCATCAGGGCGTGGCAGCGGTACGTCAGGGCGCGCCGTAATTTTCTGTCGTGCAACTGGCCCCCTCTAACTTTCTACATCTTACTTGTTGAAACGGTGCTTTAATTGACTGGTTCCTTTCAGGTAAAGTTCCGATCGTCAAGAATAAATCAAATATTCGTCCCGCAATGTCATTTTAATAAATTTGTTATAACTATATCGATTGTTTAAAATTTAGTGCGTATAGCTAAGCATCTATCAGTTTAGCAGGCATCCCCAGAGCTTTGGGAGCGGGAGACATTTGAGGAGGAGTTTGATGGCGCGCCGGAGGCCCCGCGTGAGCCAGGAGAGCCTTCCACGAGCGAGTTTGGCAGGCTGACGATCCGGTCGTT
>JAFATF010000309.1 GCA_019244045.1 Acidobacteriota bacterium
GTCACTTCGGAATCGACGTTTGATTACTTCCGGACGACCCGCACCTATCTGGAGGAGCATGGCAAGCCGGTCGCCTTCTACAGCGACAAGCACGGCATCTTCCGGGTGAACAGCAAGGAGGCTGCCGGCGGTGACGGTGTGACCCAGTTCGGTCGCGCGCTGTTGACGCTGAACATCGACATTATCTGTGCCAACAGCCCGCAAGCGAAGGGACGCATCGAACGCGCGTTTGGCACGTTGCAAGACCGGATGGTCAAGGAGCTACGGCTGGCGGGGGTCTCGTCGATTGCCGCGGCGAACGCATGGCTGCCTGGGTTCATCACTGCCTACAACACGCGCTTCGGCCGCGATCCCGCGAATGCCAAGGACCTGCATCGGCCACTGGTGCAAGCGGACGATCTGGACGAGATCTTGGCCTGGCGCGAGGAGCGCATGGTCACGCGCAACCTGACCCTGCACTACGACCGGATGATGCTGCTCCTCGACCCGACCCCGCTGGCCCGTGGCTTGGTGCGCAAGAAGGTAGAGGTCGTGAATTACCCGGACGGGCGGTTCGCCGTCCAGTTCAACGGAACCGCACTCGGTTTCAAGGTATTCGACAAGATCCAGACAGTGCAACCCGGCGCGATCGTCGACAACAAGCAGCTGGCGGCCGTGTTGGAGCAGGTCAAGGCACGGCAGGCCGCCTACCCGGCGCGGCAGCAGCGCGGGCAGCGACCGCCGAACAACCTCGAGGCGCCGGGTCTGCCGTCGAAGGGCCGTGTACCACGTGGCACGACCGCGGCTGCTCCGGCCTGAGGCAGCCTCTTCCCGATCTGGCCGACGCTGACGTCGTGCTCACCGCCGTCAAGACCGCTTCGCGCGCGCCTTCGGCGGTGGTCCTCGCGTCGCTCGGACCAGTCTTGACGGCGATTGCGCGCGACGCCCCCACAAAACTCAGGTCGGGACGGAGAAACGACGTCTCGATCGAACAAAGAAACTGCAATCTGCGACTCGGTGAATCGCGAGGGGGGACAAAGGCTGCCGTCTCGTTGATCGGGGCCGCCTCCAATGGGGGTGTCATGTCTACTTTGCGCGTGGGGTGACATTTCAACCTTGCGCCGACATTAGATGTAGGTCCAACGTGCAAATGTCAGTGCCGTCCAATTTAGAAATGGTTATCATTGATCATCATTTGGAAGTGTCGTTCTGGATTTTATATAAAGTAAAGGTTTGGCCACGTCGGACCTCCTTCAATGATATGCCCGCTGGAATTTTGACCTGAGGCTTGCCGATCTCGAGCAGGTAATCAAAATCTTGAATACTCGTTGGGACTGGGTCTCTCTTTTCCAGCAGCTGCAGCCCCGCGCCATGGTCGGTAAAGGTGTAAGGCTCGAACACGTCATGTTTTGCGGCGGCGAGGACCGGTACATGCACCAGCGGCGGATAGCCCCAAGCGCTGCTGTCCATCATACAAAAAAGCCGCGCTCCAGGCGGAACCAGTTGTAATGCCGTATCATACTCCTCAATAGTCGACTGCGCAGGCTGCCAAGTCAATATCACCGAACTAACGCGGACGATGAGGCACAGGAAAAGCAGAAGGCACGCCACGTCAATCCGCGCCCGCGATGTCTCTCCCCAACCGAGGCTTGCCCATACGAAGAACACCACGCCAGAAGGTAACCGATAATCGGCAAAAGACGCTCCCAAAAGCTCGGACGGCATGACCAAAAAGATCACCCCAAATGCTGCCAAAGGGATCACCATCCGCGAGTTCACGACCAAGGTTCGAGTAGCCAGCGCCCAGGCAAGGATCGCAAACATGGCAAGAAGCAGCGGCTTCTCCAAAAAATGATGAAAATAAATTGGCGAGACGAGTGCTTCGATCTTCCACTTGACAACCGAATCCCAAAGCGTCGGTGACCCCCAAGATTGACCCCAGACTATCGGTCCATGATTGCTCGATACCAGACTGAGCAACACTAGCAACGGTATCATAAGGCTTACCGCTGCAGCGAAGGGTATCCCGAATAGAGACATCCACAGCTGTCGTTCAATCCTGATCTTCTCCCAAAACACTGAGCACTCGTAACCGGCAACACATACTCCATAGATTGCAAATGCATAAAAATGCATCATGCACACAATGCCTCCTATTAAAGTGAATACTGCAATGGAGACACCGATAATTTTTTCGCGATACCGCACCCACATCCAAAACGCCCAAATCGCGAAGCCACCGCTGATAATATAGTTTATGAATCCCCAGTTAAACGCACCATTGTAAAGAAATATGCCGGTAAATATCGATAGACCCCAATTATTCGAGTTCAACTCCCGATCCAGTAAGATGGTTCCTCCGTAGATCACTAAAAACGTAAAGATGACCACAATTCTGCCGGCTAGTTCGACTGGTAAAAACGGAGTAAATGGTGCTGCAACCAGATCTAATCCAAGATAAGGTGTCAACATCCAGCGAAATTCATAAAATCGTGCTAGGTAGCTATGTGATAACAAGGTTTCGTGAATCTGTAAACGTGCAAGGTGATTCGGATAATCAATGAGAGGTAAATGAGTTACCCAAATCACGGGAACGGTTGTAAAAAAGATTAATGAAATTATCAAGAATACCTTAGTAGTTATCCTTAGCCTTAAACGCAAGTACAAGACGGGTGGAGGCAATAACCAATTAATTAGAAGAATTGCTACACGATTAACAGGCGCGGTTCTCATGCTGTCCTCCCCTTTGCGCCGCAGATTGAGCTTTTTCGGCTTTGGATTGTCAGCGCGAGTAATGTTGAGACTAAACAGCGCCCTAGAGTCAACACGGTTTTGACGCGTGTTTGACACAGTAGGGCTTACTTCACATAGGAGCGGGCTTGCGGCCCCACAGGCGCGTTGCCTTCCGAGCACCGCAGTGGGCTGCGGCGGCGCGATCAGCGCGACACGCGTCTTTTCAAGTCGGCTGAGCTTCTCTAACCTGAATAATTCATCAGGCCGTTTGGCGGGGGTGGCGGGGGCGGAACAAGCCCTTGGTTTCTGGTATGACTTGGTTGCTGAAGCCGGATCAACCGGAGCCAACGGAGTTCGCACCCGCCATGCAGCAAGGTACGGGGATTTTGCCGAGTTTGCCAGCGGTCGCAGGCAAGCCGGTTGAGGTCGCCTTCGACGGCGGCCGGATGACTTCGGACGCTGGGATCTTGCTGCTGGCGGCCATCGAGCAGCGGCTCGAGATCGCGGATCGGCTGGCGCCTGCATCGAGGACCCGCGAGCGCCACACCGGGTGCGGCACGGGCTTGCCGAGATGATCCGCTACCGAATGCTGCTGATCGTAGCGGGTTATCCCGACGGCAACGACTGCGACGCGCTCAAATCCGATCCCGCCTTCAAGATGGCGCTCGGGCGTCCCCCTGAAAGCGGGGCTGATCTGTGCTCGCAGCCGACCATCAGCCGGCTGGAGAACCTGCCCGGGCCGACCGCGCTCAAACGCATGATGGCAGCGATGATCGCCGTGTTCTGCGACAGTTTCGATCCGGTGCCGCGGCGCATCCTGCTC
>JAFATF010000211.1 GCA_019244045.1 Acidobacteriota bacterium
ACCACTCACCGAACTCAGGGAAAAAGCAGGGACGTTTGAGAAACTCTCTGCAGAAAGATCTGCCCTCGCAAAGCGAGTCGGTATAGCGGGAAACGTTCAAGCACATACTTCGTTAGAGACAGCCGAGAGGGTCGGCCGCGTGAGAGCGAAACTTGAATTGTCATCGGAGATCTTCGGCCTGAGAGCAACTGCCCTGCATAATGAACTGGAAGCGTATGAGAAAGCACCTGCTATTATGGCAGAATGGCAACGACGTGGCGAGGAGTTTACCGCGCTAAGCGGAGAATATTATCGCGGAAATGTCAGAAAGACTAAGTTTGTAAAGGCCTATAAAGAATATAAGGCATATGTCGATAATATAAAGAGACATCTGCCGACGATGCGCGGGATAGAACGAAGAAGACAAGAAGAACGGCACCGGCAAGAGAGCCAACGGGCAGCTGCTACTCCAACCACCGCGGTCACAGCAGGCCATGTCCTAGCTCACTGATGTCTCGGCTATGCCCGTGTCAGCACCTACGGTCAGATGCTCGATGACCAGCTTGACCAGCTACGGATTTTCTGGCGATTCGTGGCTGACGTGGTCGGCGTGGCCGGACCGCGAGAAAAAATCCCACTTATCGTTCGGTCTTCTTGAGCTCAGCCTCAGTTAATGTGCGGCAGAACCGGTTTTGATTGCGCGTCGGGCCGTACAGCATTGCGCGTCGTCCAAGCTTCATGCAGGCATGACGGAGCAATACGCTCGACCGCAACTCCGGAGGAGATCGATGCCGACCAAAACGCGGGAGAAAAAGACCACCGGAGACAAGGGGAATGCTCTGCAGAAGCCGGTACAGCCGTCGGAGGAGCTGGCCGCGGTGGTCGGCTCGGATCCGCTGCCCCGGGGCGAGGTGGTGAGCAAGATCTGGGAGTACATCCGCGCGCACAACCTGCAGAACCCGGAGAACCGCCGCGAGATCATAGCGGATGACCAGCTCCAGAGAGTTTTCGGTGAGGACAAAGTGACTATGTTCGAGATGAACAAACATCTCATCGCGCATCTGACGTAATAGAACTGGCGAAATGGCCAGGCGGCCAGCACATCCGGGATGGTGTGCTGGTTACTGCCGATCCCTGCCGATACTCGTGGTGGTCGTGAGACGGCAACGCAAGGATCGCGGCGTAGCCCTCGATGGAAGGTTTTAATGCCGCTAATCGCCAAGTACCGGCTGACCTGGCGCGGTTCCGTCGTCGAACCTGGCACTGTCATCGACGCCTTGAACCCGGATGAAGACCGACGCCTTTTCGAGCTGCAGCGCGCGCGTTCTGTCGTTTTTGTGCCGGAAGCAGAGGATAGCTCTACAGACCAATCCAGCGACTACAAAACCCACATTCCTCCGATGAGACGAGAATTTCGAGCGCACTTGTGACGATTACCGGTTAGAAGCAGTAGTTTATAGGGACCAAACGGGACGGCGATGGCGAACCCGACGGGAAGGACAAGAGTGCACTGAAGCTTGGTTTCGACCGTCGTCACCGAGGCACGTCAGAATGTGGCTTCGGGCAAGCGTTCCAGTAAGTTGGTGCGGGATACCTTTCAAATTTCAAGCAGACCGTGTGAAAACTCGGATGCAGCACGGGCCGACGTAACATTAGAACAATAGTAAGATCTTATACAAAACATTATTATATATTCTATTATAGAAATGGTTTATTCTTGCTTCGTGGCGGAGTGGCAGCGAGTTTTCACACAGTCTGCAAGAATTGTTCACTAGACAGAGATCAGAAATATGTTTTAGATCAAATTGTTGTGCATGCATAAATCTATTGCATTATAAGCCATGAAACCTCGGCCGCTGACAGTCGAACCCGATGAGAGGATGTGGCAAGTGAAGCTTGTCGATCCACTGCGGACGTTGGGCGCCGCTAGGAGCAATGGCGGCCCACGCCCCTTAACCGGCCTTGCCCGATCGGCTTTTAGATTCACCCCAGGTGTGGGGAGCGGACGTTGCCATCTCCCGCGATTGACGCCCACCCAAAGATGGCGGTGCTGGAGAACTTCAGGTATGGAGCTAGAAAATCTGCTATGCGCCGGGCGATCGGCCGACGTGTAGATGGTCAGATGGAGACCCTGAACTTCAGGTCCGGAACCGCGATGAAATTAACTGTCGGATTGAAAGACGGGTTGAAGATCAGCTGGATGCCGGGTGTAATTGTGCTATTCGGTGTCACTGCGATGTTCCAGTAGGTCTCCATCCCGTACTGGGCGCGCTGGCCGCTACCGGGGAAAATGTTCTTGAAGGGTAGCGACCACATACCAGCCATCGCCGCCTCGCCGAGGATGCCGAAGGGGCGCAGCAGCGCCGCGCCCGCCACCGAGGTGTTGCCGGAGAAGGTGGTGGAAATGCCGCCGCCCCGCGCCGTGTTGTAGGTATAGGCGGCAAAGCCCACGATCCGGCCCCACTGCTTTTCGCCGAGGATTTTGAAACCGCCGCCTGGCTGGTTGGGAGTGGTGTTGGGAGAGAAAATGCTGTGCGTGCCGGGGTGGAAGACATCCAGGGCGAGCTGGTCGTACTCGCCGTTCGCGTGTGGCCACTGTTTGCCAACCTCGATCCCGCCGAAGAGCTGGCCGATCTGGAGATGCGACCAGTTGAGGCTGCCCTGGCTTGGGTTGCCGTTCATGTCGTTCAGCACGCCGTTCATGAACAACCCACTGCCCGGCATGGGCCGCCAGCGGAAAGACAACCCCGCGCCGAAAGCCGGATAGGGGATGGTTTCGGAAAACGCGAGCGGGCTCGCAGTGAAGCTGGTACGCGCGTCCCTAAAACGGAAGGTGTTGATCGTCGCCTGGGGCCCTGATTGCCGACGCGAAAGCTGAAGGTTGGTCCGATCCTCTGCTCCCAGAACAGATCCTCGATCTCGAAGTGATCTCGGTAGGATAGCGGAAGCCACGCGCCGCAGGGTGTTCTTGAGCCACCGGCGAAACGCGTCTCACGCTCACCAAACCTGTCTGATCGTCATTCGAACGGCTTGCGCGTCCGGTTGGCCAGCGGGTTTGGCGACCACTCGCTCGTAGTTGAGGCTGACATCACCGCCGGCCCAGACGCTCAGGCCGATGCCCACCCCGAGCCGGAGCGTGTTGGCGGCGTTCCTCTGGCCGACGCCGTCTATGCTGGTCTCGCCGCCAGCGTTGTAATAGGCGTCCGCAGACATCCACAGCCCGGGAGTAAGATTGCGGCTCGCGTGTCCCTCGACGAGAAACAACGGCTTCTGGGTGAGGCTGGAGGCGCCGCCCACGCGGTAGTCGGCATTGGTCGTGAACACCTTGGTCGAAAGATAAGTTTCGAGCCATGTCCAGCCCTGGTCAGGCGTGTAGCTGTAGTTGACCGTCGGAAAGAACGTCCAGCGGTTCGCGCTGGGGTTCAGCGGGTTAGCCGGATCGTAATTCCCGAGTGGTGTGCCGACAAAAAGGTGAAAGCTCGAAAAGGTTTCGGGAACGAAGGACCGGAACTGCTCCTTTGTGAGGGCAGGCCCACCGAATATGTTCATCTGCCAAAGAAAGCTGATATCCGAGATCCCTTGGTTCGAGGCACGAAATGCGTTGGAACTTGCATTCAGGTTGCGATAGGGAAAGATCACCGAGATCGCCCCGGTGCGACCCCAGTAATCCATGGTCCGCGTAACGACGATCGACTGCGAAAGGACGTTCGAGGTAACACTCGACGTCACGTCCATGCCATCCTCGGGTGTCACCAACGTCGAGTAGCCAAAGTTGTAGTAGGTGAGCCAGGTATCGATCGGTGCATTGAGGTAGTCGCGCGCCGAGCCAGCCAATCCCATCCCAGGGAGCACCAGGGCTCCAACCCCGCAGAGCAGAGCGACAACAAGGCCGGCTTCGCTATTGGCGTCCGCGAGGCCGGAGAATTGTTTGACGA
>JAFATF010000337.1 GCA_019244045.1 Acidobacteriota bacterium
TCGGCCGTTCGAGGTAAGCATTCGCAATCGCGGCATAGCGCTCTCGAGCGTTCGCAAATTCGTGAATGCGCCGCTGCTGAGAGAGCAGTTTCAGGGCTTGCTCGGTTCGCCCATGCCGGAATTCGAGTACGACCTGTCTCAGCTCAGGATCCTTCTGTCGGTAAATGCGGTTGAGGTGTGCGGTGTTCATCCCGGCTTCTTGTAGCTCTTGGAACATGCGGCCCGCTTCGATGCTGGTGTGCTGCCTAACTTTGCGGGGATTCGGATCGTCGTCGCCGACCAGGAGCACGTGATCCTTCGGACCGAGCGTGTCCAGGAAGGCGCGCATCTGTTTGGTCGAGGCGAGACTTGCTTCATCCAGAATGTAGAGCGTATTCTTTTGACCTGTGCGCTCGTTGCCACGCGAACGGATCAGATGCATTTGCAGCGTTTCCGAGGGTACGCCTTTTTCGTGCAAGGCATCGCGAGCTTTGCCTGTCGGAGCCAGCCCCTTCACCTGAAATCCGTAGTCTTCCGCGATCTCGCGAAGAATGCCCGCGGAGGTCGATTTGGCGCTGCCGGCGGTGCCCTGTAACGCAACTACCTGATCGTGCGTGGCCAGAATCGCGCGAAGGATTTCCTGCCGCTTCGGATTGTCGGCGAGCTGAGGATAGTGGCTCAGATCCGCGCCTTCGGCGATGGGCGAGACCATCCCAGAGCCCGCGCGGACTCGTTCAATGACTTCACGCTCAAGGCGAATCATCTCCGGAGTGGTGTACCGCGCCCCAGGCGCGAAATCGCGGTAATGGTGGATGGGGATGAGCTGCTGTTCCCGAAGCCGCTTGCGGACCTCCGCCTCGACCGAATCCACGTCAACGGCTCCGCGCCCGTACCGCAGCGCATCGCGCACGAGTTCATAGTGCTCGAACACCGCGTTTCGCTCCGACAGGCGCCTTTCCGCAAAGTTGACCGCGCTCGAGAGACTGGCGATGTGGCGGGCTTGTACCGGACCGCGTTCCAAGGCTTCGGAATACGCTCGTTGCGCCTGGTTCCCATAAATTTCGCCATGCGCCTGATGTAAGTCGCGCAGCTCTTCGGGACTGAGGGCTAATTTGTCTTGCCGGCTGTTTAGGGCAGCGATTTGGGCCGCCCGGCTGCCGGGCATGCCAAGTTCTTGAAGCCGCTCCAGGATCTCGCGCCGTCGTAACGATTCGGCTGCCAGGTACTCCTGTGAAAAACCTTTGATCTCCGGCGCTTTCGTTTTCGGATCAATCCGTGTTTCGTAGCCCAGCTCATGGGCCTGGCGCTGCAACTCCGAATAGAACACCGCAGTGCCGAGAGATTTCGCTTTGTAGAGTTCAGCCGACTGCAGTGCGCGGAACTGGCCCGTGAAGTCGCGTTGCACATTCATCAGAACGTTATGAAAGTGCAATTGCGGCGCCGGGTAGCCATCCACCGGACGGGAGGTATCGTGCTGGAACGTGGCCAGAATCCAGCGGCCCGTGTTAATGGGTCGTCGGCTCCCGCCCCCGCGCCCCTGGACATAACCTTCCATCACCTCCATCGCCTTCGTATTGGCAAGCTGCGCGGCTCGAATCAGGCGTTCGTCTTGGCCAACCAGGGCAGCGAGGGAGAACGATTTCGGCGCGCTGAGGGTTAGATCCCAAGCGGGGATGTGCCCGGCTTCTTTCCCTTCGCGAGTTAAATAGGTATCGCGGTGCTTGATCCACTGCTCGCCCGTTTTCGGGTCTTGTCCTTCAATCAACCGCAAGTAAGCTTCTTCCGTAACGCCTCCCGTCAGGCCGAGGTCTTCTGCTAGCCTGCCGCTCCAGCGGCCCTGAATAACGCCTTGTTCGGAGAAATAGGAATTGCTCCCGTGGGCAAATTCTTTTTGAAAGTATTCGCGAGCGGTGCCGATACCGAGCTTGGTGATGGTAAGCATGTCAGTTGAGCGGAATGCCTTCTTGGAGTCGCGAGATAAGCGGCGGCAGAACGTCCTCGCAGTCCGTGTCTACAGGCGCCCAGACTGGCCGCTCGATTTTCGGAATGACACGTTCGATGAGAGCCGGGTGGCGTTGGACCGGCGGCGAATAAGGCAAACGGACCAAAACAACGCGCAAGCCGGGTTCCTCATCGCTGGGGCGCTGACAAAAGTAGCCCATCAAATCGGGAAGACCCTGAATCTCGGAGGCAAGCAGGAGCGGTTTACGAATATCTTCCGGGCCACTGAAGTTGTTGCGATCGTGCTTGCCGAAGAAGGACCCGGTCCGGCTCTCGCGATAGCGCCGGATCTCGACTTCCCCGAAAAGGTCCTGTAGAGACTTCGCCGTTTTCGATTCGCTTACGGCAAAGATCATCTTCGTTCCCGCTTGGGAGAAGATCGTATCGGCTTGGCGGCCGTAGCGGTCTTCCAGTTGCGCGGTGTTTTGCATCCCGAGCGCCAGCACATTGCCG
>JAFATF010000213.1 GCA_019244045.1 Acidobacteriota bacterium
GCCCGCCAGCTGCTTGAGATCTGCGAGGAACTCGACAAATGAAAATCTTCGTCTTCGGCTCCAGTCTGACCTCGTCGTACTGGAATGGCGCGGCAACCTATTACCGCGGCCTGTACAAGAGCCTCCATGCCCTCGGTCACCACGTCACCTTCGCTGAACCTGATATTTACCAGCGCCAGCAGAATCGTGACCTCCTCGATTGTTCCTATGCGAAGGTGGTGGTCTACAATCCTCCCGCCGAGATCCCTGAGTTGCTCGCACGCTCCGCCGGATCAGATCTGGTCATCAAGCACAGCGGGGTGGGGGCGGACGATGAGATACTGGAGGAGGGAGTTCTCGTCCACCGCAGGCCGGGGCAGCGAGTAGCTTTCTGGGATGTGGATGCCCCCGCGACCCTGGCGCGCCTGGAGGAAAATCGTTCTCATCCTCTTCGTGAGCTCATTCCAAAGTACGATTTCATTTTCACCTACGGCGGAGGTTCCCCGGTGGTTGAGCACTATCTCCATTTGGGCGCCAGAAACTGCACACCGATTTATAACGGACTCGATCCCGATACGCACTACCCGGTGGAACAAGATCCCAACCTGGCCTGCGACTTGGCATTTGTCGCACACCGGCTTCCCGACCGCGAGCACAGGGTGGAACAATTTTTCCTACAAGCTGCGGAGCTGGCACCGGAGATGAAATTCATCCTGGGGGGAGAAGGTTGGAGTAGCCGACCTTTACCACCCAACGTTCGCTGGATCGGACATGTAGGCACGAAGGACCACAACCGCGTGAACTGTTCGGCGCGCATGGTGTTGAATATCAATCGCGACTCTATGGCCAGGGTTGGCTTCTCCCCTCCTACGCGCGTATTCGAGGCCGCCGGTGCCGGCGCTTGCCTGATCACCGATTCCTGGACTGGCGTGGACGAGTTCTTTATTCCCGGGCAAGAGATCCTGCTGGCGTCTTCGGCCACGGACATCGTTTCCTATTTACGAAGATTGTCCCCGCGAGACTGTGCCAGAATAGGTGCCAAAATGCGCCAGCGCGCGCTCCAAGACCACACCTACAATCTTCGCGCGCTCAAATTCCATTACCTCGTCGAAGGACAACCGGAGGGGGTATCGGAGCGGGAAAAATTGGTGGAATCGGGCGCCTGAGGAGGGCGGGCGGCGGTGAAAATCGTTATTTTTGGGTTGTCGATAACCTCATCCTGGGGCAATGGTCACGCAACAACCTTCCGAGCCTTGGCCCGTGGCCTGCGCAGCAGGGGTCACGACATCGTCTTTTTTGAAAAGAACGTTGAGTGGTACGAATCCAATCGCGACCTGCCGGAACCTGCATTTTGCCGACTGCACCTGTACGAGTCCTGGCCCGAGATTGTGCGGGGAGTCCGTCGGGAACTCGGCAACGCGCAGGTTGCTATGATCGGATCATATTTTCCCGATGGACCGGCGGCCATTAACGAGGTATTCGATTCCAAAGTCGCGGTCAAAACATTTTACGACATTGATACGCCGATCACCATCGCCAATCTGCGCACCGGCGCTGCCGATTATTTGCGGCCCGAGCAGGTGAGAGGCTTCGACATTTACTTCAGCTTCACCGGAGGGCCGCTGCTCGATGAAGTGCGTTCCAAGTTTGGGGCGCAAGCGGCGGTGCCGCTGTACTGCTCGTTCGATCCCGATCAGTACCGCTTTATTCCCGTGCGTCCTGAACATGAGTGCGATTTCAGTTACATGGGTACGTACGCGCCGGATCGGCAGGAGAAGATTGAGGAACTCTTCTGTAAACCGGCGCGGGAACTCGTTGAGAAAAAGTTTCTCCTTGCCGGTCCCCAGTATCCTCACCAGATTCGCTGGCCTGACAATGTTCGACGTATCATTCACGTCGATCCGCAATCGCATGCTTCTTTTTACTCCTGCTCGCGGATGACGCTCAACGTGACCCGTCGCTTAATGGTCGTTGCCGGCTACTCGCCTTCGGTACGGCTGTTCGAGGCGGCAGCATGCGGAACGCCCATTGTCTCGGATTGCTGGGAAGGCCTCGAGACCTTTCTTACGCCGGGAAAGGAAATTCTCTTGGCGCGCTCGTCCGACGATGTCATCGGTTATCTGACCAAAATGGAAAGTGAAGAGCTAGTTAGAATTGGTCGGCGGGCTCGAGAAAGAGTTCTTGCCGAGCACAGCGCTGAACGGCGGGCAAGAGAGTTTGAAGACAGAATCTCGGCAGCGATGAGCAGCCGTTCTTCAGCGATAGGCCGAGCAGAAGCCGACAAAGTTTCCAGCCTGAGCGGTTAAAGCCG
>JAFATF010000438.1 GCA_019244045.1 Acidobacteriota bacterium
CGATAAAACCGTTATTCGGGGCGGGTTCGGTATTGTTTATGATCGTATTGGCGCAGGCCTGCTCAACACCTTCGACCAGCGCGGCTCTTTCGGATTATCCACTCAGTTGAGCAATTCCACTGTCTTGTCAGTCGCTACCGCGCCACGCCTATCCGGACTCAATACCGTTCCCACTACTGATCAGAGCGGGACGGTTGTTTTTCCCCCAGCCGCTCCCGGGGGCTTTCCTTATACCCCTCCGCCAAGCGGTACAGGTTTGGGAATTTACTGGGGCCTCGACAACTCAGTAAAGACGCCCTACACCTACACGCTTGACTTTTCCATTGGCCGCGAATTACCGAAGAACATGAGTTTCCAGATCTCCTATGTTGGGCACCTTGCTCATCACTTATTGGCGCAAGAAGACCTGGCCATGCCGCTCAACCTAGTGGACCCAAGAACGGGGGTAACTTATTTCCAGGCGGCGAGCGCTCTTGCCAAGCTTTACGAGGGCCCGAATCCTCCGGCCTCCACGGCCGTGACCCCGGCGATGGTCGGGCCGACGGCCTCCTACTGGCAAGATGTGATCACCCCTCTGAAGCCGGGAGACGCGTACAATCTGTCCTGTACGGCTCCTGTAGGCGGGAGCCTGCCAGCCCAGTTCACCACCAGTGTTCTGCAAGCCGTCTATGACAATTACAGCTGCTACGCAGCCAATGAAACGACTGCACTTGCTGTGCTGGACTTCTATGGAACCGATTTTTCAGGTAATGGCGGGATCCTTGGTCAAAGTGGCACCTACTATCCACCAATCGGTGGTCCAAACACCTTCTTTGATAGCCAATTCCATTCTCTTTACGCTTGGCGTTCGATCGGCAATGCCAACTACAACGCCATGCAAGTCAACTTCAGAAAGCGCCTGTCGCAAGGCGTACAGTTTGATTTCAACTACACGTATTCGAAATCGATCGACCTCGAGTCGGACGCCGAACGCGTTGACGCCTGGAACGGGCTGGGCGGCAATATCATTAATTCCTGGTTTCCCAATCAGTTGCGCGGCGTTTCCGATTTTGACACGACTCACCAACTCAACCTGAACTGGATGGCAGAATTACCTTTTGGCAAAGGCAAGCCGATCGCGCCGGCAGCGCATGGCGCCCTCCAAGCTCTGGTGGGTGGGTGGCAGCTTGCTGGCGTCGCACGCTGGACCAGTGGCTTCCCCGTGAGTATCTCGAACGGAGCCACTTGGCCAACCAACTGGCAACTGGGAGGTGAAGCTATTCAGGTTGCACCGGTGCACACCGGACTTTACGAAAAAGGCGGCAAGGTCAATCTATTTGCCGACCCACAAGGGCCCACAGGCATACAAGCTTTCCGCCACGATTTGCCGGGCGAGAGCGGGATGCGTAACACCTTGCGCGGGCCCGGCTATGCTGGTTTGGATGCGGGGCTGGCAAAGCGCTGGACCATGCCTTATTCTGAATCTCACAGCATCGAATTCCGTTGGGATGTGTTTAACGTCCTAAACTTGACCAGGTTCGATGTTCAAACCATTACCAGCGGAATCGATGCAGGGCCTGCGTTTGGCGATTTCAGTGGACTACTTACCCAGCCGCGCGTAATGCAGTTTGCATTAAGATATGAATTTTAATTTAACGGCCGGGTGTTCCACCCATTTGGCTTTTCTCAGAGAGATCAGTGATAGGAATCTCTGCCTAGTACAATGTTAGGCGAGTGGTGAATCGGTCATGCGGAAGCGAGTACGCACGTGTTCGGAGATCAGTTCGATGGCTGAGCGATTACTCACCGGATCGGCCTGGGTCAAATACCTCATGGCGTCGACCAGCAGGCGCTGGCCGTCGACGTAACGAGGATCGGAGGTGCGTTCGCGTCGCTTGCGATTGACGTTAGGAGGTACCGGGATGGTGAAGACTTTAGCCATTAAATATTAACTCGCTTCCCTGCGAAGGGATTGCTGGCAGTATATCCCCTGACGGCAAATTTTTCAGCCTTTAATCTCATACCTCCATGCTTCCTGCAGCGAGCTACCCGTGAGGCGACACCGTCGTGGTCTTACTGTCGGTCTTCAATTTGAAGGCATTATCCGAGATCTTCGTGTTCAACCGGATATCGGAGTACTTGGTTAAGCGGTAGTCGCCCTCAGGCTGAAAAAATTTCTGCTGGATCGCGATCCCTAGTTTTGGATCAATCCACATCACCAGGCGCTCAAACATGCCGCGCAAACGTTCCGATTTTGGATCCAATTCGAGCGTGTCGGTTTGTACACCGTTCAGGTTTTCTGTGCCGCCATATTTCACGTTGAAAGTCTTAAGCAGGTCGTGGCCGCCTCCGCCAAAGCCCAGCACTACGAAACTTTCGACATCGGCCCGGTTCTTGCCCACCGGATAGACGGTCAC
Organism: Acidobacteriota bacterium; assembly: GCA_019244045.1. GTDB lineage: Bacteria > Acidobacteriota > Terriglobia > Terriglobales > Acidobacteriaceae > Gp1-AA122. Next base: position 2,397 of record JAFATF010000438.1, read on the forward strand.
GCGATCGACCTTCGGCTCAAACAGCTGCATCCGGCCATTGCTGTAGAGGATCTGGCGCGCGGCGGGTTTGCTGATGTCGGCCATCATCTGAATGTCATTGCCCACGCGACGGAAGTATATCTTTCCTTCCTCGACGTCGGTGTCATTAATTACCTTCTGGTATTGTTCCCAGGCGAGATTCGCCTCCGCGCTCTTAAACTCCTTCGCCGTCTGATCCATTCGGCTCAAGACTTTATCGAGGCTGCCCCCAGCATCTGCCGCCTTCTGCCCCCCTTGCCAAGCATCTGCCCAGTGAAGGGGCATAAGGCAGGTCATGAGCAACAGCAGCACTCGCCAGTAGTGTGTCACTCGTTCCTTTCCTGCAACGCCGTGCGAACTCAGCGCTGAACCCAGACTTTATAACTTAGGACGCGGCCTTTCGAATCGCGCACCCCTTCATAGCGTGTAATGGTCACACCACCTCCGGCGATCGGCTCAATGATGGCCAGCAACTGATCTCGAATCTCTCCATCCCGTTTCCCACTAATTGCCTGGCCCTCAATCTGATACAGGAAACCGCCGCGTGTATCGGGCAACACGGAAACGCCGGTAGGATGCGGGTTGTGCTCGATCGGTTTGTCCTTGTAGTTGATCCAGTAGGGGGTAAAGAAAACAAAGAGGAGGATCAAGGTGACCATGACGTCATAGTGAAACGTACCACGGTCGTAGGACCAAAAAATGTAGCTGCGAACGGTGCGCCAAGTGGCGCTTACGCCGAAGGTAGGCGCCCGTGGAATCGGTGTCGTGGCTTCGGTTCGGTTCACGTCCCTCTTTAGTCTACTGCCGCAGGGCCGGCCGTGCCAACTTGCATGGCTGCGGAGGCTGCAAGCTGCAGCCAGCACCCATGTGTTTAGAACCGGCGCGGCCGGACACGCTCGGCCCCCATATACGGCCGCAAAATCTCGGGAATCAGCACCGTTCCGTCTTTCTGCTGGAAGTTTTCTACGATCGCCACCCACGTGCGCCCGATGGCCAGAGCGCTGCCGTTCAGCGTGTGCAGGTAATCGGTTTTGCTCTTCCCCTCAGGCCGGTAGCGGATATTTGCACGGCGTGCCTGGTAGGCTTCGAAGTTCGAGCAGGACGAAATTTCGCGGTAGAGTTGCTGCCCCGGCAGCCATACTTCGATGTCATAGGTTTTAGCCGACGCCGCACTCATATCTGCCGTACAAAGGACAACCACTCGGTAGTGAATGCCGAGCTTCTGCAGAACGGCTTCGGCATGGCCCGTAAGTTTCTCAAGTTCATCGTAGGAACCCTCCGGCTTGGCGAACTTCACCAGTTCCACCTTCTGAAACTGGTGCTGGCGGATGATCCCGCGCACGTCCTTGCCATACGATCCAGCTTCACTGCGAAAACACGGGGTGTAGGCGGTCAGGGAAATCGGCAAGCGCGCGGCATCGAGGACCTCGTCGCGATAAATATTGGTGACCGGGACTTCTGCTGTGGGAATGAGCCAAAGGTCTTTGTCGCCGTGGGGGACACGAAATAAGTCGGAGGCAAACTTCGGCAGCTGACCAGTGCCGTACAGGCAATCGGAATTCACCAGATAGGGCGGCAAAACCTCCGTATAGCCGTGTTCAGTGGTGTGCAGGTCAAGCATGAAGTGGGCGAGCGCTCGCTCGAGCTTCGCGCCCAGGTCCCAATACAAGGCAAAGCGCGCGCCGCTCAGCTTCACGGCGCGCTCCAGATCGACGATGCCTAACTCCTCTCCCAGCTCCCAATGCGGTTTGGGAGTGAAAGCAAACTGCGGCGGAGTGCCCCAGCGCCGCACCTCCACGTTGTCCTCCGGGCTTTTTCCCACCGGAACACTGGAGTGCGGAACATTCGGAATGCCCTCCAGTAATTGGCGCAGGCCAGTGTCGTATTCGTCCGCTGACTTTTCCTGCTGCTGGATCTTCTCGCGTAACTGCTTAGTTTCGTTGATCAGCGCGGTTGCATCCTGGCCGGTCTTTTTGAGTTTCGCGATCTGGTCGGACCTGGCATTGCGGGTGGCCTTGAGCGTCTCGGTTTCCGTGATGGCCTGCCGTCGCCGGGCGTCAATTTCACGAAAATCTCTGAGCACCTCGGCGGCATTCAGACCGCGCTCGCGGAGTTTATCTTCCACCAAGTTCAAGTTATCGCGCACGAATTGAAGATCGAGCATAGGACTTATTACTGTACCGGAAACGCCCATTCGGGAGCGACCAGAGATTGGCTGTTATCGCTTCTCACCTGTAAACTACAGCGAAATGTCAAACGCCAAGCTCCGTACCCTCGTGGCGGTCGGGGTGGTGTGCCTCACGGCTCCTACCTTCAACTTTGCCTCCGCCTACGATGCCCATCCCAGGCGCGTCGTAGTAATCATGGTTGACCGGTTGCGGGGCGACTCTCTGGAACGCCGTGACCGATGGACGGAACGCGGATTTCGGCTCTCCATGAATCAGGAGGCTTATTACGAATTTAGTGTTGCGCGCGCGCCCGCCTCGGTTCTCGGCATCGATGTTCCCACTCGTGCCCTGGTGCGAGTACTGACCGAAGTTCTGGCAAGCAGGTCAGCTGAGGAACGGTCCGGCTCGCACGAAAAGCGGAAGTTGCACGGTACCCGTCCTGTTGAGCCGCCGGCGCGGGCTAATGCGGGGGGCAAGTGAATGGCCGCTGCGCCCCAAGACAACGCTGATCTCCGCGTCAGTTTCGCCGGTCTCGAGCTCAAAAACCCAATCATCGCCGCGAGCGGCACGTTCGCCTACGGCATCGAGTTCGAAGATGTGGTCGCACTCAGCAAATTGGGCGGTTTCGTGGTGAAGGGACTTTCCAAGGAGCCCATGACCGGTAATCCTCCTCCCCGGCTGTTCGAGACCCCGGCAGGCATGCTGAATGCCATCGGATTGCAGAATATTGGCGCAAAGGCGTTTCTGGAAGAGAAGCTCCCGCGACTGCGTGAATTGAAGAACACTCTCGTGATCGCGAACGTATTTGGGTACACCAGAGAAGACTACGAGAGGACGATTCATATTCTAAATGAAGGCGACGGTATAGCTGCGTACGAGCTGAATGTCTCCTGCCCAAATACCGCGCACGGAGGGATCGTGTTTGGCACCGCACCGCTGATGCTCGAAGATGTTGTGCTGACGGCGAAGCGGGCAGCCGCACGACCATTAATCGTGAAGCTCTCTCCCAATGTGACCAGCGTAGCGCAGATGGCGCAGGTAGCGGAAGGAGCAGGTGCGGACGCCATATCGCTGGTCAATACCTTCCTGGCCATGGCGATCGATGTAGAAACACGTAAGCCGCGGATCGCGAACCTCACGGCCGGCCTCTCCGGTCCCGCGATCCGCCCCATTGCTGTGCGCATGGTCTACGAGGCGGCGCAGGCGGTGCGAATCCCGGTAATTGGCATGGGCGGCATCAGCACGGCGTCCGACGTCATCGAATTCATGCTGGCCGGCGCCACTGCCGTCCAGGTGGGTACGGCCAGCTACTGGGATCCGTGCGCGACCGAGAAGATTGTCGACGAACTCGACCCGTGGTGCGTGCAGCACCGAGTGAGGCGTATTCGAGATCTAACAGGGGCGATGCTTTCCGACTGAATCTTACTGTTTGATTCCGATGGTGGAGGATTTCAGCAGCTGCAAACCCGCAGGGGTGTTGGTCCCTTTAGAGCAGCGGTTTGCCACTAAATGGATCGGTTAGCATCTAATTGGTCGAGGACCTTTGGAGTACTTCATGGCAAAAGCGACATTTGCGGCAGGATGTTTTTGGGGAGTGGAGGCGACATTCCGTCGGCTTGCGGGCGTCCTCTCTACGCGGGTCGGCTACACAGGGGGACAAACTGCTCATCCGAGCTATAAGGACGTTTGCACCGATCGTACCGGCCACGCTGAAGCCGTTGAGGTGGAATATGATCAGGACAAAATTTCCTACCAGCAATTATTGGATGTTTTTTGGGAGAATCACGATCCCACCACGCTGAACCGTCAGGGGCCCGACTGGGGTGCACAGTACCGTTCCGCCATCTTCTTTCACACGCCAGAGCAGGAAAAGTTGGCCCAAGCCTCCAAAGAGGCTCTCGATCAATCGGGACGCTTTCGCAAAAAGATCGTGACCGAGATCCTTCCGGCACCGGTATTTTACCAAGCCGAGGATTATCATCAGCAATATCTTGAAAAGCGGGGATTAGCCACATGTCACATAAAGTAGGTGGCAGTTCCCTGTGCGAGCTTCCCTGTGGGCGTGCCATTAGAGCTGAGGGGAAAGCTGCTCCTAGATTGTTGCCCGCGGAGAGGGCCGGCCGACCATTTCAGCCTTTCAAAGCGTGAACAGGCTGCCAAGACCTGCGGCCGCGAACCTCGTACCGGGTCAGTTAACCTCCGATGAGCTACACCACACAAGGCTCAAGCCAGGAATCGGCAGCAGCTTAGAGTATCCATAAGCCAGATTTGCCGAGGGGGTGAGTAACTGGCCTTAGGAGTGTCCGGTGATCTTGAGACGCAGCTCTTCTGGCAGGCGCTCCCGGATTTCCGGGGGAAGATGGTCGTGAACCCGGCGAGCGCCGCTACGCGCCACATCGACAACTGCCAACGG
>JAFATF010000111.1 GCA_019244045.1 Acidobacteriota bacterium
TCCTGACCTACCTCGTCGCTTCCAATTCTTGCACCCTACAGGTTTTGCGGCGAGTTCGTGAAGATCGAGCACGTGGACTAACCGGGAATAACAACGCTGCCGCGCCGCTGCCATCGACGTTGGTATTGCGGGAAAGAATTCAAGCGATACCAGATTCCTGCACAGCATAGCCAGGAGGTACCACTATGTATTATTTCGCGGCTGCTCTCGTCGCCGACTTGGTTATGACATCTGATCTGAGCGCAAGTTGCTCGGCGGGCGTAAAGGCATGGGTGCGAATAAGCAACGTGCTCACCAACGAGGTCAAGCCCGATGCGGCGAAGATCATCGCCAGCACCACGAACTGATAGATGGCAGCATAAATGGGGCGGGCCCCGGAAAGCAGCATGCCCGCCATCAGGCCGGGAATCCATACAATACCAAGCGAGCGGAGCGAGTCAATGGCCGGAATAAGGCTCGCCTCCATCGAGGATTGCACGTAGCAATAAACACTTTGCCGTGGATGGGCCCCCAGGGCGAGGGCAGTTTCGATCTCCCCCACATGGCCCAAGACCTCTGAGCGAAAGCGGTTCAGGGCGAGACTGTTGGTGTTCATAGCGTTGGCGACCAGCATGCTGCCCACGGGGATAAACGCGGTAATGGCGGTGTCGATGACACCTAGCCAGGTCATGATAGAAATCACCGAGCCGGCGCCGCAGGCAATCGAAAAGGTGGAGACCTGGAATGAGCCGGGAATACCGCGAGCGCGCCTGGCCGAGGTCGCACCGGCAGCGATGACCATCGCGGCCAGCAGGAAGGCTCCTGTCCAGCGGGGTTCCCCGAGTAGAATGAGCAGAATCGAACCCACCGCGACGATCTGCACCAGGCCGCGAAGCAGCGCGATCAGGGTTTCACGTTCCAAATGAATCTGACGCCCGCGGGCGAGCAGTACCACCAGGCAGGCGAGAAGAGAAGCTGCCCCGGCCTGCGCGAAACCGAGTTGGAGTTGAGCGGGAAAGAAGTGCTTAAGCATGCAGGACCTCGTTAATCGCTCCGATTCGCAGTGCGCGCCCCGCTTTGAGGACAAGCGCGCGATGGGCCATGCGGGCAGCCTGGGCCATATCGTGAGTGACCATTACGCAGGTGAGGCAGCTCTGCCGGATGACGTCGCGCATGAGGGCCTCGACTTCGAACTTCAAACTTTCATCAAGAGCGGAAGTGGGTTCGTCCATCAAAAGCACCTCGGGGCAATTGGCGAGCGCGCGGGCAAGAGAGACGCGCTGGGCTTCACCGCCGGAAAGATTTGTAACATCGCGAGTTGCGTAGCCAGCGAGGCCAACCCGGGCCAGCAAAGTTTCGGCGGCAGCATCGGACAGCCTGTGGCCACGTTGTAGGGGACCGAAGCGGAGATTCTCAGCGACCGAGCCGGCAAAAAGAAAAGGGCGTTGTGTGACCATTCCGACGCGACGGCGCAGCTCTCGAGGAATGATCTGACGGTAGTCGGTAGCTGCGAGGTACACGGTTCCGGAACTGGGTTCGTCGAGCCGGTTTAGCAGGCGCAGCAGAGAGGTCTTACCGGAGCCGCTAGGGCCCACTATGGCAAGGACCTCTCCCCTCTCTACATTAAGGCTGATGTCATCGACGATCGCCTTACCGTCGGCAAAGCGGGTGAGATGTTCGGTGGAAAGAATCGGCCTACCAGAAACGCTGCCCTCAGCAATGGGTGTCACCCTGACATTATGGCGCAGGCATCAGGAGAAGTGGAATGAATGCCGCGCCAACCAACAACTTTGAGCCGAAATCCGCTAGAGTAGAGTCTAACTAGCGATGAGTTCTACCCCTAAGATTATCGAAGTGAAACCCATCGAAGAGAAACCCAAGAGCTCGCAAGTGAGGACAATTTTGCCGATCCTCTGGCAGTTGATTCGGCCGCGTCGTCGCGTGCTGGCCATCGGTTTCTTTTTAATGGTGATCAATCGAGTGTCGGGGCTGGTACTACCGTATTCAACAAAGTTTCTGATCGACACGGTGGTCGTAAAACATCATCTCGACCGCCTGAAGCCTCTGGTACTGCTGGTATTAGCCGCCACGGCGGTGCAAGGCGTAACCTCGTTTTCCCTGACGCAGTTGCTCTCCAAGGCGGCCCAAAGGCTCATCGCAGAACTGCGGCAACGGGTACAGGCGCATGTCGGGCGCTTGCCGGTTGCATTTTATGATTCGACTAAGACCGGCACGCTCGTCTCCCGCATCATGAGCGATGTCGAGGGGGTGCGGAATTTGATCGGCACCGGTCTGGTCGATCTCGTGGGGGGGTTGATTACAGCTGGCATTGCTCTGGTGGTTCTATTCCGCATTAGCGCACTGATGACTGTGCTGGCCGCCGCTTTCCTGTTGAGCTTTGCTCTGGCGCTCGAGAAGGCGCTTAAGACCATACGGCCAATTTTCCGCGAGCGCGGCAAGCTCAATGCCGAGGTAACCGGGCGGTTGGCCGAGACACTGGGCGGCATAAGAGTCATCAAGGGTTATCACGCGGAAGACAGGGAGGAGACAGTTTTCGCTGCGGGAGTAGGGCGGCTGCTGACGAACGTACTGCGGACTCTGACCGCTACTTCGGTCATGAGCTTATCCGCCAGCTTACTGCTGGGCATCGTAGGTGCGGTCATCATGTTTGTGGGCGCCCGCCAGATCATGGCGGGAACACTTACCATCGGTGGATTCTTCACCTACACACTATTTCTGGGATTTCTGGTTGCGCCCATCATGCAGATTGTCTCGATCGGTACCCAGCTTACCGAAGCTTTTGCTGGGCTCGAGCGCACGCAGGAAATCATGAGCGAGCGCGCGGAAGATCGTGATCCTCGGCGGACCGCCGTTTTGGACAAAATCTATGGCCATATTGAATTTGAAAACGTCAGCTTCAGCTATGACGGAAACCGTACGGTACTGGCGGAGGTCTCCTTCACCGCCGAGCCGGGGACGGTTACGGCGCTCGTGGGATCCTCCGGATCGGGGAAGTCCACCACCATTGGATTGATTTCTTCCTTTTACGTGCCCACGAAGGGCCGCGTACTTGTAGACGACATTGATTTAAGCAGTGTGCGCTTAGACTCCTACCGTGCGCAACTGGGTGTGGTATTGCAGGAAAGTTTCCTGTTTGATGGGACCATTCGAGAAAACGTGGCGTTTTCCCGTCCGCAAGCCCCAGAAGACGAGATTCTCCGCGCCTGCCGCATTGCCCGAGTGGATGAGTTTGCCGAAAGTTTTGCTGACGGATATGACACGCTGGTGGGTGAACGTGGGGTTAAGCTCTCCGGAGGGCAGCGGCAGCGCATCTCAATAGCCCGGGCGATTTTGGCGGAGCCGCGAATCCTCATTCTCGACGAAGCCACTTCGAGCCTCGATTCTGAGTCGGAGGCCATGATTCAGGAAGGCTTATCGTATTTGATGCAGGGCCGGACAACTTTCGTCATAGCACACCGGCTTTCGACCATACGCCGTGCAGATCAGATTCTGGTGATGGAACAGGGAAGAATTGTGGAGCGCGGCACCCATGACCAGCTCTTCCGTTTGCGTGGCCGGTACTACGATCTCTACACCCGCCAACATGGGGTGGAGACGAATTTGTTCCTCGCTCCCGGGGAGGGCGATACGATCGCCGAGGCCGACGGGAACGGAACCAATAAGAAAATCGATCTGAGCCCGGCTGACGCGCTCGGCCTGATTGCCCGGGGAGAAGTCCAGTAAGCTCTTTCATGGCCTCTACTTCGAACACCTCTACTTCGAACACCTCCGTGCCCCTCGCGGTTCAGATCGATGGGGCAAGTAAGCACTACCGCATGGGCGGGAACCTGATCCGTGCGCTCGACGGCATTTCGCTGGAGGTCGCAAAGGGCGAGTTTCTGGCACTGCTTGGAGCGTCGGGTTCGGGGAAGTCATCCTTGCTGAATCTGATTGCCGGGCTCGATCGCCCAAGCCTCGGACAAATCTTGGTCGAAGGGCGCAATATTTCCGCAATGTCACCCAAGGAGCTAGCGAGCTATCGCCTGCATTCGGTAGGGATGGTTTTTCAATCCTTCAATCTGATTTCCAGCATGAACGTGCTCGAGAATGTCGAGCTGCCGATGAGGTTTGCGGAAATTGAACGCGCGAGACGGCAACAACTGGCGCGACAAGCCCTAGAACGGGTGGGCCTCGGCGAGCGCCTCGGACATCGCCCCTCCGAGCTTTCCGGAGGGGAACAGCAGCGGACGGCTTTGGCGCGTGCCTTGATTAACCGGCCGCGGCTGCTTCTAGCCGATGAGCCCACGGGCAATCTCGACAGCCGCACTGGAACCGAGATTATGGAGATGATTCGCGAGTTCAACCAGACGATGGAGATGACCATCGTGATGGTGACGCACGAGCGGCCGCTTGCGGAACGATATGCCAGCCGTATGGTTTTCTTGGCGGATGGCAAGTTAGTCAGAGAGCAGACGAGCAATGCTGGGGATCTGGCTCTTGAGGAGAGGCATAGGTGAAGGTTTCCGACCTTACCGAGCTTGCCTTGCGCAATTTGCGCCAATCCTTGCTGCGCAATTCCCTGACCACGGTCGGCATCTCCGTCGGCGTGGCCTCCCTGGTCGCGATGCTGGCGCTCGGGATTGGCCTGCAAAGGTTAGCTTCGCGACGGCTGAAGGCTTCCGGGCTGTTCGACACTGTGGTGGTCACTTCCCGGCGCGATCTGCGGAGCTTCAACCGCGAGCAGGAGATGAGCGGCCCGGCTCCCGCGGCCTCGCCGGCCTTAGATGAGCCCGCGCGGGCCCGCATGGCGACCCTGCCCAATGTGATCGAGGCTTATCCGGACATTCGCTTTATCACCGAACTACGCTATCAGGATAAGCCACACCTCGCCATGGTGGCAGGTTTACCGGCATCGTCTCGCAACAACGATGCCTTTGAAAACCTGCAAGGCACATTCTTCTCGCGCGCGACGGCGCACGAAGTAATCTTGCAGAAATCTTTTGCCGAAGAGTTGCTGGGCAAATCGTCCCAAGTGAGGGATGACGATTCATCAGTCTTGGAAATTTCCAAATCTCTCCTGGGGCACGAATTAGAGATGCGTTATTCCGAGCGGGTGGAGAATTTTCCCCAGGCGAGCAGGGCTCGCCCTCGGGCCACCGATCCAGAAAATCTCGAAGTTTCCTACTCGGTCATCTCGCATGAGTTGAAACTCAGAATCGTGGGGGTCACGGACCTGGACCCAGAGAGCATGCGCGGTCAGTTTCGCGCCAGGGTCTTTGTACCTTTGCAGCTGGCCGAGGATTTGCACGTTTTGCAGCCAGGTAACATTCGTGACACCACCAGGGCGTTCAGCCGAACCCCGCAGTATTCGACTGTCGGGGTAAAAGTAAAGAGCGCCCAGGATGTTCCCACCGTCGAACAGGCTATCCAGAGGATGGGCTTCAACACGCTTTCCATTGTGGATGCAACGCACAGCATGCGGCAGTTTTTTGCCATATTGGATCTGTTCCTCGGGATTTTCGGCAGCTTGGCGTTAGCTGTGGCCTCGATTGGCATTGTTAATACCCTGGTAATGGCCATTCTGGAGCGCCGACGCGAGATCGGGATCATGAAAGCGGTGGGCGCGAGCGATAGCGACGTGAAACGACTATTCTTCGCCGAAGCCGCTGTCATGGGACTCATGGGCGGAGCTTTTGGAGTTCTCCTTGGTTGGAGCATCGGGCGCGTAATCAATATTGGCGCTAACCTGTATCTCGCACGGCAAAGCTTCCCGCCAGAACAGATCTGGGCAACCCCGTGGTGGTTGGTCGGGGGAGCCATTGTTTTCGCGATTGTGGTTAGCTTCGTCTCGGGACTTTATCCGGCGGCGCGAGCCGCCCGACTCGATCCGGTACAGGCGCTTCGCTACGAATGAATGCGCTATGAGGCAGTTGGCTCAGCTTCTCACTTTCACGATTCTTTTGCCCATCGTCGCCCGGGCTGAGAGCCGCATCGATTGCAGCGCCATTAAGAGCCACATCCTCGAGGAATCGATTCGCTACTGCGTGCTGCTGCCTTCGAGCTATGATGCTGCGGGGGCAAAGCAAAAGTACCCGGTTCTCTATTTCCTGCATGGTCTCGGGGAGAGCGAAAAGAGTCTATTTGATAGCGGCGGCTGGACCCTCATCGATGATCTGCATCAGGAATTAAAGATCGGTGAATTTCTCATTGTCGCACCCGAAGGCAAGAGCAGCTTTTACATCAACTCGGCCAACGGGCGGTTCCGATATAGCGATTTTTTCGTTGGCGAGTTCATGCCTTACATTGAAAGCAGGTACAACATTCGCCGCCGGCGCAGCGACCGCGGCATTACCGGTGTTTCGATGGGCGGCTATGGGGCGCTGCGATTCGCCTTTGCTTTTCCGCGATTGTTCGGGTCAGTAAGCGCGCAGAGCGCGGCGCTCATGACCGAATCGCCGCAAGAACTGAACGCTGCCGGCAGATCCGGGCTGCCGATGGCGGAGGTTCTCGCTTCAGTTTTTGGTGCTCCGGTTAATGTAGCCCATTGGCGAGAAAATGACCCTTTTCTGCTGGCAAAGAAAAATCAGCGGGAGCTGCGCGGACAGGCCATTTATTTTAACTGTGGAACAAGCGATGAATACAATTTCGAAATTGGCGCCCAAGCGCTGGACAAGCAATTGAGGGCTGAGCATATCAGCCACGAAGTTCATTTGTACCCGGGAGACCACAGTCTTGAATATTTCTTCGATCACGTGGGCGAAACCTTGGAGTTCCATTCCCGAGTCTTTGACAGTGCGAGCAGGCACTCACCTAAACCCTGATTGTCGGCTTCGGCCTAAGGTCAGGGTTCGCGGCGCTTCGTTCGCGAACGGAGGGGGAAGGGGACAAACCCCTAGGCAAACTCGCGAGTAATATCCGTTATCAACTGTGCGGGTTGGCCCAAATGCTAAGAAACCTCAAACCTCCCCCGGGAGTTGGGTGCGCGGGCACAAGCCTGCTGAACTACTTCCCCCAGCCGCTCGGGTTCCCCGAGCCGTTTTGACTATCTTCGGATTCTGTTGTTTCCCCCTTTCCGAGCAGTCGTTTAGCGGCAAAATCGCGAAACCATTCAGCCTAGTTCTTGGTTACTTTGCGCCGAAACCGGCTTCCTGCGGGCTCTCTGGATGGCGCGCTAACGTCGCTTTTGTGGCTGAAATGCTTCGCCAAAATGCGGTTTTTTGTGTAACCAATATCGACCCAGGTTAATCAAAGACGGAGCGATTTCGCATTGGGGGGGGCCTCAATGGCGGCACCAAGCGATCTGGAACTCCAGCCAATTCTGCTACAACGACTCAATGATGCGCGAATGCGCAGCGACGAATTATTTTCCATCGTCCGCCCGGATGCGATTTACGAGCGGCCTATTCCGGAGCGGCACCGAATCATTTTCTATCTCGGACATCTCGAGGCCTTTGACTGGAACCTTTTGCGTGAGCGCGCTTTGGATCTTGCAAGCTTTCATCCGGAATTTGATCGGCTGTTT
>JAFATF010000559.1 GCA_019244045.1 Acidobacteriota bacterium
CGATGACGTCCAGCCACAGGTCTGACCAATCTCCTTAACGAGGTCAACGCCTCAAACACTCATGCAGCCTGTGACCTGTCTACTCCGGAAGTTCCCTCCCGGAGCCTAGCGCACGCCGGAGCTTGAGACATTCATCTCATCTCCTTACAAAACTAAATTAAGCGAGCTACGCGAGTGACTGCTCTCGTTCCGGCCGGCGAGGGGGCGTTTCCCCGGTGCGGAAAGCGCGCACAAATCTCCAATCTCCTATCCGAGCAGATAGGCAGCTTCCCTCAGTTCACGCACGCATAATTGAAATGGGGGCGAGCAAGCTGGGTGACTTGCATCTCCGAGAACCTGTTCGAAGCTGAAGCACCCCGTCTTGCAAGCGGCGCTGAAGCGTGCGGAATCTGACATGAAGTGCGTAAGCAATGTCGTGATGCTCGGAGCTCGCCCAGTTATAGGCAATAGGAAGCTGTTCAGCGAAAGCGCCCGACCGCTGGCACCTGAAGTGGCACGTCTTTGGCGAGGCCTGCACCTCCGGCACACCTTCTACCCTTACTTGGTGCGGCCTCCTTCCGCCTTAAGTTTTCCGCTGGCTGCGGCTTGAGCGGCTGCCAAGCGGGCTGTTAGCACACGGAAGGGCGAGCAGGAGACGTAATTCAACCCGACCTGATGGCAGAACTCGACCGACGACGGTTCCCCACCATGTTCTCCGCAGATACCTATTTTGAGGTCGGGCCGGGTGTGACGACCTCGCTCGGTACCGATCTTGATCAGCTGGCCCACGCCCTCGCGGTCTAAGACGGCGAATGGGTCCTGCTTGAGAATTCCTTCTGCGATGTACGTAGGCAGCACTTTATTGATGTCATCGCGCGAGAACCCGAACGTGGTCTGGGTCAGGTCGTTGGTTCCGAATGAGAAGAACTCGGCTTCCCGGGCGATTTCATTGGCAACCAGGGCGGCACGCGGCAACTCGACCATCGTTCCCACCAGGTAGTCGACTCGCTGCTCTTTCTCCGCGAAGACCTCTTCGGCAACCCGGCGCACAATTTCGGCTTGGTGGGCCATCTCTTTGAGAGTCGCCGTTAAGGGGATCATGATCTCGGGTTCGACTCTAACGCCCTCTTTTGCTACGGCAACGGCGGCCTCAAAGATTGCCCGCGCCTGCATTTCGGTAATTTCCGGATAGGTGATTCCCAGCCGGCACCCACGATGGCCAAGCATAGGGTTGAACTCATGCAACTCTTCCACCCGCCGTAGTAGGTGCTTGAGCTCTTTCAATTTGGGTGATTTCGGCTTAGTGGCCTCAAGCACGGCGATTTGCACCATGAGGTCTTCGCGCCGGGGCAGGAATTCGTGCAGCGGCGGATCGAGGGTGCGAATGGTCACGGCAAATCCATCCATAGCACGAAACACTCCGATAAAATCGGAGCGTTGCATCGGCAGCAATTTCTTGAGCGCCGCTCGCCGATCTTTTTCCGTGCTGGCCATGATCATAGCCCGCATGTGGGCAATGCGGTCTTCCGCGAAGAACATGTGCTCGGTACGGCAAAGTCCAATGCCCTCGGCTCCGAATGCCCTTGCTTGAATGGCATCACGCGGGATATCGGCGTTGGCTCGTACCCCCAGCTTGCGGAAAGGCTCGGCCCAGCTCATCAGCTTCAACAGTTCTGGATCGTCCCCCTTGGGAGGAAGCGTGTTCAGCTTGCCCTTGATTACCCGGCCGGTCGTGCCATCGAGCGAAATCCAGTCGCCCTCTTTGAACACCTGCCCTTTCACACGCATCTCGCGGGCGCGCTCATCGACCCCGATATCCCCCGCGCCGGCCACACAGCACTTCCCCATGCCGCGCGTGACCACGGCTGCGTGACTGGTCATACCACCTCGCGAGGTGAGGATCCCGGCCGCCACCTCCATGCCTTGAATGTCCTCAGGAGTGGTCTCGCTGCGCACCAGAATGACAGGATTCTTCTTGGCGCCGTGTCCAGCTTTTTCCACCGCGGCTTCGGCGGTAAATACCATCTGTCCCACCGCTGCCCCCGGAGATGCGGGCAGCCCAGTCGCCAGCACTTCTACCTTCACTCGTCTTTCATCGAGACGCGGCACCAGGAAGTCGTACAACTGGTTTGGTTCCACTCGGAAAATGGCTTCCTCCTTCGTGATCAGCCCCTCCTCCACCATGTTCAGCGCAACCTTCACGGCGGCGATGCCGGTGCGCTTACCGTTGCGCGTCTGCAGCATGTACAGCTTGCCATCCTGAATGGTGAACTCGAAGTCCTGCATGTCGCGGTAGTGCTGCTCGAGACGGGTAGTGATCTCGCGCAGCCGGTTATAAACTGCGGGCATGATCTTTTCTAATTCCGAAATATGCACCGGTGTACGGATGCCCGCCACCACGTCCTCGCCTTGCGCGTTCATCAAGAATTCGCCGTAGAACTCCTTCACGCCGGTGGCGGGATTGCGGGTAAAGCCAACGCCTGTGCCGCTGGTCTCGCCCAGATTGCCGAAGACCATCGCCTGCACATTGACCGCCGTGCCAAGTTCGTCGGAGATGTTGTTGATTCTGCGATAGTGTTTTGCCCGGTCATTGTTCCAGGAGCGGAACACTGCGTCCCGGGCCATCACCAACTGCTCATGGGCATCCTGCGGAAACTCGCGCTTGGCATGTTTTTTGACAAGCTTCTTGTATTCCTCAATAACTTCCGCAAGTGCTTTGCCGTCAAGTCCGGTATCGAGTTTCGCCTTTTCGTGCTTCTTCTTGGCCTCGAAGACCTCGTCAAAGGCAGCTTTGGGAATTTCCAGCACCACATTACCGAACATCTGAATCAGACGACGGTAGGAGTCCGCGGCGAAGCGCGGGTTATTGCTCCTGGCGGCAAGCGCCCGGACGCTCTTGTCGTTGAGCCCGAGATTGAGAATGGTATCCATCATGCCGGGCATAGAGAACTTGGCGCCCGAGCGCACGCTGACGAGCAGGGGATTTTCCCCGTTGCCGAGCTTCTGGCCTTGCAGGTTTTCGAGTCTCGTCAGAGCCTCCTCCATTTGCTCATCCACTTCGCGTGAGACCCGATTGCGCCGCATGAATTCCCGGCAGGCCTCGGTCTGAATGGTGAACCCTGGGGGCACCGGCAACCCGGCATTGGTCATCTCCGCAAGGCCAGCTCCTTTGCCGCCGAGCTCATCTTTCATCTTTCCGTTGCCGTCGGCCTTACCTGCGCCAAAGAAATAAACGTACTTCGTTGAGGATTGCGCTCCCCTGCTGACTTCCGCTTCGGGCATGGTTGTCGTCGCCATATGTATGTCCTTTGCAAAGGTTATTTTCGCATTGCCTGCAGTCGGCTTACAGTTCTCCCAAGCGAATGGGTGCCTGCTCGGCGGAACAAGGGGTTCTCATCTGCTGGCCCAGGCAATTTACGCTCACTGGTTCCGTGTTTCCGTCACAATCTCTGAAAAATCTGCAATGGTGGAGAATTCCTTTAACAACATTGCCAGCAGTGCCAGCCGATTGGCGCGAACCCGCTCATCGTCCACCATAACCATCACCTTATCGAAGAACCGATCTACGGCCGGACGAAGTTTCGAGATCTCAATGAGCGCGGGAACGTAATTGTGCTCGTTCCGAAATGCTTCTACTTTCTCCGCCGCCAGGGGTATCAGACCGGCAAGTGAAAGTTCGGGCTCTTCTTCGAGCAGAGAAAAATCGAGTTGCCCGGCAACTCGCTTGCCCGTCTCGCGGGCCTGCCGCAAGATGTTCTTCATCCTCTTAAAGGCGATGGAGATCGACTCGAAATCGGATGAGGAGCGGGCGCTGCTAACCGCCGCCGCGCGCGCCAGAACGTCGACCACGTCATCGGCCCCGGCCGCTAGCACGGCGTTAACTGCGTCGTAGGCGAACCCCCGAGCCTCGCGCAGATAGAAGTCCAGCCGCTCACGGAAGAACTCCCGAATGGTCTGGGAGAATTCCGCTGCCCGCGAAAATTTCTCCTCCCCTGCCGATCCATCATAGCTCTGGCGCGCGTCGGCGAACAGCTGGGCCAGGCTGAGCGGCAAGCTCTGTTCAGCAATGATCCTCACCACCGCGTTCGCCTGCCGCCGCAGGGCAAACGGATCCTTCGATCCACTCGGGACCAAGCCCAGCGCGAACATTCCAGCAATGCTGTCCGCCTTGTCGGCCAGGGATAGGAGTGCGCCTTCAAGGGATCGCGGCATGGAGTCCTCCATCGACTCCGGTTTATAGTGGTCGTAAATGGCATCGGCAATGGCCAAGCGAGTAGTTTCGGGCAATTCCTGGTCCAGTTGCTGATGACGAGCGTACAACCCGCCCACAATTCCCTGCAGTTCCGTGAACTCCTTTACCAGCTCGGTGGTCAGATCTGCTTTGGCAAGACATGCGGCCTTGTGCACCACCCCGGGCCGGATCGGCCTCCCACTCTGCCGCACAATTTCCGACAACCAGCTGGCCAGGCGCTGCACTCGCAGGCTTTTGTCATAATAGCTGCCCAAATCCTTTTGAAAAGTTACATGCTTGAGCAACTGCAAGCGATCGCGCAAGGAAATCTTCTGATCCGTCTCCCAGAAGAAACGGGCATCATTGAAACGCGCCCGCAAGACTCGCTCGTGACCGTGGCGAATGATGCCGCTCGAGTCACCCTCCGTGTTCAAAACCGCCAGGAAGTAAGGCGCTAGCTTGCCGCCGGCGTCTTCCACGGCAAAATATTTCTGGTGATCACGCATCACGGTAACCAGCACTTCTTCCGCCAGGGCCAGAAATTCCCGATCGAAGCTGCCCAGGAGGGCAGAAGGAAATTCGGTCAGATGAACCACGGTATCCAGTAGCTCTTTGTCCTCGCGCCAGCGCGCTCCGCTCACCTCGCGAGTCGCCGCATCGAGCTGCCGGCGGATCTCGTGTTCGCGTGCCTCCCGTCCCAGCACCTTGGCCTGGCGCAAGGCCTCCACGTAGGCGGAACCGGCTGCGGGAATCTTAACTTCCCGATTGCCGAGTAGGCGGTGCCCGCGCGATCGGCTGGTGGCGCGCACGCCGTCAAATTCGAGAGGAATAACCTCTTCACCGAGCATAGCAACTAGCCAGCGTACCGGCCGGACAAAGACTTCCCCCGGCGTGCGCCAATACATGTTTTTCGGCCAGTAAATCGCACTAATTTCCCTAGGCAGCGTCTCCCCCAAAATCTCGGCTGCCCTGCGCCCGTCTCTCCTAACCTGGGCGGCGAGATATTCGCCCTTTGCCGTCGTGATGCGGCCCAGGCGCGAAATGTCGACGCCGACCTTCTTGGCAAAGGCATGCGCCGCAGCCGTTGGCTGTCCGTCCTGATAAGCTACCTTGACCGACGGTCCGGATACCGCTTCGGTGATGTCAGGCTGTTTCTCCGGAATCCCTTCCGCCAAAACTGCCAGCCGCCGCGGCGTCTCGAACCGCGAAATGGCATTTGCGGTGAGACGTTCCCGCACCAGCAAATCGCGCACGCGTTCGCATAGTTGCGAGATGCCCGCGTCAATCATGCGCGCAGGAATCTCTTCGCAGCCGATTTCAAGGAGCAAGTCAGGCATAGTCATACATCCAGTTCTTTTGCGAGAACGACACGCATACAAGCACATCCGGCATGCGGGACGTTTCGAAATCCGCTGAACCATCGGCGCGAGTAATTCGCGTTAAACCGGCACGGTCGCCTTAGGAATGGTTACCCGCAGCTTGTTTTTTAGTTCCTCGCCGGCCACTTCGCCTTGCTGGTCGACATAGGCCTTGGCGATCGACACGGCGAGCGCCCGCACGCGCGCAATGACTCCCACCCGCTCGGTCACGGAAATCGCGCCCCGGGCATCGAGAATATTGAATAAGTGCGAGCAGCGCAGGCACAGATCGTAGGCGGCGAGCAGGGGGAAGCGTTTCTTCTCGCCGGCCGTTCGCCCGTCACCGGCCTCGGGTTTCTTAACAAGTTTCGCGTACTGCTCGAGCAACGTCTTGCATTCTGCTTCGTACAGTTCAAAATGTTTCCACGCCTTCTCTACATCGGCGAATTCGAAGTTGTAAACGGAAAACTGCAGCTCGTCGGCGAGCCGCACATCGCCATAGGTGGTAGCCCGTCCCCCCTCCCGGCTCCAAACAATGTCATAGACGCTGTCCACATCCTGCAGAAAAGCGCCTAAACGCTCGAGTCCATAGGTGAGCTCAGCGGAAATAGGATCCAGGTCCACGCCCCCACACTGCTGGAAATAGGTAAACTGCGTGACTTCCAGGCCGTCCAGCATCACCTGCCAGCCGATCCCCCAAGCCCCCAGTGTCGGCGATTCCCAGTTATCTTCCTCGAACTTGATGTCGTGCTGGCGCAGGTCGATGCCAATGGCCGCCAGCGACTCGAGGTAAAGCTCCTGCACGTCGGCGGGAGGTGGCTTCAGAATGACTTGCAGCTGCATATGTTTGAACAGCCGGTTGGGATTTTCACCGTACCGCCCGTCAGCGGGCCGCCGCGAAGGCTGCACGTAGGCGACTTTATAAGGAAGAGGACCAAGGACGCGCAGAAAAGTCTCCGGAGCCATCGTACCGGCACCCACTTCAATATCGTAGGGCTGTTCGACGACACACCCCCGCTCTGCCCAGAAGCTCTGCAAACGAAGAATAAGGTCCTGGAAAGTAGGCGAATTGCTTGGAGGTGAGTTCATGTTAGCAGTGGATTAAGATGCAATCCCTCTGATGCGCAACCCAAGCCAGCGCCAGAGCAAGCCGTTCAAATGCGGAGTGCTGACCGCCTAGATTCTTTCGAGCATTCCTGCGGTCACGAGCTTTTTCTCGATATGCCGTTCCAGTCTCTGTAACAGAAACTTACGTAAATCACCACCCCGCGACTTTGGCCAGGACGCCCCCGCTAAAGTTTCGACCGGATATCGAAACATCTCTCGCGCCAGCATCCGTGATTCGGCTGCAAGCTCGCCAGAGGCCAGCCGCTTATCGTCTATGCACATCAGGCCGTCAGATAGCACATGGAAGAAAGCCCGGCGACCGTTAAGTGCCGCACCGCACACGCTGCATTCCGACAAGTCCGGCAACAAGCCCGTCAGCCGCGTCAACCAAAGCTCGAAATAGGTAACCGGCATCCAGACCTGGTCGCCACGGAGGGCGTCGAGCACCGATAAGGTCAGGCGAAATACGGCGTCGTCGGATTCACGATCCGGCAGCAATTCGTCGAGCAGTTCCGCGACGTGACCGAGTGCAACCGCGCGCGCATAGGTCACCTCCCGCGCCAGAGGTGACGCAATCACCTCACAGGCGTCGAGCCGTGGTAGATCCTGTCGCTCCCGATCTTCGTAGTACGCTCGAACATAAGTAAGAGGCTCGAGCGCTCCCCCGAAACGACGCTTTGACTTCTTTGCCGCCCGCGCCACCCCGCGAACTTTACCCTCTATCCGTGTGAGAAATGTCACCAGCAGATCAGCCTCACGCAGCGGGTAAGTGCGCAGAATGATCGCCTCAGAGTCCTTCAGCGGCATGGACGCTCACCGCTCACTCATCAGCGCCTCTTGGTGCGATAAAATTTGATTGTAATTGACACGGTTGAGGATGGAAAGTCAGCGGGGACGCATAGGCGTGCAATTAACCACCTCACGGGTAGCGAAACCCCCGCTCCCGCGCTGGCCCAACGCCCGGCTGGTTCGAGCCGTGTCGACCCGCCCACGGAATGACATTGACGAATGGGCAAAAGAAAGCGCCAGGCAGGTATGCGCTTTCGAAGCTGAATTCAACATTTATCGGCCGTAGTACTGAGCATTGCGCTCGGTGAATTGTTTCCACTTCTCTGGCAGGTCATCCAGGGCGAAAATTGCCGACACCGGACAGACGGGAACGCATGCGCCGCAGTCGATACATTCCACCGGGTCGATATAGAGCATCTCCTCGTTCGCGTAGGCCTCTTCATCCTTCTTGGGATGGATGCAATCAACCGGACAGGCGTCTACGCAGGCCGTGTCTTTGGTTCCGATGCAAGGTTCTGCAATTACATATGCCATTGTTGTGTCTCCCCAGGATAGACAGGGCTGGAGTGAACGGTCATTCTAACAAGAATCCAGAACCCCGTCCATGAATCGTCACGTCGAACACCTTTCCTCGCAGGGGCACGCACGCTGCCCAGGCGCCCGCAAGGCTATGCTCTTCAAAGGCTCCAAGCAGCCTGCAGCCCTTCCTTCCTTTCGCATTTAACTCTGCGTCGAAATCAGCTCCTGCTTCTCACTGGGCTGATATGCGACGATGTACCCGGCCACTGCGCTGGCCGCAACCGTCAAGGGGCTTGCCAAATACATCTGTCCTGGCCCGCTGCGCCCGGGAAAGTTCCGGTTCTGGGCGCTTATGACGACCTGATCGGCGCGGGTAGACACGCCTGGACCGGCGTTGATACAAGCCCCGCAACTTGGCTCAATTACTCTAGCGCCGGCTTTTTGGAAGATGTCGAGATACCCCCTGCTCACGGCATAATCCCGGGTTTGCTGCGACCCGAATTGTATGTAGAACTTCACCGAAGCGGCCACCCGCTTACCCTGTTTGAGAGCGTCGGCCAGAACGCACGCATACATGTCCATGTCTTGGTTTTTTCCCGCAGTGCACGTTCCCCCGTAGGCAATCTCGACCGGCACCGGTGTATTCAATTCGCGAATGTACTTCCCGTTCCCCGGATCACCCGGAGTGGCTACCATTGGGGTAATCTCGCTCGCGTCGAGCTCAATAAGCTCCTGATACTCCGCATCCGGATCGCTATTCAATCCCAGCAGCAATTTCTCCGCTTCTTCTCGCTCAATGCCCCGCCGCTCGGCTAAGAAATCGACTACCTTCGCATCAGGAGCAACGATTCCGGTAAAACCCCCAATTTCCGCAGCCATATTGGTCATGGTTGCGCGCTCGTCGACGCTCAACTCCTCAATTGCCTCCCCCGCATACTCCATGACTTTGGCGAGTGCCTTACCGCTCCGGACATAGTCGAGGCTGAGGATCTTCAGAATAAAGTCCTTGGCCGTAACGTTGGGATGCTTCCTACCTCGAATGACGATCTTCACCGACTCGGGCACCCGCACCCTGACATCCCGGGTGATCCAGCTATTGAATAGGTCTGTCGTGCCAATGCCAAAGGCCACGCATCCGACCGCTCCCACGTGCGGAGTGTGGGAATCGGAGCCAATATTAAGCTGTCCCGGCAAAGCGTAGCTTTCCAGCACAATGGAATGACAGATACCCTCGCTCCCCTTGCGATCAGGCAATTCGCCGTGCAGGCGGACGCCCTGTTGTTTTGAGAACTCCTGCTGTTTGAGCTTGAGCTGAGTTGCCAGATCAAGTAGTCCCAACTTCTTCTTTTCCTCCGAAATGACTTCATCGAGGAAGGTTAGGTGGTCGCGAAAGAAGAGGATGGAAGAGGGGTCGTTAACCTTAGTATCCTTGCCCAGGTAATGCTCGAAGAAGATGGCCGCCATGGGGGTAACGTACTCGTGGCTGAAGCGTAGATCGGCACGGGCGAAGCCCGTATCGCCGGGCTGGACGGAAGAGACGCCCACGCCGCCACGATCGTTGATCATATGTTGGGCAAAGATTTTTTCTGCCAACGTCATGGCACGCTTGGCGCTATTGATGGCTGGCAAGAATACCTTCTTCTGTAAGCGCGCCACATTGAAGGGAAATAATCCGCCGTATTCGATTACCTGTCGCGTGATCTCATCCTCGCCATGGGTAAACTCGCTGAGCCGAATCTCTTCCCCCGAGCGAATTTTGTCGATCAGCGAGAAATTAGTCGAGGTGAGCAAGCCCAAATTCTGGCAATTCTGCCGGTAAATACGCTCGATATTTTCGGCAATCACCAGCTGAATGCCCGCACTCATCTCTGCGTATGGCGATTGTTCGCGGCTTGATCCCTTCCCTCTTCGTTTGCCGCTGACCGAGCAAACGAATCCCCCTCGCTTGACCTCGCCGCGCCCCACGGGAAGCACGCCACCGCATTTCAAGCCCATATAAGGAATTTCGCCAAGCGTTCGATCGAAATAGAAACAATAATGGGCCGGGGTGATCTCGTCGGTCGAGATGTCATCGCGCAGCTTGGGGTTATTCCCCGGCTGACGGGTGTCCCACGGCAAATCCTCGCCTGCCATTTGCCGCTTGATCAGCTCTGGATCTTCGGTAAGGAACAGAATTCGGCCCTTGAGGAGCACCTGATCCGGCCGTTTTTCGATTTGTCGTTCGAGAACCGATTGGGGCACGCTTTTTCGCCTGCTGATCAGTCGTGAACTCATGTAGGAGGCCGCGGCAAGTTCGGCCGGCACCCTCCCCACCTTAATTCTATAGCTTCCCGCCTGGTTTGGCGTATTCGACCGGGCTGGGCAGGGGCTCGAGTCCCCGCCCGCGAAAGATCTGGTCAAATTCCGCGAGCAGCTGTCGGTGGATGATTCCATTTGTGGCCAAAGTTTCCTGGCTCCTGACGTCGAAGGGGCTGCCATCGAAAACGGTAACTTGCCCTCCCGCCTCCTCGATGATCAGAACTCCGGCGGCCGTATCCCAGGGGTTCAGATTGAATTCCCAGAAGCCGTCGAATCGTCCACACGCCACACAGCACAGATCCAAGGCTGCAGAGCCCGCCCGGCGAACACCATGCGTTCGCAAGGTAATCTGATGATAGAAATAAATATTCGGATTTTTATGCCGTTTGTGGCTAGGAAAGCCCGTTGCCAGGAGAGATTCGGCGAGGCTGTTCACGGCTGACACATGAATCGGTTCGCCGTTGAGATACGCTCCCTTTTGCTTCTCCGCCACGAAAAGCTCATCCCGAGTCGGATCGTAGACCACCGCCGCGAGTCGCCCGCCACGATGTTCGATAGCCAGCGACACGCAAAAAACTGGAAATCCGTGGGCGAAATTTGTTGTCCCGTCCAGCGGATCCACATACCAACGATATTCACTGCCGGACTCGATTCGCCCACCTTCTTCTCCAATGACATCATGTCCCGGCCAGCGCGTGCGAATACGCTCTAGAATCAGGGCCTCGGACCGGCGATCCGCTTCCGTGACCAAATCGACGTCGCCTTTGTACTCGAATTTGATTCGCTGCTCGAAATACGGCATCAGCAAAGCCCCGGCCTCCCGGGCAATATCTGACATCGGCGGAACGAATTCAAAATGGTCAATGCGCTTGGTCATGGATTTGCGCGCGAACTCTGCACCCCAGGTGTCGTCTTGTAAACGAGGAGAAAAGATTTTCTAGTACCGAGCTTCCCTCCTCGGGAAATAGTGGCCGAGAACGAGCAACTCTCCGGCGAGTGCTCGAATCTCCGCACTGGAGTTGATCCCGGAATGGCAGAACGTAACGGAACAGGTGGTTACGCGCGCTTGCGCCCCGTGTCCTCGGCGATATACATGATGTCATGCTTAAAGATAAATAGATTGGGAGCGCCCTCGCGCGTGAGCCGGACCATATTTTTGTCGTAGTATTCGATCCAACCCTGCACGACTTCGCCATCTGCCAACTTGATGCTAACCGGCTTTTGCTGCAGCCCCAAATGCTTCAGGAAGCCAGCCTCCTCAAACGTGTCTTCCGGAGGCGGAGCTTTTCCCCCGCTCTTGCGCAATGGGCTCGGTTTTCCAGGTCCACGAAAAGGCAT
>JAFATF010000272.1 GCA_019244045.1 Acidobacteriota bacterium
GTGATGGCTATGCCCCGCTCTGGATAGCACGGTTAAGCAGGAATGGCGTTCCACATCGCGCGCTTGCCCTCTCCACGGCGGGAATGGTGGCGGCGATACTGCTGGCCGTCTATGCACCTCAGCGTGCCTTCCTCATGCTCTACGGAGTAGCCGTCGCCGGCATGTTCTTTGTTTGGATGCTGATTTTACTAAGCCATATCCGATTTCGCAGGACTCTTCCTCACCAGGCTGCTGCCTTTCTCCGCATGAAATTAGCTTTTTCTCCCTATTCCAATTGGCTAGGCATTGCGTCATTGCTGGCGATCACGGTGAGTACCTTTTATGTCGATGGTTTGCAGTATGCGGTTCCGGCCTTTTTGCCATTTCTTCTTCTGGTCTCTGTGGTGTATTGGGGAGTTACTCGCAATCGGTAAAGCACCTGATCCGATCTGCCACTGCACGAGAGTAAGGGCGCGAACAAGATGCATGGTGAATGATTTCTATCGAGCTTGACGACCAACCCTGCGGTCGACAAGACTTCAATCCATGCCGTGAGGTCTTCATTGTGGCAGTTCGTAAGCAAATGCTCTCAGGTAGGACTCGAATCAACGTTGAAGCAGCTTCCGCGGCCTCAGAGAGCCGCTTTTTGCAGCACATAAATCACCCCCGGGCCTGGCGCTCAAGTCTCGGCCGTTCACCCGTGATGGAACGATGCCGGGTCCATCCGCCGAAGGAGGTAGGTCGTGGCGTAGCGGTTTTGCAAAAGCAGCGTGCCCCATAAGTGCCCGCAGCCGCCGAAGTGGTTTCGCGCCTTCACCTGCCAGACGACTCCGAGGGACCTACCCTCATCGACTACACAGTTACGCAAACGAGTGGTCCGTCGCCCAACTCGTTTTGCTCGTGGCGCACCTAAAAGATAAATTTTGCTTGCAGTTCCAGACGGCGATTATTGGCGGTTTCCAGGAATCCCGTCCCTCCTAAGGTGGTTGCTCCATAGGTTTGGTTCGCCTGTCCAAACAGCGGAGAAGTAATATCCCCGATGATCGGCCCGGGATTTTTGTGGTTCAGGACATTGCGCAGAGAGGCTGCGAGGGAGATCGTGTAGCGATGACCTTCGGAACTGGTGGTCTGACCACTACTATTGGGCGATGCCACTCTACTTGGAATCGACCTTCCGCCAAACTCGAATAGCTTGGTTAGCCGAAGGTTTAATAGGAGATAACCCGGTCCCCGGCCGTAGTTCCGCGACAACGTAGCTTCTCCAGGCGCGGGATTGGGATCGAGCAATCCGTACCGAGTCTCTACCAGACCAGGCTTGCTGGAATCAGAGACTATGCCGGGTCGTGCGTTGAAAAGTGTGTCGCCGTATAAATCGCTACCGGTTGTGATATCGAACGGCGGCCCGGAGCGCACGGTCAACATGGGAGCGATCCGCAATCTCCACCTCTCATAGGAGGCACCAACGCTTAAAGAGTTTCGTACGTCCGTCGCCGCGGGCCCGTACTCGCCCAGGAAATTGTAGGGATTGGCCGGCAGCGTGGTGAGTCCATCGGTATTGCTGAGGGCGCGATTAAATGTATAGGTGCCAAAAAAAGAAAATGCGGAGCTTAGCCGCGAGTTCGCATTTATGACGACCTGATTCTGGTTATAGAGCCCGGCGGAGAGCATCTGGAAGACAGGTGCAGCAAAGCCGAGCGGGAATATTCCACTGCCGGGTACTGACGGGTTGAAGGTTCCTGGTAGAGGCGCATTCCTGTTCTCGGTGCGCAGTTGGCGCAGCCCATGCGTGTTGGAATAGGTCACGGCAATCGTGGTATTTCGAGCCAACTGCCGCTCTATGCTCAGCACCGATTGCATTAAGTAGGGTGTCCGGAGTGAGGGGCTGAGTTCCTGCAAAGACGAGGGAACGGTGATCGGAGGGGGAAGGGGATAGGAATCTGGATTGTAGACGATAAATTGCCGCTGTCGAATCCCGTTGAACCTGAGAGCGGTGATCACATCTCCCAATGCAAACCGCTCATAGAAGATGCCCCAACCGGCGCGGAAGGTGAATTTCGACTTCTCTGGATGCCATGAGAGTCCGAGTCGCGGAGCAAAATCGCGCCGGTCATTAAGATTGGTCTGCCACTCGTAGCGAAGTCCGGAAGAAATGATGAGATTGGGGCGGATGTGCCACTCGTCACCAAAGAATACCCCGAGATCAGCTTGGCTCGCCGACAGCGGCGGCTCTCCCGCATTCGCTCGGAACTGGGTCGCACCCCCGCCCAGAGCGCGGATTTCGACCGGTGAATACCCCAGCTGCTGAAACAACAAGGTGCGACGATAACGCTCGATGGATTCTAAAGGGACCACAACCGGATTTCCGTTGCCTGCCAATATGGGTTGGTTATTCGCGTTTAATTCTGGACCCGTGCCACCGGCGAAGATGAACGTACCCGCGAAGTTTGCCCGCGAAATATTGGCGTCGCTGGTGGCGCGCACTCTGATGCCGAAATGCAGTGTATGGTCCTGGTGGATGAGGGTGACGTAGTCCTGAACTTCAAAATTGTTCTGCGTATCGTAAAGCGGCCCGAGCTGCGAGCCGCCACCATTGAACGCTCCGAGGACCTGGATTTCATATCCTGGGGTATTTGGCAGGGTCGAGCTGCCAATACGAAAAAACTGGAATCTTGCCTGGTTCACCAGCCGGTCCCCAATAGTTGCCGTCTCGCTGGCCTGAAACGTGTGGCTGAGGAAATGGACATGGTTCGAGAGCGTCTCTAGATTCAAGCTGCCCACCCCCGAGTCCCTCACATTGGCTTCCTCGACTCGGTAGAGAAAGGAAAAAAGGTTGTCGGCAGCCAGCTTGTAATCTAGGCGTGGGGAAACGATGATTCGTCGCTGCGGAACGGTGAATACCGAGTTAAAAGGGCTGATGGTGAATGCAGGTTGTGCCACCAGGAAACCATTGATGATCGCCCCGTTGTCGATGGCGGCACCCTCGACATCAAGAAAATATGCAAGAGCAGGAGTGATTGGTCCTCCCAGGTTACCTCCGTACTCGCGCAACAGAAATGGTGCCTTCTGCTGCGCGTAGGGATCACGGGAATTCCACACACTGTCACCCACATTAAAGAAACCAAGCCCGTGCATTTTCTCCCCACCCGACTTGGTCGAAACCTCGATCCTGCCATAGCCGAGCTTGTCGTACTCCGGAGAAAACGGGTTCTGGTTGATCTTGATTTCCCGAATCGATTCCTTGGTGGGTAAACTGCCACCACTGAATCCATCCATATAGAATTGCCCCCCGCTTGGACCGGCAGAAGGTCCAGCGAGGGCTTGGAGGTCCTGCGCCAAGTCTTCCTGGCTATCCCCCAGGGCTTGCAAATCATTTCCGCGTAATGTGATGGAACCGGCATTGTTGACATTCTCTGCGCTAATGGTCGGACCGGATTGGTCTTCGACTTCAATCTTCTGCTTTTCGGCCAGCACGACCAGGGTGAGATTCACCCCCTGGCCACCCGGCCTCAGAGTCAACGAGAGAGGTTGCTTGGTTGCCATGCCGGGAGCCGACGCCTGCAAAATGTAAACCCCCGCCTCTAGTTGCGGAAAAAAATAGTTTCCGTTCTGATCCGAGTCCACCGTTCGCGAAGTGCCGCCCCCATCCGTAACCATGACAGCAGCACCCGAAACTCGAGCTCCCGTTTGGTCGGTCACGACTCCGTGCAAGGTGGCGTTCTGCCCTTCTGCGGCGGCGGAGAGGATGAGAATCAACCCACACAGCGAGAAAATGCTTATCACGCCGGCCAAAAACATATCGCTTGGCCACGAGCGTCGAAAAAGAGAGGGTTTCTCCATCCTGGCGAATACCTCAAAACGGACGGTTCGTTTCGGTAGTCACTCCGCAATTTCTAGCCATCCAGACGAAATCCAGCGTGATTTTCCGAACTCCACCGACCCGGCAGAGGCGCTGTTCGCTGGTGAACTGAGCGCGTAAGCATCCTCGAGCTTGCGCTCTGCCGCCTAAACGCCGGGGTGATTTGTGCTGGCAGCACAAACATCCGCTAATTTACCTCCGGCCAGTTGCTCCTTCGCTCCGCACTTCCTTCAATCGTAGCTAATGAAAATGAATGTAACCTGAACGGCCAAATGTAAAACCTGGATCTTAGGCCCGCCCTGTCGCGCTGCTTTCCGACTGCGGCCCGGTACCCCGGGCGGCAGCGCACAGTAACCCAGTTATTCAGATGCTCCTCAAGTAGCGCTTGCCCTAAGATCACGATCCTGATTACCGTTGAAAGCGACGCGACAATAGTGCGGCAGCCGAGTCAGGGCTGGGTCGGCGAGCTGCATCGATTTCCTGAGAACGAGCCCGCCAACCAATGATTGAGGAACGAGGCAGCCGCAATGGCGCAGCAGCGGAAGCCGAATCCCTCGCGCACCCGCATGCGCAACCAAGGGTTCACTGCAATTGCGCCAAAGCGCTGCTCAATTGAACTGGTTTGAAGCCAAATGGGCCGGGTTTGCTCTTAAAAACCACACGGCCGCGCGCGTCGATGAGGTAAATGCGATCCGGCCACCCGGTGTAAGCCTTTTCAGTCGGGTTGTCAAATTGGTCCAGAACGGCGGGAAATTTAATACCTAATTTACGGACGCAGGCTCCGGCGACGAGGGCGCGCTCTTCTTCATTCTTGGGGCTGGCAAAGATCACGTGATCGCGAATATTACTTTCCATCTGCCACACATCGCTGGTGTGCGCTTCCACGATGTAAACGGCGAGGAAGGCCACGCGATTCCGGTATTCGTCGTACAACTTGTTCAAGGCAGGAACCTCCCGCCGGAACGGTGGTCATGTGTAGCTGCCGAATATGAGCACGACCGGCTGCTTCGCCAAGAGGCTCGCGAGCTGTACTCGCGAACTTTTGTCGATCGTCGGCAGAGAAAAATCGGGTGCCCGGTCGCCGATGTTCAGGGCTCCGGCGCGCGCCTTGGTCCACAAGGTTTCAAAGGGAAGGAGCAGAAAGGCTACTGGACCGGGCACGCGGGCCATGATGCGCGCGAAGCTTTCGGGCGGCTGGCGCATAGCGGCGTAAACTCCGGCCGAGGCGAATGCCCACATAAGCAGGAGCACAATGACCGTTCCGGCCACAACGCTCTTCAGGTTGCGCACCTTCTTCGGGCCGCTGCGGGAAACCGCCACTGGATGTATCGACACCGTGCCACCTGCCGTTGAAAACATAGACTTCGACGCCCGGCCAATCAAGCCTGGAGGCAAGGCTTGCTGATCTGGTGTAGAGCTCGGTAAGACATTGAATAATATGTAAATACTAGCAGAAGGCGAAAAGCGTTGTGCGCACAAGGCCTAGCCTAGAGAGAAGCTAAGCGAGCAAGGGTCCGACGCCGAAGACCCGTTGCTATTTCTGATCCTTGTGAACTGTAGTGAACTCGCCGTTTGTAAAATCTGTCCGGGCTAGCTGCTCTTGTTTTTGCCCGCACGAGCAATGCGCTCATCGATTGGCTTGCGGCCGGCAAAACCTTCTTCAACGCCATGCCAGTGGGTAATGGCGGTTTCGCCTAACTTCCAGCACAGCAGGATGATCTCACCGTCGACACGGCAGGGAAAATCCAGAAGACCTATGTCGAGATCTTTGACCTGAACGCCGGTAGCATCTATTTCCGCAACCGCATCTTTGACCCGCTGCACTGCCTTCTCGCGCTGAGCTTTTCGCCGTGCCAATTGTGCGATGTTGAGCAGCGTGCCGCCCTTAAGAAAGACTTTGTGGGCCGCCTCCTGAAACTCGCCATCCACTTCTTCAATCAGCTTTTTTCCGTTGATGGCGGTTCGTAGGAGGGATTCGAGCACAGGCAAAAGAGCTTGCGCTTGCTGAAGTGAAAACGTTCGCGTCGACATAATGAGCTACTGAGGTATTGTAATCGATGGGCGAAGGTTATGCCGATATCGAAAGGTGATCGGCCGAAGGTTACTAGAGGACACGAAACTAGCCGCCGATGTGGACCATAGTGCGCGAGGCCGGAAGAAAATCTGGTTCACCGATATGATGGCGGGCTTCTTTGCTAATCACCACAGTCCGGATGAAATCTGCCAATTGCTCGTCGGAGGCGCCGCGGCGCATCAATTCGTGAAGATCGTGTTCCCAGACAGAAAATAGGCACGTGCGAATCTTGCCATCGGAGGTGATGCGGATGCGACTGCACTGGCCACAAAAGGGATGTGAGACTGGCGCAATGATCCCAATCTCACCAATACCATCATCAAAGACATAGCGGCGGGCGGTTTCGCTCCGAGCGCGGGGGATTTCGACGAGGGGGCGGAATTCCATCATACGGCCGAGAATTTCCTCCAGCTTCACCACCACATCAGGAGACCACACACGCCCTTCCTCTAGAGGCATGAACTCGATAAAACGCACCACCACGCCCTCTGCCCGGGCAAACCTGCCGAATGGAACAATTTGATCTTCGTTGAAGCCGCGCATCAATACACAGTTGACCTTTACCGGAGCCAGGCCGACCCGCTTGGCCGCCCGGATGCCGGCTAACACGGAATCGAATCCGCGGGCCACACGTGTGATACGACTGAAGCGGTCGGGATCGACTGCATCCATGCTCACAGTGATGCGATCCAGACCAGCTTGCTTGAGCGGCGCTGCAAGCTCGGCCAAGAGATGTCCGTTGCTGGTCATAGCAAGGTCGAGCGGCTGACCGTCGGAGCTGCGCAAGATGGAGAGTTGGCGAACGAAATCGACCACCCCCCGCCGCAGCAGGGGTTCGCCACCGGTCAGCCGGATTTTCTTGATTCCCAGGCCGGCAAAGATCCGTGCCATGCGCAGGTAGTCGGAAAATGGCAGGTCGGCATAGAGGGGGCCCTCGTTGCCCGTGCGGCAATATACACATCTGTAGTTGCAATGATCGGTAACCGCGATTCGCAGATCCGTAATAGCGCGGCCGAATTTGTCGGTAAGCGTCAGCACCAAGCCCTGGTCCTCACGCAATGAGTGCCGCCTGGCATGCGCTGGCGATCGCACAACAACCTGCTCATTGCGTAACGTCAATCTCAGGCAAAAGGAGCACAAGCAGAGTGCTCGCGCACACTGGCGGGTGTCTCCTTTCCAAGCGCTTCTCGCGAAGCACGGGAGGCGCGGGCGTTTCCCCCCACACCCTCGGCCTTCTAGGCATGCCTACAAAGCCTCGCCGCCATGGCCATGGTTTCCGCAGGTCAAGGCGGTCGGAAACTCACTCCATTATAAAGCAGGCCAGTCCGCTCGCGTGGTGCTATTCTCGGTTTGCTGGCAAGTGATCCTCGAAACCTTCCGGGTCACGGCGGAAAACTCGTGCACCTCTGACCCAACCCGATCCGTCACATTCCATCGTAGTTCGGGCCGCCGCCACCTTCGGGTGGTACCCAGGTGATGATCTGGTAGGGATCCTGAATATCGCACGTCTTACAATGCACACAGTTGGAGGGATTCAGGCTGATGCGTTTGCCATTAGGGGCCGAGCTGTCATCCAGCATCTCATAGACGTTGGCGGGACAAAAATTCTGGCAGGGACTGCCGAACTCCTTGATGCAGCGTTGCTCGCAAATATTGGTGTCATGAATGACCAGGTGCGAGGGTTGATCTTCCTCGTGCCGAGTTCCTGAGTGATAAAGGTCGGTGAGCTTGTCGAAGGTAACTTTACCATTTCCTTTAGCCGGCCCCAGCAGATGTTTCCGAGCACCACCATTGGCAGGGAGTTGGTTAAGCGGTTTCATGAGTTGGTACCCAGACTTCGCGGAATAGCGGTCGCGCAACCCGCGTCCGCCTGTGAACTGCTGCAGGCCTGCGTGAAAAAGACCAGCCCACAACCCGTGCTCGAATGCTTGGTGAAAATTGCGAACCTTCCAGAGCTCTTCTTTGATCCAGCTGGCCTCGACGCGTCGTTGAAAATCGGCCAGTGTGGTGGCCGTGGTGTCTGCCCTCTTTAGAGCATCAAAGGCGGTTTCCGCCGCT
>JAFATF010000040.1 GCA_019244045.1 Acidobacteriota bacterium
CCGTCGTCAGCAACATGACCGATTTCGCAGCGGTGATCGCGAGCAAATTATGAGGGCGCGGCAAGCCGCTGAGGCGCTTTTCACACCAAAACAGAAGATCGCCGAACAACCGGCTCCGAGCGCTGCACAGGAGCCCAAATCGCGTAAACCCCGCGTTTTGCCGATCCTGGCGTCAGCACCGCTTCGTCAAGAAGTGGCGGATACGTCGATGAGCCCGGCGAGTCCGACCACGCCCGAGATCCCAATAAAGAAACCGACACACCTTCGGGCCCTGATGAAATATGGAATGTCGATCTCGCGGGTCGCCAACCTTTGGAGTACCGGTCGAAACAATCCGGGCGATGCTTCGGAAAGCTTGAGCCAGATCGGCCTATTGCATGCAGACCATTTACGCGTCCGCCACTCTAATCTGAAGTTTTCATTGTTAGAACGTACAAGCGATTGATCCGACGTGATTTGCCGCCGGCTGGGTTTTTCGGTTACTAGACACGTCCGGGATCGATACCGAGCCGTTCGAAGGTGGCCTCCTGGAGACGGGTTGGGGTTGAGTAGAGGAGGATGGAGCGGTTGTCTTGGAGCGGTGCCGAGAGGCGTTGGTGTATGGATATGCCGAGAATTAAGTAATTTCAGCAACCTACGGCAAACCCCAATTTTTAAAATTGCATGTTATTTCAATTGCGTAGTGTATCCATGCGCCAACGCCCATTGCGCAGTCATTCGCAACAAACTGGCGATCGGCGGGAAGTTTGCGGTTCGACCAAACTCCGCCCGCGTAGGATGTGTGAATGACCTCACACTTAACTGGCGATTATCAGTGCACTATCGAGCGCGGTAAACCAAAAGAGGAGATTGCAATGCCTAGTGACCACACAAAGCGGCATCATTTCCGACCCATGAATGTCCACGTTCGGAAAGGATCCCCCGCGGAACGCAAATACCGAAACATGGGGGGTGTTCCCGATTTGGAGCCGGAGCAGATTGCACCTGGCTTGCCGCCGACCCCCACCCACGATTTGCTTTACCACGGCGGCAAGACGATCCCAGCGCTCACTTTCACGAACTTCTACATAGCAGGCGACAGCTGGCAGCCGAGCGATATTCAGAACATTGACTGGGCGCTTGCGGCAGCAATGACCGAGCCTACGCTCAACAATGTGATGGCGCAATATTTCACAGCGGTGCCGACCAGCAAATTCATGTCCTCCCAGAAGCTTCCTGGGCCGGTCCCGGCACATTTTTCGCAGGGTGATGTGGAACAGCTCGTCATCCAACTCAATAGCCAGGGTAAATTTTCTGGCTTTGATCTCAGTACGACCGTGTTCAACTTTATGTTGCCGCGCGGAACCGTGTTGAACGACAATGCCTCACCCGGTGGAACACAAGGCGGCCACAGAGTAGAGCACCGACGCCGCGGGGTGCCTGAGGAGGAGGAAGCCGATTCACTGAACGGGCTAGGTGGCTATCACGGTTCGGTCATGATCGGTGGCAAGTCGATCTATTACGCTATTGGTGTATATTCCGAGACGACCAATGGACAGACCAATGGCATACCGGTGTTCGATGCTCCATGGAAAAACGTGGTGGCGACCTTCTATCACGAACTGAACGAGGCGCGCACCGATCCGGATGTCGAGCAAGTGATCAACGGAGGAGCGGCATCCCTGCTCGGCTGGACCTCGCGGCAGGGAGAGGAGTGCGGCGACTTCCCCGTCTTCGAAGCCAACCCACTGACCGAAGTGTTCCAGGAGGTCCCGGTGGCGGGTGGTAGAACCGTGCCGGTGCAATTCCAATACTCGAATGATGATCACGGCCCGCAAGGGCCAGTGTCTTCGCCGCGGCCGCCGGCAAAGGCCAAAAAGCCCCATTTGGTTGCCTGATCGACCAGCCCTCCTGCCCGTATGCTGCGGCATTGCTCCACTCCGCCTCTGGGCGGAGTGGAGCAATTTTGTCCAACATTCTCCAGATTCCCAGTGTAACCTCCCGCGGAGGCGGAGGGCCGTCTTGCGTCTGTGGGATTGATAGGCTTTGTGCTGCGAGCATAGATGAGGGCATAGCGTCGGTTGTTAGCTAAACAACGGGATGCTCGAACACTTGGCGAACATCTCTGTCCTTAGAGGCGGTTTTCAGAATTCCTGAGCGAGCCTGCTTGCAACCAAGGATATGCATGCTCTTTTTAGCGCGGAAGGCGATGGGACCCGTGAGCCTCCCGGCGGCTACGGGAGATGCAGCGGTGCGTCAAAAGATGGGACCCATTTGGATAAGTGTTCGATTTCACTATTACATATTATATGTAATAAGATAATCGAACACCACTCCGTTAAAATGCAGTTAACCAAACTACTGGCCTTACCGGCATCGGAACATCCTGCCATCAACTTTTGCGTCATGCGTATTTATTGGAAAAAACAAAACGGCTGAGATCAGTTCAAAATCCATGTCACGCCCTCCGCCCGACCCGCACAGAGGCCGGACGCTTTCCCTGTGCTGAATATCCCCGAGATCGTCACGCCCATTCAGCGCCCGCCGCAGCGTGGCAGGATGGACGCCGATCATCCGCGCGGCGGCGGCTTTACCCTTCCCTTCCGCAATCAGCCGTAGCGCCAGGTCGAGTTTTTCGGGGGTCAGAGTCGACGGCCTGCCGATATGCTTGCCATTCCGCCGTGCCGCCTGCATCCCGGCCCGTGTTCGTTCCCGCAGCCGGTCCCGTTCGTCTTCCGCCACCGCCGCCAGCAGCGCCAGCACGCCGCGCCCGAGCGCGGTTTTCGTGTCGAAACTCTCTGTGAGCGACCGGAAACCGATCCCGCGCCGGTCGAGGTCGAGAACGGTCTTGACCATCTCCAGCATCGAACGGCCCAGCCGGTCGAGCTTCCAGACCACCAGCACGCTACCCGGTTCGAGCGCGGCCAACGCCTGATCCAGACCGGCCCGCGAGAACTCCGCCCCGGACATTCGATCCTCAAAAATCCGGGCACAGCCCGCCGCCTGCAGGGCATCAAGCTGATATTGCGGGTTCTGGTCTTCCCGCGATACACGCGCATAGCCGATCATGCCGGGAATTATGCGCGTACCCTTTTGCGCGATCGAGGCTCTTCGTTTTCAATCGCTTATGGAGGCAGATTTTACCGCGCAAAAGGGTTCCCTTTTGTCCGGTCTCGTGAAGGGTTTCGGATGCCGGCCAGGTTTGTGATGCCGCCCGGTGCCGAGGCCGGCGTCCGAAAGCCTCCGAAGAACGAACCCGCGGGAAGTGGTCAGCGGCTCGCCGTCTATGGGGATTTGACGGGTCAGCGGCGTCGGCGGGGGATGCCCTTGCCAGTATGACTGAGAGCGGACTGCCACCAATGATTGCGAATTGGCCGCTGCTGCTGCACGCGACGGCCTGATTCAGGACCCATCCGTAATGTCGTATCAGCGTTCGCGGGCGCCGGGGTGAGATGCGCGCGGCGTCGGAAACAGGGAGTTCCGGCGAAGAAATGCTGCAACGCGGTAGCAAGGATAGTCATCGCTCAAACCCTGATCCCGGCTCCAGCAGATGGCGGGCCCCGTGGTGC
>JAFATF010000162.1 GCA_019244045.1 Acidobacteriota bacterium
CTGCCT
The DNA here is from genome assembly GCA_019244045.1 of Acidobacteriota bacterium. Lineage (GTDB taxonomy): Bacteria > Acidobacteriota > Terriglobia > Terriglobales > Acidobacteriaceae > Gp1-AA122. The sequence continues at coordinate 7 of JAFATF010000162.1, forward strand.
TTCAGCTGGACGCCAACACTGACTCCGGCGAACTTGAGATCAATCATGCCGTGACAACCACGGTAGAGGGAAATCTGGACCGGCTAGGGCATTCCCTCGAAGGCGCGGTAGGAAGCGGCGGACCTCGGGTTTCTGTACACACCGGTTCCGGAGACATTGACGTCGACTGAGTGGGCGAAAAGACGCCTGGGGAGGTGGTATGGGCGGGTGCAAAACTCTCGTCTCCGCGCTGATTTTCCTGGTAGGTTGTTCCACCGCTGTTCCTGCCCGCGCAGCGAGCGAGGCTCGATTCCATCGCACACTCGACCTCACCGGTCCGGTGGACATCGACCTGGTCACCGGTTCCGGCAGTATCACGGCGCACACCGGAGCCGAGGGAAAGGTAGAGATCACTGGATATATCCGTGCTTCGGGCTCCGACGCGCAGGATAGAGTCAGGCGCCTGGTCACCAATCCTCCCATTCAGCAGAGTGGCAACAGTATCCGCATCGGGCATGTGCAGGACACAGAACTGCTCCGGAATGTGTCGATCAGCTACGAACTGATGGTTCCCGTCCACACCCAGCTGTCTTCTCATAGCGGTTCTGGAGCGCAGATGATTGAGGGCCTGGCGGGTATGGTTGACATCAACGCCGGGTCCGGCGACCTGCATATCCGAAATGTCGGCAACAGGGTTCGCGCCGAGACTGGTTCTGGTGAGATGAAGTTGGAAAACGTGCAAGGAGACGTCTATGCCAAGACAGGGAGCGGCTCGATTCGCGCCCGCGACATTGCCGGCAGCTTCGAAGGCGAGACCGGCAGCGGCCACATCGAATTCGAGCAATCGGCGCCCGGCTCTGTTCGTCTGAAGACCGGCTCCGGTGGGATTGAGGCGCGCGGGGTGCGCGGATCGCTTGAGGCGCGAGCCGGCAGCGGTGAAGTCAGCGCCGAGGGCGAGCCCCGCGGCGGATGGATCGTCCACACCGGGTCGGGTACGATTCGTTTGCGGCTCGACTCTGACGCCGCCTTTGACCTGAACGCGCATACCCATTCCGGGTCCATCGCGGTCCATCGACCGGTCACGGTACAGGGAAGTATTGCGCGGAGAGAGATTCGCGGCCATGTTCGGGGGGGTGGCCCGCGAGTGGAAGTCGAAACCAGCTCAGGCAACATTGAAATCCTTTAGCCGCTACGGCTTTGGGCTCGTGCATCATCCGCCAATAAAGTTGGGCGGAACACCTTCAGCAAGACCTGGGGATAACCATTTACGTCAGGGTCTTGACTCTGTGTTCGGCGGAGATTTACCTTCGCGGAAGAACCTGCGCACCGCTAAGAGGGATTCGTGCCGCGAAATTCAATCATCACTCTGACTAGCGATTTCGGTCTGCAGGATCACTTCGTGGGAACCATGAAGGGGGTGATGGTGAGTATCAATCCCGATTTGGCGTTCGTGGATATCACTCATTCGGTTCAGCCCTTCGATGTCTTCGACGCCGCACTTAGCCTGGCCCAGGCATATTCCTACTTTCCGTCCGGCACCGTGCACCTGGTCATTGTTGATCCCGGAGTGGGAACAGCGCGTCGCCCGATTGTGGCTTCGACTGAAAAATATCATTTCGTCGCTCCGGACAATGGGGTGCTCTCTCTCGTCTATGAGCGCGAGGAACGATTGAGTGTCCGCAGCATAAGCGCGGAACACTATTTTCTGCAGCCTCTCAGTAACACCTTTCACGGTCGCGATATTTTCTCCCCCATTGCCGCTTATCTCAGCAAAGGTGTCGATCCGGCGCGTATGGGCGGGGAAGTGACCGATTTTGTCCGCTTCGCTGCCCCCAGGCCCAAATCGGCGGGGAACGGTAACTTGCGAGGTGTGGTGCTGAAGGTAGATCGCTTCGGCAATCTCATCACCAATATCACGGCGCGTGATGCGCCTGGTCTGTTTCGCACCGATCCTCCGCCTTTTAAGATCAGCGTGGGGCGTCGCGAGGTAACCGCAATCCGTTCCGCCTACGCCGAGGGTGCTGCTGGCGAAGTCTTCGCCATCATCGGCAGCATGGGTTTTTTGGAAATCGCCGCCAACCGAGGTGCCGCGTCCAAGCTCGTCGAGGCCACCAAGGGAATGGACGTAATGCTGCTGCTCGAAGATGCGGCCGGCCGCCGCCCGGAAAGCCTGCCCGGTGACTAGGAGAGTGGGTCGCCGCGGGCTTTGTCCACCGCTAGCAACTATTTCCACCCCCGCTGCCCCCAACGAGCGCTGGGCTATGGCACTTTCGGCCGGGCGTAGCGCTCCATCTCTCCCGTCCATTTCAGAAAGCGCCACAGTTGCTCGCGCTCGCGCCACAAAAACAGCCAGAACTCGATAAAGTGAATTTGCTGCATTTTGATGCCCGTGTAGGTTTCCATGCGCCAGAGCAGGTAGGGACTGCGCCACGGCGCCAGCCGGTGACCGCGGGTCGCATTCCACATAAAGCGCACAATAGGAGGCATGGGTGAGATGAGTATACGAGGACTGAGAATAGTAGGCAGGCGCTCGTCGCGATTTCGCGCCAGGCTAATTATTCTCTGCCAGTCCGCGTGTGCCGATCACAAGTCGTATTTTTTCATTAAATGCCGGAATGAGCGGTAAGAGATGCCCAGAGCGTCGGCTGCTTTGGTCTGCACCCCATTCGACTGCTCGAGGGCAGCTTGCAACAGGGATCGTTCGATGCCGGCTACGTACTTTTCCATGTCCATGCCACTCGGCAAAAGCCCACCGCATAGACCCACACCCGCAGAGCCGACCCCAGCCGCGGCGGCTCGTGCCTTGGGCCGCTCGGCAGGTAAGTCCACGTGCAGCTCGTCACCCGTTTCGAGAGCGACGGCGCGCTCAACCGTATTCTCCAGTTGTCGCACGTTGCCAGGCCACTCGTAGCCGCAAAGCGCTTCGAGGGAAGCAGGATCAACCCGCAAGATGTTCTTGCCAGCCGCCGGCGCGTACTTCTTCAGGAAATGATTCACCAGCAAGGGAATATCTTCCGGCCGATGGCGCAGGGGAGCAACCGAAATAGGAATGACATTCAAGCGGTAATACAGATCTTCGCGAAACAGGTTTTCCGCCACCTGCTTATCGAGATCGCGATTGGTAGCGGCAATAACGCGGACGTCAATCGCGATTTCTTCCGTGCTACCCACGGGACGCACGCTTCGTTCCTGCAATACACGCAGTAACTTCACTTGCATGGAAAGCGTCATTTCGCCGATCTCGTCCAAAAAAATTGAGCCCCCATCGGCGACTTCGAGAAGCCCGCGCTTGTTCTGATTGGCTCCCGTAAAGGCGCCTTTGACGTACCCGAACAGCTCACTTTCGAGCAAAGTCTCGGGAAAAGCTCCGCAATTGATGGAAACAAAGGCTTCCCCCGTCCGCGGCGAAGAGGCATGCACAGCCCGCGCCACCAGTTCCTTCCCCGTGCCGCTTTCGCCTTGAATCAGAATGGTGCTGGAAGTGGAGGCTACGGTGCGAATCGTTTCTTTCAGCTTATTCATCGGGCCACTGATCCCGATGAGGTTATCGAGGGAATTGCGCGTCGCCGCATCACGCTTCAAAGCGAAATTCTGCCGGCTGAGGACAACTTTTTCGAGCGATCGACGAATCGCCAGCTTGACCTCATCGACCAACCCTGGCCCCTTGCGAATGTAATCCGATGCTCCCCCGGCCTTGACCGCCTGCACGGCAGCTTCATAATCGTCGACCGCGGTAATCAGTACGACGTCCGAATCAGGGGAAACCTGGTGGGCATAGCGCAACACCTCAATGCCGTCGATTTTCGGCATCTTGATGTCGGTAATAACGACATCGTACAGGGCGCCATCGATCTTGCGCTTGGCCGCTTCTCCGGAGGTCACGGTCTCCACCTTGTGACCCTCACGTCGCAAGGCAATGTCCAGCATTTCACAAATGGAGCGTTCGTCGTCGCAGACCAGAATGTTAGGCATGCGCTCCCCTTCCGCTCGCGCTGCTCGCTGAACTCACGACCGCCGACTGTGAACTCAGAGCTCGATCGGCATCGCCCGCTTGATGCAGGCGCAATACAAAGGTGGTGCCTTGTCCCGGCTGGGAGCGAGCCCAGACTTTGCCCCCATGCGCCTGCACGATTTGATAGACGATCGCCAGCCCCAGACCCGTGCCCCCTTCGAACTCGGATTGGAACGGTTCGAAGATTTTTTCCCTCTGCTGCGCTGTCATACCCGGCCCGGTATCAGCAAAACTGATCTGCCATTCGTCGCCAAGCTCCTCAATGGAGATGGTAAGGCTACCGCCATTGGCCATGGCACGCACCGCATTTTCGCTGAAATTCCAGAACACCTGCTTGAGCTTGTCTCCGTCGGCGAACACCCACACCGTCTGAGGGGGAAATTGCCGGCGTATAACAATATTTCTTTCTTCCGCCAACAAACGATGCTCGAGTAAGGTGAGCGTGTCCTCAAGCAGCGGCACCAGGTCGATTCTGTCGAACTTGTATTGCCGATTGCGGCAATAATCCAGAAAATCCGTAATAATGTGATTGAGTCGTTCCGACTCACGGGTCACGATTTCCACCAAGGCGCGCTGTTCCTGGCTCAGACTGGAGATAGCCTCCAGCATTTGCACCGAGCCGGCGATCGAGGTGAGTGGGTTGCGGATTTCGTGCGCAATGGCTGCTGCCAGCCGGCCCACGGCGGCCAGTCGATCCTGGGTGCGGACCTCGCGTTCCAGACGCCGAATCACCGTTAGATCGTCCAAGCTGTACACGTAACCCAGCAGGCCGCGGTCGGGAACACTGAGGCTGGAAACGATCACCCGAAAGGTCTTGCCAAATCCCTGGCCGGTCTTATACCGCACCTCGCCATGAGCCCGCTCCATAGTGACGTGAGGCAGGGGGTCGAGAAATAGATCCCCGATGGGCTTGCCCAGCAACTCCGCCTCAGTCTGCTCCAAAAGCCTTTCTCCGGCGCTGTTCAGCAGGGTGATGTGCCCGTCGAGAGCGGTCGTAATAATGCCGCCGCTGATCGATTGAATAATGTTTTCGTGCAGCGCCCGCAGGTCTTCGAGCGCGCCGCTGGTGTCCTCGAGTGCCACCCCGGTCTGGCGAAGTTTGCTGACCAGTCGCGCGGCCAGGTAAGCGACGGTGACATAGCCGAAAAGGTTAATAAAGACGATGGCCTGCAGCGCTTTCCAATCCAGGCGACCACTCCCGTAGGAGGGCAGAACCCCGAAATAATTCAACTCGACAATCGTGCCATACAGGAGAAACGCCAGAGCCGCGCTCAAGTAGGCCCAAAGCTTCGGCAAGAGAATGCAGGCGACGATAATGATCAGGGGATAAAGAAAATTTAGTGAGCTATCAACTCCTCCGGAAACCTGCACCAATAAGGTGGCCAGCAGCAAATCGGTGAGAACCTGCAAGGCTGATTGGGCACGGTATTCCCGCCAGAACGACAGCAGCAGAACATAGAAGAGCGCGATCGCATACCAGAGCACCATGCTGGTAACGAAGGCGCGCACGGCAAGCGGGGTGGAGGTGAAACGGCTGACCGCCAGTTCAATGCCCAGCAGGAAGGTGAGCACAATGACGCGGACTTTGACCAGCCATTCCAGCCATAAACGCTCGTCAAACATGGGCTGCATGTCCAATTCCGGTCGGCTCCTCCGAACCAGTCTGTGAACGAAAGCCAAGCGCACTCTGCCCCGCGATACGCCTCGGCTCATTGCCCCGAGGGAGCGTTTTGAGGGCACTGGCTTAGCCCGCTAGTTTGGCGATCATGGCGAACAGTGGCATGTACAAAGAGATCACGATGCCGCCGATGGTAAGTCCCAGCATGCCAATGATCAACGGTTCCAGCATGGCCAACAGGTCCTTGGTGGCAGCATCGACTTCGTCCTCATAAAAGTCGGCGATCTTCTGCAGCATGGAATCCATGGCACCGGTAGCTTCGCCGACGCCGATCATCTGCGTCACCATGTTGGGAAATACGCCCGACTCCTTCAAGGGATCGACGATGGTGCGGCCTTCCTCAATGGCTTTTCTCACCCTCATCAATGCTTCCTGCAGAACGGCGTTGCCGGAGGTGCGTGCCGTGATGGCCAGGCCTTCCAGGATCGGCACTCCGGAGGTGATCAGAGTGCCCAAGGTTCGGGTAAAGCGGGCCACGGCAATCTTGCGCAACAGCAGGCCTAAGACGGGCGTCTTGAGCAGGACAGCGTCGAAAGCATATTGTCCTTGCGGGTGCTTGCGGATCTGCTTGAGACCGAACACCAGAGCAACCGCCCCCAGAATAAAGAACCACCAGAAATGCCCCACCAAGGCGCTCAGGCCCATGACAACGCGCGTCGGCAGCGGCAGGGCCACTCCCAATCCGGCGAAAAGGTTGGCGAAAATCGGCACCACCCATTTGAGCAGCGCACCTACGATCAGCACGGCAATGCTGACCACCGCGACCGGGTATATCAAAGCCGATTTGACGGCCGCTCGGAGTTTCACTGCCTTTTCAACATAAGTGGCCAGGCGCTGCAAGATGATGTCGAGAATACCGCCCGTCTCGCCCGCTTCGATCATGTTGGTGCTGAGATCGTCGAATACGTTGGGAAATTGTCGCATGGCATTGGCCAGGGTCGACCCTCCTTCGACGGTGGTGCGCACTCCGGTTAGCGTCTTCTGGAAGGTAGGGTTCTCCTGGTTGGCGGCCAGGATCTCCAGGCACTGCACCAGGGGAAGTCCGGCATCAATCATGACCGAGAACTGCCGGAAAAAAATCGCGATCTCCTTGGTCTTAACCTTCCCCGAGCCGAACGTAGGCAGGGAAAACTCCTTGCCCTTTTCGCGGATCGAGCCGGGAGTAATCCGCTCCCGCCGCAGTTGCGCAGCCAAGGTCTGCTTGTTGGGCGAGGTACGCTCGCCGCTGATTTTCTGTCCCGCTGCATCCTTTCCGGAAAATGTAAAAACTGGCATGGTTTGCCTCTCCTCGCTAGCTGCCTTCCCTCTGTTGGGAAACGTTACCGCCCCTTTGCGCTCATCAGCCGCCGCTCTTACCGCTTCACCGGGGTCGCGGCCTTGGCCAGGGGCGTAGTGCCCTGGCGGTTAATGAGCCCGGCACCTCGATTGATCATCTCCGACAGCTCGTCGGAGGAACTCGAGCGCGCCAGCGCCATCTCCAAAGTAATCTGCTTCTGAAAATAGGCCGTGGCCAGCGCCTGATTGAAGGTTTGCATGCCGAATTTGTCCTGACCCGACTGCATGGCGGAGTAAATCTGATGGATCTTGTCCTCCCGAATCAGGTTCCGGATAGCCGCGTTGGGCACCATGATTTCCATCACCATGGCTCGTCCTTTGCCATCGGACTTCGGCAGGAGGCTCTGGCACAAGATGCCTTCGAGTACCATCGAAAGTTGTGCCCGGATTTGTGGCTGCTGGTGGGCGGGAAACACGTCGATGATTCGGTTGATGGTGGAGGCTGCCGAGTTCGTATGCAGGGTGCCAAAGGTCAGGTGGCCGGTTTCGGCGATGCGCAGCGCCGACTCGATCGTCTCGAGGTCACGCATTTCGCCGATCAGCACCACGTCCGGGTCTTCACGCAAGGCGGCACGCAACGCGTCGGAGAAGCTCTTGGTATCGGCATGCAGTTCGCGTTGGTTCACCAGACAGTTTTTATTCATGTGGACGAACTCGATGGGGTCCTCGATGGTGAGGATGTGATCGTGCCGCTCGGTATTGACCTTGTCGATCATGGCCGCCAAGGTGGTCGATTTGCCCGACCCGGTTGGCCCGGTCACCAGCACCAAGCCGCGGGGTTTCTCGCAGAGTTTGCTGACAATCGGCGGCAAACCTAGCTGGTTGAAGGACTTGATCTCAAATGGGATCAAACGGAAGACAGCGCCGGTGGCGCCGCGCTGGTTGAACAAGTTGGCCCGGAAACGAGCCAAGCCTTTTAGGCCAAAAGAAAAATCGAGCTCCAGGTTTTCTTCGAAGCGGTGCTTTTGCGAGTCGGTCATGACGCTATAGGCGAGCTGCTTGGTTTCGGCCGGCGTCAATTGCGGCAAGTCGAGTGGAACCAAGTGCCCATGCACGCGCACCTGAGGCGGCGAATTGGTGGTGATGTGGAGGTCGCTGCCCCCCATTTCGAGCATTCGTTTCAGCAGATCACTAAGCGAGAGCGACATTGCTTGGATTTTCCCTTCTCTAGTGAATAGTTTCCCGGGCCACCTCTTCGAGCGTGGTGATGCCCTGCATGACCTTCATCAAGCCGCTGCGTCGGAGCGTCAGCATGCCTTTCTCAATGGCCTTTTTCTTGAGCTCGACGGCGGAAGCCCCGACCAACACCAGTTCCTTGATGTCGTCGTCCACCTCCATAACTTCGTACAATCCCGCGCGCCCTTTGTAACCGGTGTTGCTGCACGTCGCACAACCCTTGCCCTTTTGAATCTTTACCGACTTGGCTTCTTCCGGCGTGAAGCCTTCCTCCATCAGCGTCTGGTAAGGCACGTCAATCGTATGGGTGCACTCCTTGCAGATGCGGCGCACCAGGCGCTGCGCGCAAATGAGGTGAACGGAGGTCGCCACCAGGAACGGTTCAATGCCCATGTTCATCAAACGGGTAATCGTCTCCGGGGCGCCGTTGGTGTGCAGAGTGGAGAGCACGAGATGGCCGGTGAGGGCGGCCTTGATGGCAATTTCCGCCGTCTCAAAGTCGCGAATCTCACCCACCAGGATGATGTTGGGATCTTGCCGCAAGAACGCGCGCAGGGCAGCGGCGAAATTGAGTCCGATTTGCTCCTTCATCTGCACCTGATTAACCCCGTGCAGCTGGAATTCCACCGGATCTTCCGCGGTCATGATGTTGGTGTCTGGCTGATTAAGGCGCGCGATCGAGGAATACAGAGTGTTGGTCTTTCCCGAGCCGGTTGGCCCGGTGACCAGCACCATGCCGTAGGGTTTAAGAATGGCCTTTTCGAACTTGACCAGCGACTCGGGCTCAAACCCGAGCTTGGTCATGTCCAGACGCAAATTTTCCTTGTCGAGCAGGCGCAGCACGATCTTTTCGCCCCAGAGCGCAGGCAATGTGCTCACCCGGAAGTCGAGCTGTTTTTTCTTTCCCCCGATGTTCATTTTCAGCATGATGCGGCCGTCCTGCGGCAGCCGCTTCTCGCTGATATCCAGCTTGGCCATGATCTTGATGCGCGAGGTAATCGCGTCCTTCAATTTCAGGGGCGGCGACATGATGCTTTGCAGCACCCCGTCAATGCGGAAGCGAACGCGAAATTCCTTTTCGTAGGGTTCGACGTGGATGTCGCTGGCACCACGTTTTACGGCGTCGGTTAGAATCAGATTCACCAGTTTGACGATGGGCGCTTCGTCGGCCGCCTTCTCGAGATCCGCCAGCCTGATCTCTTCCTGCTCGCTCTGCAATTCGACATCGGCCTCGCCGTCCGTCATGGACTGCATGACGGTTTCGAGGTCTTCATCATTGGTGGTACCGTAGGCTTTCTCGATACCTTCATTGATCGAGCTCTCGGAGGCCACCACCGGCTCAATATTGAAGCCGGTCATGAACTTGATATCGTCCATGGCAAAGACGTTCGTCGGGTCCACCATGGCAATGGTCAGCGAGGCACCGACCCGGCTCAGGGGCAGAATCTGATAGCGCTTGGCGGTCTCATAGGGGATCAGCTTCACCACCGCGGGATCGATTTCAAAGTAAGAGAGATTAATGGCCGGCACACCGTACTGGCGGGAGAGGAAGTTGGTGACATCCTCATCGGTGAGAAAACCCAGCTTCACCAGCGCGGATCCCAGACGGCAGCTGCTCTCCTTCTGGGTTTTGATCGCCTGCTGCAGCTGTTCCGGGGTGATCACCTTCTCTTTCACAAGAAGGTCGCCCAGCCGTTGAGACATGCCTCGAACTCCTATCTAGTAAGGCAGAGAGAATCGCCTTGATACGTCAGCAAGACCTTGCTGCTTATGGAACGACTGAAGATAAGCGGCGCAGCCACGCTAGGCGCTTTCGTTTGCTTCGCGGTGCCGAAAGCGTTGACACAAATTGTCATCGCAACCGCGTTACCGTGAAAGTAACTTCAGTACCTGACCGAATAAGCAAACCGCGGCACGAGTAGTGAGCCTGCCCTGGTTTCCCCTGGATTGAGCCGATTCTCCGCACATTTGAACCGACTCAGAAGCCGACGGACATGCACCTGAGTAACCCTTTTTCGCTGTTCCCCTTTCCTGCCCGATAACCGCCCGCAACCCGCCTGCAAGCAGCTTGTGCTCTCGCATTTTTGGGCGACGGATCGAAGCAGTAGGCTCGTGGGTCCTCGCTCTCGCGATTGCCTTTTGGGGCAGGGGACACAACCGTCGAGGGTCGCCGTCAGGGGCGTTTCACCTCGAAGCTAGCTACTTCGGGTCAATGAGAACCGGCATCGGCCGGCTGGCCGCTCAGCGTGCGCGGGGAATTGAGCCGGCTAAGATCTGCAACCGGTGTAGGTGGCCGTTATAATAGGGCGAAGTATTCTGGGCTCATTATTAATTCAGACGAGCAATTCGATCCTCTGTGTCCGCGGTAAATCGAAATCGCGATCTTGAGCAAACGTCGAACCGGCGCCGTGTTCTCGTCCTTCTCGCTGTGGCCTTGCTGTTCGTTTTCGGCGCCATCCTGTCCCAGACCTCGTTCGACCTTCGCTTCCTTACCCCGGATTCCAATCAGCAGCTGCTTTTCTTTGCCACTCTGTCGGCGGTGGTCTTTCTCCTGTTTGTCTTCCTATTTTTCATCCTGGTCCGCAACCTGCTCAAAGTCTTCGCCGAGCGTCGCGTGGGGGTTCTGGGGTCGAAATTTCGTTTTCGTCTGGTCGTATTCAGTCTGCTCTTGTCCATCCTTCCCGTAATGGTGATGTTCTGGTTTGCCTATGGACTCATGAACCGCTCGATCGACAAATGGTTTTCCAGTCCGGTCGAGGAGGTTCGTGCCGACACCGCGCAGATGACCTCCATGCTTTCCGAGTACGCGGCGCAAAATGCTCGCGCCGAGGCCCAGGCCATCGCCGATTCTCCCGACACACAGCGGGCCTTCGGTGGACATGGTTTTACCTCCGCCCTGGTCGAGTTCCGCAGGAGGGAGGCGACTCTGCAGGGCGGATTTGTGTTTGCCATTCAAAAAGGCAATGCCGAGGCCAGCTTCGGGGCTCCCGCGCCCTGGCCGGTTTTGAAACCCGTTCTCCCTTTGCAGGCGGCCTCCAAGCACCTGTCCGCCAACTTCTCGTGGGGTGGGACGGAATACGTTCTGGCCAGTGCTCAGGTCTCCGGGCAGGGCACAATTTTGGTGGCCATGCCCCTGCCGCGCAAATTTTCCGAGACAGTGAAGCAAATTGAGGCCAGTCAGGCCCGATATTGGGAGTTGAGCCGCCAGCGGCGGCTGGTCCGGCGCACCTACATGAGCTTATTGATGCTGCTTACGGTGGTTGTACTATTTGCCACCACCTGGTTGGCGCTATTCTTCTCAAAGCTAGTGACCCGGCCGGTGACGGCGCTGGCCGAGGCCACTCAGGAAATTTCCCGCGGTCGTTTTGACTACCGTGTGGATGTGGGCGGCGCCGACGAGATCGGCGATCTGGTGCGGTCCTTCAATCGCATGGCCGAGGAACTGGGATCGAGCCGGCGCCAATTGAACAACTCCAGTCACGAACTGGCGCAGGCCAATGCTGCCCTCGATCAGCGCCGCCGCCACATCGAAACTATCCTCGAGAGCATTCCCACGGGCGTGCTGTCGCTCGATGCCAATCGGCGTGTCTCGCACGTCAATGGCGCGTTCCTGCGGCTGTTTTACCCGCAAGGAGCAGACAATGGTGCCCGGACAGCCGTGGTAGGCGCCGACCTGGGCAACATCTTCCCCCCGGAGTTGCTCGACGACTTTACCCACCTGTTCCGCCGTGCCGACCGAATGAGTATCAGCGCCAGCCAGCTGGAAATTGCGGTGGATCGAAGCAAGCTCAATGTGGCCGTAACCGTAGCCACGCTTGAGCACGGCCGCGAACGCCAGGGCTATGTGCTAGTCTTCGAGGATCTTTCCGATGTTCTGCGGGCACAGCGCCAAGCTGCCTGGAGTGAAGTCGCTCGCCGCGTAGCGCACGAAATCAAAAATCCACTCACCCCGATTGCTCTCTCCGCCGAACGTATTCGCAAACATGTCGAACGTGGCACTCCCCCTGATGCCAGCTCGCTCGAGGTAATCCACAGCTGCGCTGAAACCATCGCCAATGCGGTGGAGACGGTGCGCGCGCTGGTCAACGAGTTCTCCACTCTGGCACGCTTCCCCGCGGCCCGGCCGGAAGCTGCCAACATCAACACCATCGTGGAAAACGCCCTGGGCATGTTCAACGGCCGTCTCGACGACATCAAGATGCACACTTTGCTGGCGCCCGATCTGCCCAAAGTCATGGCCGACGCCGAGGCCATTAAACGCGCCGTCGCCAATCTGGTCGACAACGCCGCAGAGGCCGTCGAGGATGCCATGGTACGCGAAATTCAGATTTCCACCACTCTGCTCGGCGGCCGGGACATGGTTGAGATCATGGTGGCCGACAGCGGCCATGGCGTTACACCCGAGTTGAAAGAAAAGTTATTTCTGCCCTATTTCTCAACCAAGAAGCGCGGTACCGGTCTTGGCCTGGCCATCGTAAGCCGCATCATCGAGGACCACCATGGCTCGATCCGAGTCGAGGAAAACCAACCCGTCGGCGCCAAGTTCATCGTCGAGTTGCCGGTGGCTCCCGAGTCCATTTCCAACCCGGCCCCTGCCTCGCATGCATAGCGTCCTTATTGTCGATGATGAGTCCGGTATTCGGCAATCGCTGAAAGGCGTCTTAGAAGACGAGGGCTACAAGGTTTCGGAAGCCGAGAGCGGGGAAGCCTGTCTTGACCTGCTCCACAAACGCAGCTTTGATGCCATTTTCCTTGACGTATGGCTTCCCGGCATGGACGGGCTTGATACTCTGCAGAAAATCAAAGATGCGGACCAGTCCGCGGAAGTCATCATGATTTCCGGCCACGGCACCATCGAGACTGCGGTGCGCGCCACCAAACTCGGGGCTTTCGATTTTTTGGAAAAGCCGCTCTCGCTCGAAAAGACCCTCATTCTGTTGAAGAATGCCATCGACGCACGCCGGCTGCGGCGTGAAAACTTGGATCTCAAGCGCCAGCTGCAAAGCAAGAGCGTCATCGTAGGCGACAGTATTCCTATCAAGGCCCTGCGCCAGCAGATTATGATCATGGCTCCCACCAACGGCCGGGTGCTCATCTACGGCGAGTCGGGCACGGGCAAGGAACTGGTAGCCCACGCCATTCACGGTCAGAGTCTTCGCAAGGACGCCCTGTTTGTAGAACTGAATTGCGCGGCCATTCCCGAGGATCTCATCGAAAGCGAACTGTTCGGACACCGCCGCGCCTCGTTCCCCGCTGCCTCCGCCGACAAAGAGGGCAAATTCCAGAAAGCCCATGGCGGAACTCTATTCCTCGATGAAGTGGGTGACATGAGCCTGAAGACTCAGTCCAAGGTCCTGCGCACGCTTGACGAGCAGCGCTTCACTCCGGTGGGTGGAGAGGAGCCGGTCACGGTCGATGCCCGGGTGATCGCCTCGACCAACAAAGATCTGGAAGAGGAAATCTCCCGGGGAAACTTCCGCGAAGATCTGTTTTACCGCCTCAACGTGATCCCTTTTTATGTGCCACCGCTGCGTGAACGCACCGAAGACATCCCGCTGCTCGTCCGCCACTTCTTGAAAGAATTTTCTTCCGCGTACGGCCGCCGCGCGGGGGAAATTACCGATGATGCTGTCGATGCCCTCATGAGCTACTCCTGGCCGGGCAATGTGCGCGAACTGCGCAACGTGATCGAACGCACCGTAATCATGAATCCCACCAGCACCAAACTCGATCGCAAACACCTGCCTCCGCTCATTTACCGCGACGGGGGTCGCCGCACCGGCCCTGCTGAATTCGCCAGCCTGCATCAGGCACGAGCCGCATATGAGCGCGATTACATCTTGAAGAAGCTGGATGAAAATCACGGCAACGTAAGCCGAACCGCGGAAGTACTCGGCCTCGAGCGCAGCCATCTTTACCGCAAAATGAAAGCCTTGGGAATTACTGCCAACTAGCCGCGTAAGGGCGGCGGGGGCCCTTCTGGGGAACGGCTCAATGCTTGATCATATGTATTTCCGTCCCGCCGTTATGAAACGCAACTTCATCCATCAACTGGTTAATGAGAAAGATACCCCGGCCATGGTTGGAGTAGACATTTTCCCCATGACAACAGTCAGGGATGGCCGTCGGGTCGAATCCGGGCCCCGGGTCGCGCACCACGATAAGCACGCCCCGTTCCTCATCGCAGGCGACGATACATTCGACTGTCTTGGTTGGGTCTTCTTTTGCGCCATGGACGACCGCATTGGCCAATGCTTCGGTCAGAGCCAGCTCAATATCGCTTTCTTTGCCTACGGCGCATTGCATTTCGCGGACAACTTCCATGACGCTCTCGACCACCGGCTCGACTGCCTTACGTTCCGCTGCCAAAGCAATCTTTAATTTCATCTTTAATTTGTCAGATTCAAAGTTACACGTCGGTTTTGAGCTCATGTTAGGTCCCGTTTTCCCATTTGCCATCCCGTGTAGCCGAATTTTAACGGCATTCTCCGGACAGGGCAACAAACCTGGAAGCGCACCCCCGCCACGGGGGAAAAGCTTGCCTGTTGTGAGGTTTGGGTGCGAGACGGTCGCGGTGCAGAGTCTCTCCTGCTGCGCAGGAGCTACCGTTGAGCGCGGATCAAAGGACCTGTTCCTGGCCATCATTAACGACGTGCAGCGCCTGCCTAGGATCGAGGCCGGGCTCCGACCAGATTTTCGAGCTGCCGCCGCCAATCGAGTTCTTCCACAAATTGGCGGGAATTTCGCCAGCCGGGCTCGACCTTGACAAATAACTGCAAGAACACCTGAGTCCCCAGCATTTTCTCGATCTGCCGGCGCGCTGCGGTACCGATTTTCTTTAACATCTGCCCCCCCTTGCCGATCAGAATTCGCTTCTGGCTGGCGCGATCGCAATAAATTGCGGCAGTGATACGCGTCAGTTTCTCTCGCGCTTCGAAGCGCTCCACGATTACCGCCGTGGCATAGGGTACCTCTTCCCGGGTTGCAGAAAGAATCTGTTCGCGAATGATCTCCCCTGCCATAAAACGCATGGGTTGATCGGTCAGTTGATCTTCCGGAAAGTATCTGGGTCCTTGGGGTAGGGCATTGACCATTCGTTCCACTAAAATTTTTAGACCGTCGCCTTTGAGCGCCGAAATGGGAATGATTTCCCGGAACTCGTACAACTTCCGCCAGCGATCGATCAGAGGAAGCAATTTACTTTTTTCCAGGCGATCGATCTTGTTGAGCACCAGCAAAACAGGCGTGCCGGCCTGCCGGGCGAGATCGAGCACAAAGCGATCGAGGGCAGCTGAGTCGTTTAGCACATCGGCCAGCAACAGGATCAGATCCGAGCCCGCCAGGGCCTCGCGCACCTCTACCATCATCTTGCGACCTAAAGCGCTATCTGCTCTGTGCACGCCCGGCGTATCAATCAGGATGACCTGGCCTTCCGAGCTTCCCGTTGCCACATGAACGATGCCCTGAATACGATTGCGGGTGGTTTGCGGTTTTGGACTGACAATGGCCAGTTTCTCGCCTGCGAGCGCGTTGAGCAGGGTCGATTTGCCGGCATTGGGCCGGCCCAAAATTGAAACAAAACCAGAATGGAAAGCCATTTTGAGACCTGGCCGAGAGATTTAGCACTTGACCGGGCAGCGCCCAGCGCGGGAGTAGGCGGCGAAGTCCGGCTAAATCAGCTTTATCTGCTGTGGGGCCGTGCTGATACGCACCCGCTGGACCCGGCGCTCGGTAGATTCGAGCACTTCGTAGCGCAGCCCGTCGTCTTCGATGACCTCCCCCGGGAGGGGAATTCGCCCCGCTAATTCGCTGACCAAGCCAGCCACTGTGGCTGCTTGCTTGCCTTCCGGACGCATGCCGAATAACTCGTCCAGGCGATCTACATCCATGCTGCCGGGCACGATATAGGAGTTGTCGTTCTCGCGCACCACATCAGCTTTCTCGTGCTCGTCCCGGATCTCGCCAACAATTTCCTCCACCAGATCCTCGATGGTTACCAGGCCCGCCGTCCCTCCATACTCATCGACCACGATCGCCATCTTGATGTTCTGCTTCTGCATCTCACGCAAAAGGTCGCTGCCCAGCTTGCTTTCGGGCACGAAATAGACATCGCGGCGCATCAGGGACTCGACGGTGCGGGCGCGGGCCTCGCTGTCGGCCACTTGCAAAACATCCTGCGCAAAAACCAAGCCTTGAATGTGGTCGATAGTTCCCTGGTAAACCGGGACGCGCGAGAAAGGCCTGCTGCGCAGCAGCTCGACAAACTGCTCCACGGTAGTTCCAGCGGCTACGGTAACCATATCAGGTCGCGGTTTCATGGCTTCGCGCACCGTCTTGCCCCCAAATTCAACGACCGATTGAATCAAATCGCGGTCGCCTTCATCGAGAATGCCTTCCTCCTGTCCAGCCTCAATGAGGGCGTCGACCGCCTCGGCCGGGCTCTCCGGGTGCTCGTCAGAGTGTTCTCGGGTCAGGGCAGCGACCGACTGGCAAAATCCTAGAACCAAGGTGACCGGCAACACCAAATAGATCAGCAGCCGCAGCAGCAGCGTATAGCGTGTGAGCCAGCGACCTTTGCTGCGGGCGAAGAAAACAAAGGGGAGCAAGCGATTAAAAACAATGACCGCGATGATCAGAGCGCCGCCCGCTTGCAGTATTTCGTATCCGCTCCAAGCGCGGTCGCGGAATACGGTGAACCCCACCACCATGGCCAGAGCCGCCAAGGTCAGCTGGACCAGAATAGCCATGGAAAGCGAAGCCCGCTGGCGGCTTACTCCCAGCCGGGGCTCGACGGCGTGCTCGAAGACATCAATATTGTCCTGGAATTCGCGCGACAAAAACTTGCCAATTTCCCCATAAACACGGTCGACATAGGAGACCAGAGTCAGCAAGCCCAATAGGGAGATGATCACGACAGCCACCGCATAACTCATCTCGTCCGGCGCCTCTTGAACGTTTTCGCTTTCGTCTCTCGCCGCCCCGGCGCCAAATTCTGTCTGGCAATCAACCCCGCGGGCAAGCGGAAGATGCGGCGCAGATGCGCCTCCTTGCGTGCCATCTCTCCATGATCGCTTGCATGATCGTAACCGGCCAAATGCAGGATCCCATGCAGAATCAGAACCTTCACCTCCTCGAGAGCAGAATGGCCTAAGCGATTCGCGTTTTCAGCCGCCATTTCGGCCGATACCGCGATGTCTCCGGCTAAGTTCTCCGCCCTCGGCGAGGCCGCAGGAAAAGATAAGACATCGGTGGGCTGATTCTGCTGACGAAAGCGCCGGTTGAGAGTTTGCAATTCGCGATTGCTGGTGACAAGTACGTTCAAATCCCCGTCGAGCCCGGCTTCGCGAGCGGCACGTCGTGTAAAGCGGTGCAATGCACCGTGCTTCATTCTGGGCACGGATTTATTCACGATGATCAAGTCTCAAAATTACTTTCCAAATTCTTGTGCAAAAGCAAACAGGAGGGCGGCCGCCAGGCGCCCTCCCGATCAACTTGCCCTGCTTTATTCTGCGATTCGATTCTCGGCGGGCGCAGTCCGGGAACTCTCCTGTTCCAATACTTGCCCGGCTAGAGCTCTCCCGTTGGCCTTGCTCTCGGCCAGCAGCGGCATCTGCTCCTGTCCGAGTCTTTCCTTATGCTCGTCATAGGCCTGAATAATGCGCTGCACCAGATGATGGCGCACAACATCAGCCTGATCGAAGTACACGAAGGACAGACCTTCGACTTTCTTCAAAATGTCAATGGCCTCCAGCAACCCGCTGCGTCGGGCGCTCGGCAAATCGATTTGTGTGACATCTCCGGTAATGACCGCCTTCGAATTGAAGCCCAGTCGGGTAACAAACATTTTCATCTGTTCCGAGGTGGTGTTCTGAGCCTCGTCGAGAATAACGAACGAGTCATTGAGGGTGCGTCCGCGCATGAAGGCAATGGGCGCGATCTCGATGACGTTTTTCTCCAGATAACGATCAACCCTCTCCGGATCCAGCATGTCATAGAGCGCGTCGTACAAGGGGCGCAGGTAGGGATCGATTTTTTCCTGCAAGGTGCCGGGCAGGAATCCGAGGCGCTCGCCTGCTTCTACCGCCGGGCGGGCCAGGATGATGCGGTTCACGCGTTTGGCCAGCAATGCCGAAATGGCCATGGCAACGGCCAGGTATGTCTTACCTGTACCTGCCGGACCAATGCCGAATACCATGTCGTGCTTCTCGATCGCCTCGAGATAGCGGCGCTGGTTCAGGCTCTTGGGCTGGACCATACGCCGCCCGCCGAAAGAGCGCTGCTTGCTGGCTTCGGCGAGGCCGCGCAGGCTCACGCTGGGATCGGAAACCAGCACGCGTAACATGCTGTTGAGATCACCATTATTAAAAGTGAAGCCCGTCCGCTGCAGTTGTTCGTAGTCGGAGAAGAGTTGTTCGGCGCGCGCTACGTCCCGCGCTGCGCCTTCCAGTTCAATGGAATCGGATCTTAGATCGATGGTGATGTTGAGGCCGTCTTCGAGCACGTGCAGGTTTTCGTCGCGCGTGCCGAACAAGGTCTCGATGTTTGGACTAATATCAATATTCTTCTTCATTCAGATTTGCTGGCGCTGGTCCTCCTGCGCGCCTTTACGGCGCCTTCTTTCACGGCGATCGTTAGATGTGCTTGCCGCCTCGCGAGCATACCCGGGACACGGAGACCCTCGAAACAGGATTGTACTGGCTGAAGTGAGGAGCGATGCCGTAGTGCTCGCCATCGACGTGCAGGCCACGACCATGTAAGCCTAGGGTACCGCTCTCTTTTGGGAGAGTCAATGCTCGTCCAGCGGGGCTCGAGGCGCGCGCAAAGTATGAGACGCGCCCTTTATTTTCTTACAGTTAACCTCGAAAGAAGTAGCTCAGACACCTCGCCGAAAAACATACGATCGCATCTTTAAACCGAAAGAGTGCTACTCGAGCCCGAGCAGGCCAAGCATAAGGGTAAGCAGCATGACAACCATCACCACGGAAGTGATGCCCACGAATTTGTAGTCACGGTCACTGGCAAAGGCTGCAATCGAAACCACGACCCTTGCAATCGGAGTCAAGATTAATAATAAGGTCGCGACCAGCATCAGCGAGACCGCATGCCCCCGAGCTAGCCGTTCGAACAACACGGTCCATTGATAGTGGGAGCGAACCCAGGCGGTAGTTAAGGGAACGAATTGAGGATGGAGGAGAGCAAGCACGATGCCAGCGGCAAATAAGACATTGCTGACAATCATGCCGCCGATCAGTAAGCGGTAGACGTCGGCGTAAACGTTGGCTTCACTATCGACGGCAGCCCGGGTGACGGTGTCGGCTTTCATCAACTTAAGCCTCAAGCGCCCAGTGCGGGAAGATGAATCCCCAGGCCCACTTGCAGGGCTTTGGCGAACATCTCGTAGGCCAAGTAAAGCATGAGTGCGCTAAAAATCCACTTCAATACCACGCTGTGCAGCCGATTCATCACCATCGTCCCTGCCGTTGCCCCGATGGTTGTGCCCAGGGCGACAGGAGCGACAACCGAGAAATGAATCAGGCCGTGCAGAAAGAATAGGATGGAGCTGACGGCCGCGGTGACTCCGATCATCAGCTTGCTGGTGCCCACAGCAACTTTCATGGGCACGTTCATGTACCGGTTCATGGCGGAAACCTTTAGCACGCCTCCCCCGACTCCGAGTAGTCCGGACGTGATCCCCGCCAAGTAGGAGATAGCCATGCCAACCGGAGTACCGCAAATCACGTAGTCGACGTGTTTGTCGGCTGCCTGGTCAAAGTAACTGCCGCGCAGGTCAAGATATCTGGCAATGCGATCCGGCTTGACTCGCGCAAATTCTCCCGAAGCTATGCGACGATCATCGAGATTGCGCGTGCTGTAGGCCGCGTGCGCCATGTAGGCGAGCATCGCAGCAAAAATCAGCGAGATAACCCACTCATGCAAAAACAAGGCCAGAATGCTGCCTGATAAAGCACCGCTGGTGGTGAAGATTTCCAAGAACATAGCCAGATGCAGGTTGGTGATGCGCTGGTCTACATAGGACGAGCCTCCGGCATTCGAGGTGGCAATGACCGAGACCACGCTGGCGGCCACCGCAATTTTCATGGGCAGGTGAAAACCGAGGACCAGGGCTGGAACAATGAAGATTCCCCCGCCTACTCCTAACAGGGCGCCAAAAAAGCCGGCCACGAGGGCGGCACTCAAGAGTCCCGCAACGAGACTTACCGAGTAGATCATGCGCGCTTGCCAGGGCATACTGATTCTACAGCCACGGCTACGACCGCAATTATTCCGGTCTCGAGCGGATCAGGAGGCGGAACTCTATCGGTCACCTCCGGGCAAGCGCAAACGCTTACCATTGCCGTCATTCTGTCGGCCTAGACCGGCTAGACTCCCCAAGTTCGGAGAAGCCGATTACACCGGTTCGACCCCTGGCTCCCGCTTTTCGAAGAGTCTGTCATGCTGGTACGATGCCTATCTCTTGGGAGAGGAATTCAAACCATGCCATTCCGCATGCTGGTGGTTGCCGCCTTGGCACTTAGCCTGTGCCCCTGTTTATCGCTGGCCAACAAGAGATCCAAAGAAATCTCGAACCCGCCAAGGCCTTCGTACGAGTTGCCCCAGCCGGCCAGGGAAAACCTGGATTACACCATGTACCAGCGCATCCGGCAGGAGGGTATCGCTCACTCCCACGTCATGGAATATGCCTCCGCGCTGATGGATGGAATCGGTGCCCGCCTTACCGGTTCACCCAATCTCAAGCGTGCTAATGAATGGACTCGGGAGCAGCTCGCGGCCATGGGCTGCAGCAATGCCCACCTTGAGGATTGGGGGGAATTCGGCATGGGATGGCGCCAACTCAATACCTGGATGCGCATGACGACGCCCGACACGGCGGTCCTGATCGCGCAGGCCTTGCCCTGGTCGCCGTCTAGCCATGGGCCGATCAGCGGCCGCGCCATCTGGATGGACGCCAAAGAAGAGAAGGACCTTGTCAAGTACCAAGGCAAGCTGGCCGGTAAAATTGTTTTCGTCGGTGAAATGCGCGAAGTTAAGCCGGTCGACAAGCCGCTCTTCGAGCGCAAGGACTACTCGGATCTCAGGAAAATCACCGATTATCCCACTCACCGTGAGAACTATGAAAAAGAATTGCAAGAGTTCATCAAGAAGCTCGAATTTCATGAGAAAGTCGGCCATTTCCTGGCCGCCGAACATGCCCTGGCGGTGGTGGTACCAAGCCGAGATGGCCGCAACGGCGGCGGTTCGGGGGGCACAATCTTCGACGATGGCGGCTCCGGAATGGGCTGGTTTACCTACAAACGCGATCATGCTGAGCCCCTGCCGGTAGTGGTAGCTGCCATCGAGAACTACGGGCGGGTATACCGTCTAGCGAAAGCCAATGTTCCAGTTAATATCGAAATGGACGTCGAAACCGAATTCACTGGCGACCACGAGCATGGCTTTGACACCATCGCCGAGCTACCTGGAACCGACCCCCGGCTGAAGGATGAACTGGTGATGGTGGGTGGCCACCGGGATTCCTGGGCCTCCGGCACCGGTGCTACCGATAACGGCGCAGGCACAGTCGTGGCCATGGAGGTCATGCGCATCCTAAAGGCGCTTGATGTGCGGCCGCGTCGTACCATTCGTGCCGGCTTGTGGACGGGAGAGGAGCAAGGGGAATTCGGATCATATGGCTATGTCAAACAGCACTTCGGATACGTTCCGCTGTCGAGCGCACCCGATCAGACGAAATTACCCGAATTCATGCGCAAACCCGCGGGCCCCGTGGAGCTTAAACCAGATCAACAGAAGATCTCCGCCTACTTCAATGTGGACAATGGCAGCGGCAAGATTCGTGGTGTTTACTTGCAGGAGAATGCCGCGGTGGCGCCCATCTTCGAGCAATGGATCGCCCCCTTGAACGATCTCGGAGTGACCACCCTAAGTATGAGGAATACCGGGGGCACCGATCACGAAGCCTTCGACGCAGTTGGCATACCCGGCTTTCAGTTTATTCAAGACCAACTCGACTACGGATCTCGCACCCACCATTCCAACATGGATGTTTACGAACGTCTCGTCCCCGACGATCTGGCCCAAGCTGCCGTGGTGGAGGCCGTTTTCGTCTACAACACGGCCATGCGCGACCAAATGCTCCCACGCAAGCCCCTTCCGCGGCCAGAGCTCGAGGAGCAGCGCCGCGCGCCACTCAAGGATTTAATGCCCGGGGCGGAAGTGGAAAAGGAAGAATCAGAACAAGCGCCGAACTAATTCGCCGCTTGCCAGCTCCGTTCACATGCCCGGCTGTGACCCGCATTCCCGGCTCCCGGCTTAGACCAACTGGCCGGAGGAGACGCACGAAAACTGCCCTACCCTGTGTAGAAAGTCTTAGTGGACCGGACCTGTCCCCCTGCCGTATACCCTTCTGTCGCCTGGTCATTTACCGCAAGCGACGTATTGAGCCCCGCACTCTCTACTGGTCTACTCGCTAGAAGCAGCGGAGGCGATCTACTGCGAAAGTACTTTCGACACGCATGGAGACAGTTATGAAGAAATTACCAGGTATTCTCTTGGTGTTAGT
>JAFATF010000187.1 GCA_019244045.1 Acidobacteriota bacterium
AGGGTGGTACTTCCGCATGGCCCAGAAAGGTATTCAGCACAGGAAGCTCTGCCTGGCATGCTCACTCCTTTTGTTGGTTATCGGCGGCGTTATAGGCTCGAGACTCAAGCCGCAATTCTTTCCCAAAGACCTTCAATACTTCTCCTACATTGATGTGTGGTTGCCTGAAGACTCGCAAGTGAGTGCGACGCGCGAGGTCACGCGGCAGGTGGAGTCGATTGTGCAACAGGTCTCCGATCAGTACGGCAAGGCCCATTCCGAGCACGGGCATCCAAAGGAAATCCTGCAATCGATGACGTCATTCATTGGCGGTGGCGGTCCCCGGTTCTGGCAATCGGCTACACCGGAGGATAGGCAAACCAACTACGCACAGGTTCTTCTGCGAACCAAAGATCCGCACGATACGGCCCCGCTGCTCGGTCAATTGCAGCCGATTTTTGACCGGCAAATTCCCGGAGCTATTATCGACACGCGAAGCCTTGAAACCGGCAAACCGGTAGGCATCGCTGTTCAAGTCAGAGTTTCGGGAGAGGACATGCGAGTGCTGCAATCTGAAGCCGCGAAATTGAAGCAAATCTTCCGCGACATTCCGATTGCCGCGAGAGTTCGAGACGATTGGGGCGAGCCAAGCGTCCGGGCCGTGGTCCACGTGGATGAAGATCGCGCCAGCCTTGCCCGAATCACAAACGCAGACGTATCGACTTCGATCAAAGCCGCGCTATATGGAGTAACTTCCGGAGTATTGAGAGAGGGGGACAAGGAGATCCCAATCGTTGGTCGGCTGCGTGTGGAGGAGCGAGCATCCGCTTCGGATTTACATAATCTGTACGCTTTCTCGAGTCAAGGTGCGCCTCCCGTTCCGCTTCAGCAGGTCGCAACTGTTGCGTGGCAGCCAGACAGGCCGAAGATCAAACGCTTCGATCAGTACAGAACGGTAACCGTACAGTGTTGGCCGGCTGAAGGGCACTTGCCCTCGGAAGTGATCGCTGCAGCGATGCCGAAGCTAAAAGACTTCCAACAGCAGCTGCCTGCCGGATTCATTTTCCGTTTTGCGGGCGAGCACAAAGAGCAGCTCAATGGCTTCCAGGATCTCACGACGGTGCTCGTGATCTGCGTGTTCTCGCTATATCTA
Source organism: Acidobacteriota bacterium (assembly GCA_019244045.1). Taxonomy (GTDB): domain Bacteria; phylum Acidobacteriota; class Terriglobia; order Terriglobales; family Acidobacteriaceae; genus Gp1-AA122. Next base: position 1,133 of record JAFATF010000187.1, read on the forward strand.
GCCCTTCTCGCGCAGTTCAGGCATGCGGTGAAGCCGCTGATCGTATTTGCGGCAATTCCTTACGGCGCTGTCGGCGCGATCATCGCGCTCGCCATCATGGGGCAGCCATTCGGATTCATGGCCTTCCTTGGAGTTATCAGTCTCATTGGTGTGATCGTCAGCCACATCATCGTTCTGTTTGAGTTCATCGAGGAACGAAGAGAAGAAGGCGAGGACTTGGAAGTAGCACTCGCGGATGCAGGCATTCTCCGTCTGCGGCCCGTAATGATAACGGTCGCGGCGACTGTGATTGCGCTGTTTCCGCTAGCCGCGCACGGCGGTCCCCTGTGGGAGCCACTTTGTTACGCGCAAATCGGCGGGCTTACTATCGCTACGTTCGTCACCCTTGGGCTGGTTCCCGTTCTGTATTCGTTTGTCGTGCTTGACCTGAAGCTGATCAATTGGAAACGGGAAGAGAAAACAAGTTCCGCGGGTTCGGAAGCGATTGCGGCGTTACCGGAGACCTCGGACGTAGTTGGGTGATTCCATGACTACTACATCAATCCTTCAATACGCGACACTGCTTTCACTGCTCATTGGCGGTGTCAGCGTGGCAGTGGCGATTTTCAATCATCGCGACCAGGTAAAGACCCAAATCTTTCTGGCCCTCTCGGCCCGGTATGACGAACTGATGCACAACTCTTCAGCAGAGCTATGGCTGACCAGGACACCAGTAACCACCAGCCAGCAGGGTAGCGATGACTCAACCATGTCCGCCCTGCGATTCTGCACTCTTTTTTCTGTGACGTACTTCTTGTTTCTGGATCACCAGATACCGAAGCGAATGTGGCGATTAATACTGCATTCGGCCGAGCGTAGAATGCGAAACCCCATATTTGTACGGGAGTGGCAGGACTTGAGACCGGAATTTGAATCGTTCCCGGATTTCGTGAATCTGGTCGATTCCGTACAGGATGGCGCCTCTAACTCATTTGTTCGAACAAAACGCCTTCCAAGCAGGGTCTAGCTCGGTTGGGAAACCCGGCGCAGGCAAGCTTCGACGCAATCGATTTAAGGAGTCCACATGAACAGTACCCATTCTGATGCTCTGGTCTTTTTTGGAGCAACGGGCGATCTTGCTTACAAGAAGATTTTCCCCTCGTTGCAGGCGATGGTCAAACGCGGCACGCTCGAAGTGCCCGTGATCGGCGTCGCCAATTCGGGTTGGAATATTGAACAGTTT
>JAFATF010000217.1 GCA_019244045.1 Acidobacteriota bacterium
GCGTGTTCGCCGCCGGCACCATCATCATGACCGAACGAGCCGCCATAGTGCGGTGTCGCTCTCAATTACGCGGTAAGGTGCACTTGTTCGAGGGTGGGACCATGCCAGTGAGGAGAAAGGCCAGAAGGTCGCCGGTACCGGTTGGAGCACCGACATAGAGTGTCGAGCCAGTCTTCTTGTTGGCCGCCTTTCTCTTGCAGTTCTCGAAGAACGCTTCCTGGCAGGGGTAGGGGCCGACGATTTGATAGCCTACCGGTTGTTTCGGGCTCTGCTCGGTGATCGGACAGGAGCAGATGATCTCGTCTTCCGCCAAGGGCTCATTGAAACCCGGAAACGACTTACCTTGGGTGCTTTTGAAGCAGATCCCCCCATCGCACTGGGCATAGGCCCCGTCCGACCCCCCGGGGCAGGTGTAGCTCGCCTGTTCACCTCCTGGAGAAACCGACGTGGGCGGGCTGAACGTGCTCACCATATAGCCGTTTGCCGCGCCCGCCTCATTGACCGTGCAGACATTCTGCCCATCGTCGTATTCGAATGCCGCGCTGATGCTGTCGCCGGTTTTGACCTCGCACTTGCAGTAAGCGACCCCGTCGAAGACAAAGCAACTGGCTACTGCACAGAGGGCGTAGGTCTGATTATCCAAGATCCTGAAAGGACTGGGCGCACCCGCGGGCGAGCTACATTTCGGGACGCTCGAGGAGTTAATGGTGCTCGGATTACCGCTCAGTTCGGCGAGGAACTGATTGAGGGCGTTCGTGTTCGGGCCGCTCGACTGATTATCGGCCCTCGCCGAATTTCCGGCTACCAAAGTGATCGCCAGCGCCAGCACAAGCCCGGTCAGCCACGCTCGCCATGAGGCACGGATCATCCTGCAAAAGCGCCTCGTCACATCAGCGGACGCCTCATCCAAGGGCCGCGAACCATCATGAGAGCACCCCGAAGCCGCCGTGGTCCAAGGCTCTGTTTTAGTCATGTCGCCTCAACTCATTCGACTCGTTTTAGTGTCCGTTCCAGACGATTCGATGGATTTCAGTACCTTATCCGTTATCTCTGCACAATCGGGAACCCAAGGATCCAGCGTTGCAGCGCTTGTCTTGGCCCCTTGCTTTTACGGATATACGACAACTCATTGGAATTGCACGTCTCGTTTCGGAACGGACACTAAGGGTTTTGCCGCTCTTACCTGACTTCAACAGTGGTTCAGAATAGGTTATGGCACCAATTTTGGTGTTAGCACTACAGCTGGGCGGGATGGTTTTTGGCGGCGTGTTTGTGGAGATTGGGCGGGAGCGCGATGCCGGTGGCCTGGAAGACGCTGCCGACCTGTCCGGCAACGGCGGTGCGTAGGGGACCGACGTAAGGGGAACGGGCGCTCGTGGGATGCTGTTTTCATCCAAAAGCGGCGATATCGGAGAGTAAAAATGCAGACCGAAACTACCGCAGTTGGCAGCGGCACAGTAGCCACAGACGAGACTGATCGTCTGATCGCATCTGATAAAGTCGAAGGGACTGCGGTCTACAATCGAATGGGCGAGCGCCTCGGCACGGTGCATAATGTTATGATTGACAAATATACCGGTCAGGTTGCCTATGCAGTGATGTCATTTGGCGGCTTTCTGGGCATGGGCGAGAGCTACCATCCGCTGCCTTGGAGCGTACTGACCTACGATACGCGCCAGGGCGGGTACGTGATCGACCTTGACCGCAGTCGGCTCGAAGGCGCCCCAAGTTATACGACAAGCAATATGCCGAACTGGTCGGACCAGAGCTACCGGCGTCGGATCGACGAGTATTACGGTGTGCCGTCCTCCGGCACAATCTGAGTAAGACCTCGGCGGTGGTTAGTCCACTGCCGAGTTTTCCGCCCTCCTCGTACCGACTTGAGCATCGATAGATTACGACAGCAAAGCAGCGGCGGCGCGTCGGAAGGTCGATTTAGCCTCCATGCCTGCGTCAGATACTCTCGCGCCAGATTCGCCTCGGTGTGGTATAATTGCTTGATATGAAAGAACCCCGTCAACATCAGTACGAAGATCGGATCGCCGCGGATCCCAAGATTTTGGGCGGAAAGCCGGTGGTGCGCGGAACCCGGATCGCCGTTGGCCTGGTGCTCGAGGAGCTCGCCCACAATCCGGACGTCAATGAGCTTCTGGCTGCGCATCCTGACCTTACCCGCGCGGATGTGCAGGCGTGCCTCTCCTACGCCAGGGCAATGGTGACGGGTGAAGAGGTCTCCCCGAAGCCGCCCAAAGGAGCACGCTCTGATGCTCCGCTGGTATGAAATTCCTGTTTGATCAGAGCGCTGATTTCCGTCTTATCG
>JAFATF010000363.1 GCA_019244045.1 Acidobacteriota bacterium
TCCCTCGGTCCAGACTTGATACAGGAAATATTGGTCACCGTAGCGGTGGAAGATGAGTCTGGTGCCAGGCGACATGGCATTTGCCTGAACTGAATTTGAACCCACAAGAGCAATCTCGCCCGATTCGCCTTTAATCGACAGCACGCCTACATTCGAAAGCTGCGAGATACGGTACTCTCCTGCTGGCATGCTGGTATTGCCGGCTACGAAGTCGAATGGGATGTTCGCCTTTATCGGCCCCTGCTTCTTTTGTGCGCTAGCTAACCCCGTTGCCAGCAGAAGAACTGCGAGCAAGGGGAACAAAGTCTCCTTTTTCATATCTCCTCCTCATTTGCGCGCCAACGTTACATCGAGGACGGTCCCCCTCTTTTTCCGTTCTCGACAGCTGGCGAATTCAACGCCTGAACAGGTGGTGGCAAGTGGGATGCCAAAGCAGAAAATCATTTCAAAATAGCTGACGTACCTGGAAGAAATTGAACGACAAATAGAGGAGACGTTTGCTTTGTTTTCGGCGCGTCACGGAGCGCCAAATTCACCCCATGGAACTACCCATTCGGATAATTTAGAAACCGAAAAGATAGGACTGGCAGGCGGAAATTGCATGAGCATAGCACGCGTACATCCGAGGGCGGAGGGTGCTGCAGCCCGCCGTTAGTAAGCATAGAAGGGCGGTTGCGTCACATTCCCTGATGGGTCAACCTGCTCGACTCCTGTGTACACATTTCTACCGTAGAAGAACGGCAGGCCCCAATCGAAGCCCGTGCTCCCATTCGATCCGGGAGCCGGAGTATTTGGCCCCCCGACGTTGTTGAAGGCGTTGCTGCCGGCAGGCAAGCTGTCGAGATTGGCAATATTGAAGTTAATCGTAGTCTGCTGCTGGTTGCTGCCCTGAGTGGTTGCCGAGCAAGTCAAGCTCGTGGGTGTGCTGCCGGAAACGGGACAGTAAAATCCGCTGTTGTTGGTGCACGTGTGGATGGTGCTGGGGAAGAAATAGCCGTTCGAACCGCTATCGACAAAACTCGCGCTGTACGGCGTTCCGGCAAAGGTAGTGGTGATATTTGCCGTCGACGGATCCCCGGCATACATAGTCGCGTTTCCGAGGCCATTGTTGCCTTGGGTGGCGATACCAAATACAAGAGAGCCGCTTACGACGGATGCGCCACTGCCAGGCAGGCTGGGCAGTTCCAGGATGACGCCGTTGTTGTCGGCCGCAGTGCTGCCGGGCAAGGGCGTGAACACGGTAACGGGATTTTGGACCTGGGAGTTTATAGTTTCGACGCTGGGCTGGCTTCCTGTACTGCAGCCTCCCGAGGAGGCACAGGCATAATAAATACCGGGATTACTGCTCGTACCAGGTGCGCATCCCAGACCGCAATCCTGGGAAAATGGACCTACACCAATGATGCCGTTGGCCAGCAGCTTCGATAAAGTATTTTCGGGCGTGCCAAACTTCGTACAGGCAGCCGGTACGGTCGCGAACCTCTGATCCGAGTCGCCGATGATTTGGATCGGCACTCCCACATCAGTATTATTAACGACGTTGTTTGCTGCTTCGCCAGCGATATAAATATCGGCCATCCTAACTGAGCCCCACGTTATTCCGTCGGAGAACTGTGCGCACTCAGCCACCAAGTTGCCTGAGCTGTCAACCTGCTGTGGCAGCGAGAGTGTGAGTTCGCCTCCCGCGGTGCTGCCCGCCGGACCTTGAAGAAGTCTCAGGCCATAGGAACCCGTATCGACTAATACATGGTCAATGTTCTGACAATTGGTACCCCCCTTCTGTGCGCCTGGTTGACAGACCATGACGGTCGTGAAAACTCCATTGAGGTAAGGGGTATTCGGCAAGCCTCCGTCCACCACGAGTGGCGCAACATTTGCTGCAGCTCGAGCGATTACATTGCCGCCAGCAGACACCGATGTACCCATGGTGCAACCCGGAATGCCCCCGCCGCCTCCTCCTCCGCCTCCGTTGCTGTTGCTGCCTCCGCCGCAAGCGAGGATCAAACCGAGTACTCCGAACACAAATATGGTCCGTACGTTGCGCACGCCTTTCCTCCACTTGTACTGAGGCTTTACTGAACTACATCTGCGCTCACGCCCTCTGGCAGTAGATCCGGCACATAGGCTCTGCCAAAAAACGAACGCATGTGGCCGGCTGACTCAAATACCACGCCTGGTTGTTTGATCACCAGCGGTCCACGGCCTTGGCGCCGGTCGCGTGGCGCTTGCATAACCGGATCAAAGTAATCGCCTAAGATCTGGTGAAAGTCTGGAAGCCACGGGCCCTGCCATGCCACACCAAAAATTTTGCCCGCCGGCGACACATATTCGCGAACCACAGTCCCCGTGGGAGTCTTCAGTTCGTGTACGGAATAGTCCGCTCCACTGCGGGCCATCCGAAGCGCCGCCTTCATGCGCACCTGATCCTCGTCAAGCGAGTTAGCATCGCGTCCAAGCGTTGCCCATGCCGAATGTGCACCTAGGCTGAGGAGGGAAATACAAAGCAACAGAAGCGACCGGTGCAAGCATTGGCTGAACTCGGAGCTATTCACTGTGTTTGCCTACCTCAGTTTAAACCCATGTGGCTGAACGAAGTTCTTCGTTGTAGGATTGACATTCTTTGTTCTGGGTTGCTCACTCGTGCATTTCGGCTCTGACGCTGCGGTTTCTTGCGGCAACCCGTGTTTCGTCAAAACTTTACGTTGTTGGTTGAAGGCGCGGGTTCTTAGGTCGAAAGGCCTCACTTAAGGACATGACCTTCAGTGTACCCTCGACCCATCGAGACCGGCAGCAGACCTGATGCCCAGGTCACTTAGTCTCGTTAAAGCAGGCCGGAATGTTGTCGGAGAGCTCGGGAAGATCGCCGAAACAAACGGCAACGTTGCGCGGCGCCAGTAGTGGCGACATGCGAACGAGTCGGGCTGGTGGCGGCTCTGAATGGTAGGAGCAACCGTCAACTGCAGATCGTGCAAACCACCGAAGGAACACATTGAGCGACATATGCTTCCTGTCTCAAGCCTCGAAACTGGAGTAGGACGCGGAAAGGTCCTGAGAAACCGGGGATGCATAGTCGTGCAAAGCCTTCCAACGTCCAAACCAATCGATGCTCGACCACGAGGCACCGGCCGACAGTCATTCCGCTCCAATAAGGCCGTGCGGCTGCCGGCGAAGATGCTTCGCTGCTTGATGATTTCGGCGCCTGCTGCACTGATTGAGACAAGGGACGGGAGCAACATCTTTGGGCTCTCGGGACTGGCGAAGCATGTAGATCAAAATCCATTCATGGCCGCCTTTGTGATGCGCTTGCTTAAAGAATCGATGTCGAGATCCTCGCGCTTGGCAAAGGTTACCCACGCATCTTGGGATAAGACTGAAAGCGAATTCAGTCATGAAGCGGGAAATCGTTTTGCGCTAATCTTCAACGGGCGAGTGCGCGTGCCACCCAATCGTGCACACCCCGTTGTGGTCTTTGTCGGGTATCTCGTCGAAGTGGGCGCTCGAGAGCCTTGGCCGCTAGTGGAGTCGGACCCATCGGCTCCACCAGTCTTCCGGCCAGATGAGTTGTCGCCATCGGCCAAGTTGTTCCAGCAGCGATCGCGGCTCTGATGGGATATGGCTCAGGACAAGGCAGCCAATTCGTAAAGCGACTAGGATCATTGACATATCCGACCGGGTCTCCGGCAAGCAAACTACCGGGCGCGCTTTGATGTTAATTGGCACATGTCGACCGAGCTGACACTGATCTGGGCAATAAACTTCGAGGCCCTGGTCACGCGATTTCAACCCGAGCCTCACCAAAACTTCCGTTACCGCCTGCAGCAAAGTTCTTGCCAACCGGCAGGTGTCCGGGGGAGGCTGGGCGGCCCAAGGTTCAACCAGCCTTTAGCGAAGACAGCAGACAGGAGTTCCATCCGTCGAACTGGCCAGTCGAAACATGCGCGAGCGGCCGTTCTCGCCGCGATTTTAAAGGGCGCGCTTCGAGATTCCGGAAACACCCTATTGGATTCTTGCCTCGAATGGCGTATCTTGTCGGACACGAACTTCGGGCGCCTGGGGCACTGGAGGCAACCCGACACGTGGTTCGATTTGGTGTAAACATGTCTGCCGCCGATTTGGTGTAAACATGTCTGCCGCTCAGGCCACCAAGGTTCCCGAGCGAAATCCAGGATTTGCTCGCGCCTCCTGTCCGGCTCAAAATTGAGACAAAAAGGGGACTCCCAGCCCATGAAATCTCCTCTTCCTGTGTTGCTCGTTGCGGTGGCGGTTCTCTTAAGTTCAAGCCCTGCTACGGCTGACGCGGCTCGTGGCGCCGACTCGTCCGATCAGGCTCTTCCCGGATCGAGCAACGCGGTGGTCAATATTCCGGGTCCTCTGCGCTCATTTATGCGCATGGCGGCAATCAGCCAAAAAGTCGCCCCCGACGAGGTACTCCCCTTACTGGGTCGAAATGTATTTATCGAAGGATATGAGGGCTATCAAAGCAGTCGGCGTCCAACCGAGTTTCTAATACTTCTGCACCGCTACGTCCAGCAAGCGCGAGAGCTGTCAAATCTCACCGATCGTCATGGCATTTTGCGAGTCGCGAACTGCGAGCAGGCTAAGCCTGTACTTCGAGTGCTTGGGTATCGCCTGCGTCCAGATTGCGGCAAAGAATCGACGTACTTGGAGACTGCTCAGCCGGAACGTGCCTTTCTAACTATCGACTCGGGCTTTCCCCTCCCGCAACTCGAGCAAGCGTTGCGGGGCGGAAAGCCTTTTGAGTATGAATACCGAGGATCGCAGGTACCGATACTGTTCTCGGACCGAGAATGGCTAGCGTCGGCTACTCTAGACCGTTCTAATAACAAAGACGTTATCGATGTAATCGTCACCGAGCCTGACGTGGCGCGCCTCTATTGGGCGCTCTCGCGACTCGATCCTGACGTCACCCAGGTGCTGAAAAAATCTGTGGGCATACGCAAGCTCGCCCCCTTGGCCGCAGTCCTCGATTTTTATGGAACTCAATTTCGTATTGAATCGGGACAAGTGCTGGTGCCCGGTGGAAGCGAGGCTGAGTCCTCCTGGAAAGATCTAGTAGGGGCAAGTCCCGCCGATCCGGGTGAATTCCTCGAACGCCTACTCGCCAAAGACCGGGGTTGGTTGGCGGCATACTTCGACGCCCTTTCCCGGTTGAAGATGTCGGAACAGAAACATTTCACCGAGCCTCAACGCTTGCGGCGGCTATACGCGGCTTTTCGCGCTCCCGACACCTCGGCTGAAGCCGCCCGGGCTGTTTTTCGCCCGGCACCCGGCCTTTTGTTGCTGATGACGCGGACGCAGTGGCAGGCGGATGGCCAACCGTACGTACCGGGAAATCTCAGCGCCTGGAAACAGATCTTTCGCCAGCCGTCCGATGCAAAAGTTGTGCGTGACTTGGGCAAGCGAGCCAGTCATTGGAGTACTCCCGAACAGCTGCTGGAGGCCATGTTTGCCCTAACCCGCATTGATTCGCGGGACACGCCTCTGCAAACATACCTGCTCTTGAGTGAAGTCGACGGGGGACGATCGAGGCAACAGCGCTTAAGTCCTGACACGGTGCAAATGCTCGCGCGCAAGATCGCGCGCTTCAGCGACCAGTATCTTATCTTCTGCGAGTTTCCCGAACTGAATGACCTGTCCATCTCCCACTTTCTGACCTCGGCCGAGGCCCTCGACAAGATTCCCGATCACGTCCTGCGGGGCAATGCGATGGGTATTTTTCAAGCGCAGGTGGGAATTTGGCAGATTTTCGCTCGCCAGGGACAGATTCCCGCGGCTAAGCTCAACGACTCCTGGCAGAGTACGGTACGACCTTTTGCCCGAATTGGGTCTGCGGCGCAGCTTTTCGACGTGGGCCAAAACTCGTTACGCGAAATGCTAAAGGTGGCAAGCGGACGCGCTCACCTGTCGCAGGACCAAGTTTTTGACCTGCTGGCTGGGCCACGGCAAACTGATGCCGAGGCCGAACGCATTCGCCAGGAAGTGGCCGATCGCATGCGCGCAGTCTTGGATGGGCAACGTCTGGTATCGCTGGATACGGTTTTCGGACTGGGAGACGGCTTAGAAGAACTGGCGCGCGGGAAAGTCTCGGCCAATTCCTTGCTTCCTGCCGCCGGGGAACTGCGCGAATTCGAAATGCCTCGCCCAATCTTCACTCCCGGTGAACGCACTGAGTGGTCGGGAGCAACCTATAACAATAATCACACCGAGCTGCAGATGCGGACAGATCTGACGAGAATCATCAAATCGCCGCACTCTGCCGCTCAATTGCAAGAGGCGCGGGGCCAGTTAGTGCCTTTCCTTCGCGATACTCTGGTCGGCCTCAACTATGCCTACTACGAACCGCCCGGCGCCCAGGCCCTGCACAGCAATCCGCTCTTGGTGCGCTCGCATGATTTTGCCGGTGATACCTTGGCCGGGGTGGAGAAGCGAGTTTGGCTGGCGGCCGACCTGGTGGGCGAGGGCTCCCCCGCCGGAGGCGGTGCGCATCTGGTGGGTTCGCTGGCGGAATTACCTTACGTCCTCGCGGAGGTCGAACAAGATTTCATTTCTCCCGAGAGCGTGCAGGCGCTTATCTGGAGAGAGTTGGTACCCGAATTTCTGGTGGATGCGACTGTGCCACGCTGGTGGAATGTAAGCCGGAACGAACTTCATGCCATTGCTCTCCATCAGAGGGCCGGTGAGGAACTGCTTAGTGCCGCGCAAAACGATGCTGATCTGGCAAATAAGGTTCTCTCGATCCTTTCCCAACGCATGATTCCTCTGGCCTTTGAGCGACTGCAAGAGAGTCTGGCCACCAAGCGGGTCGAGGAAATCCTCCCCAAGATCACCCCAGCGGACACGTTTTATCTGGCCGCTGAATTCCGGCGCCAGCACCCCCAGGCGGTCGCCGCCGTAGGGCCCGCTGGCCAGGAATTAGACAAAATCTCCTCGCAATATCCTGATGAAGTTGATTGGAAGCGCTTGTCGCGGGATTTTGGAGTGCCGCATCCCATTCTGGCACAAAGTTATCGTCGCGAGTTGCTGAACCTGAAACCCTTTCCGGCATTTCAGGGTTACTCGAGCCGCCTCCTGGCCGAATCATGGGATTCAAGCAATCTTTACTGGGCGCGCCTGGCAGATGAAATGGGCTACTCACCGGCGAGCCTCAATCGGTTGGTTCCAGAGTTGACGCGCCGCATGGTGGAAAAGATTTTCGCTACTGAGTTCGAAGATTGGCCGGCCATACTCCGCGCCCTGCAGGAGACGGGCAGGGAGTTTCGTCAGGGCAAGTTTAGCTCAGTCGAGATGACCGCCGCGTCATCCCAGCATTAGCCGTCGACACCATAGACCCGAAGGGGGCTTCGGGAGTCGCTTCAGGGATACAGAGGCCAGTTTATGCGAAACAGATGGGTTCAACTTTCTTTTGTGGGGTGGTCTGTTTTCTTCCTTTCGATGATTTGTGCCTCGGCCCAGAAGGACGAGTCGCACATTCACGTGGTTGTGGACATGGTGCAACTGAATGTGGCGGTTACGGACAATAATGGAAATTACGTAACCGGCTTGCGTCCGCAAGAGTTCGTCATCACCGAAGATGGGATTCAACAAAAGCTCGCAACCTTCGCCGAAGGTAACGAACCGACCCGCAGATTGCTGAACTTGGCGGATAGCAATGATCCCGCGCCCCTCGGGTCGGTGCCGCCCGCTGCGACGAAATCCTTGCTGGCGAACGATCCTCCTGCCACCCTGGGCTCGCTCGTAGCCGGGGCAAACGTTTTCATTCTCTTTGATACCAGCAACTACATGTATCGCGGTTTCGTTTTTGCTCAAGACGCTATTGCCGAGTTCGTTCGCTCGCTTGATGCTGCCGACAAGGTTGCGTTCTATTCCTATAGCCGTGATTTGTCTCGCTCCGCGCGATTGACCTCCGATCGATCGCAAGTCATCGGTGCGGTGCGTACGACTGTGGCTGGGGATGATGCTGCGCTGTACAACACCCTGTTGCTGACGGTGAAGGATGCGTCGCAGATCAGCGGGAGAAAGGTCATCGTGGTTTTCTCAAACGGGCCGGATAATGCCAGCATGGTGCCGCCCGAAGACGTGGCTGAACTGGCTCAATCTACCGGCATTCCCGTTTACATGATCTCGACCCGGGAAGCCAAGATCGAGCCCATCTCAAGTACAGTTTTCGAACGTATGACGGCGGCGACCGGCGGCAAAGCCTACTTCGCCAAGAATTGGAAAGACGAAAAACGCGCCTTCGCCTCCATTCGTGATGACCTCGGGCATTTATATTCGCTCAGCTACTATCCTCAGGCGAATCCCAATCGCGGCTGGCGCACGATCCAAGTGAGGCTCGTGGGCGAGCGCCTGAAGAAATATCACATCCGTACGCGAAATGGATATCGGCCCTTGCCCGCCAGGTTCACGGCCGAGAGCGCGGCAGTGCCAGCACCAGAAAGCGGACCATAGATGTCTTCCGGGCCGGCTGGTTCAATCGACGGGAGACGATGGTAGTTCTAAGCGGTATACTCACCTCGGGCACATTCGCCGATGACATTGCTTAAGCTGGCAGGAATCTTTATGATCGCAAGCTTTGCGATCTTCCTCGCCATGCTGCTACCCGCGTCCGGGAGTCAAGAACCCGACCCCCACAAGGAAAGTTTCGGAAGCACTCCCGACGGCAAGCCGGTCGATGTCTACACTTTCACCAATGCCCATCGCATCGAGGTGCGAGTCATCAATTACGGCGGCATCATCACCGCCCTGCGCGTACCCGATCGCAACGGAAAGCTGGACGACATTGTGCTCGGCTTTGATAATCTCGCTGGTTACCTTAATAACAAACCTTATTTTGGCGCCATCATCGGCCGTTACGCCAATCGCATTGCGAATGGCAAGTTCAGCCTCGACGGTCGAGACTATACGCTGGCCAAGAACAATGGCCCGAACTCGTTGCATGGAGGGTCAAGGGGTTTTAATAATGTGCTTTGGCGGGCGGACCCATTTCGCAACCGGCAGGGAAGGGGCGTGATTCTTTCTTACTTGAGTAAAGATGGAGAGGAGGGTTATCCGGGCAATCTTGACGTGAAGGTGACCTACACTTTGAGCGACGCCAACGAACTTCTTGTCGATTACTTGGCTACCGCCGACAAAGCTACTCCCATCAATCTCACCCAGCATACGTATTTCAATCTCGGCGGCGAAGGGAATGGCGACGTGCTGGCTGAGGAGCTGCGGCTCAATGCCGATCGCTTTACCCCGATTGACAAAGACTTAATCCCAACAGGAGAAATACGCTTGGTCAAGGGTACACCGCTCGACTTTACCCAAAGCACGCGAATCGGAGCTCGCATCAACGATCCCTACGATCAGCTCCTCTTCGCCCATGGTTATGATCACAATTTTGTGCTGAAGGCGGCCGAGGGCCGGCTGCAATTGGCTGCGCGTGTTCATGAGCCGAACAGGGGACGCGTGCTCGAGGTGTCCACGACCCAACCCGGCATTCAATTCTATTCCGCGAACTTTTTGGATGGCACCCTGGTTGGAAAACACGGGCACAGATATAAGCAACGCGAAGCATTTTGCCTCGAGACACAACACTTCCCCGATTCGCCCAATCATGCTAATTTCCCCTCCACTATCCTGCGGCCAGGAAAAACCTTCCATTCGCGAACCGTTTTCAAGTTCTCGGTTCAGTAGCGGCACAAAAGGGTTGGCCTGAATTGACTACCGAGGCAGGAGCCGCGAAAGAGAATTATTTCCGGGGCGGCGAGGAGCTAGAATCTGCCGCTATGGGCGGCGGAACTGGCCAGCCGGTTCGCCTCAGCATTATGTGCCCGCGGGATATGCGAAATCGAGAAACGGAAGGAGCGCGCGAGCTTACGGCATATCCAGTTTAAAGAGTACAAGCGGGAACTGCGGCAGTTATACTCACCCTTCATTTGCCGCACCACCACTTCCGAGTCGGAATAGACATGCAGGGTTCGCGCCTTCAGCGCCAGCGCACATTGCATGGCCTCGAGCAAGGCAATATATTCGGCGACATTATTGTCCTGCCGTCCGATCCAGCGGGCGATCTGAATAATGGTACCATCGCCCCGGTCGATGATTACGCCAATGCCCGAGGACCCCGGATTCCCCAGTGAGCCACCATCCACGTACGCCACTAAATCCAGCATGCCGCCTGCTCCCTTCCACCATGAGGCAGGAATGAAGATCGCGTCAAGAGATTTATCTGGTTCAGCCACAACGGCGACCCCAGGAGGGCTGTGGATTATCAGTGGAAACAGCAAGGAAAATTTTTATCGCGCTCTCCCCAAAGCGCATCCCCACAAGCCTTTCGTGAAAGGATATTATTGCCGCCAAAAAAAAATGCCATTGCACTACTCTGCGGCATTGACAGCGCGAGCCTAAGCGTTTAAGGTGAGCACCGTCGACGGCTGAAAGGGTTGGCTTAGAGAAACTGAGTCAGTCCGAAGTAGGCTGGGTGATTCGCTCCTGCGAGGCAACTCGGGGGAGAACCAGACCCGAAAAAACCGACTGACTCTGCGAGGAGCAGTTGGGGTTTGGAACTGCGAAAGCAGTGATCACATCGGGGGCTGTGACGGTGCACGTATCCATGTTGTTGGCTTCCTCGCAGAAGCCGGCGACTAGATCGTAACCAATGTCACGGCCCTTTCAATTTCCACGACTTGCCTTTCGCCAACCTGACTTCTCACTCATCTTTGCTGCTTCCGCAGATCCGTAAACTCACGCCCCATACGCGCTGCTCGTATGTGCCAGCTTCTGAAATTGGCGCTGCTGCCGAACTTTGCCAGCCCTGCGGACTGTCTCAAGCTCAAGTTCAAAAGAAAGCTCATGTGAGCCAGCGAGCCGCGCAGGAATTCAACCATGGCCTCTGCACCCAAATCCGAACTGGAACAGATCACGGCCAACATATTCGCAGCATTGGTTGAGTTCTTCTGGTCGGCATAATCGAGCTCCTAACTCCGGTTTCACAGTGTATGGGCTCTGCGGTTTTTCGCGACGATCGGCTGACGTTCTTCGCAGCATAGCGAGCTTTGCGATTCAACCGAGGCCAGTACTCCGGCAGATCACAAGCGCAAGGTAGTGCCTTTCGGATTCAGAACAAGAAGTCGGGCCTGTCGAATTCGAATTCCGGCCTAAGCTATGGGCCGCCGAAAGCCCAAAGTAGCCTCAGGGTAAGATGGTCCATTCACCATGATTGCGCTCTCCGATATAGAAGCCGCCCTGGATCGAGTTCGGGAATCGATCTATGTGTCGCCCTGTCCCCGATCTGAAACTTTCTCCCAAGCGACTGGAAACTTCGTGTACCTGAAGCTTGATAACCTGCAACGAACTGGAGCTTTCAAAGAAAGAGGTGCGCTCAATAAGCTTCTGACCCTCGACCATGAAGAACGCTTGCGCGGCGTCGTTGCAGCCTCGGCCGGAAACCATGCCCAGGGAGTCGCCTGCCACGCCGGTCGACATGGCATTCGCGCGCAGATTTGCATGCCCTTGACTACACCGCTGATCAAAGTCTCAGCGACCAAAAGTTATGGCGCAGAGGTCATCCTGGTCGGCGCCAATTACGATGAAGCCTGCGAGCAAGCCCTGATGCGTGCTCGCGACTTAGGGCTCGCCTTTGTGCATGCCTTCGATGATGATGCCATCATCGCAGGACAGGGAACGCTCGCGCTCGAATTGCTGGAGCAACAGCCGGATATTGAAGCCGTCGTAGTTCCCATTGGAGGAGGGGGGCTCATCGGCGGAGTCTCCTGCGCCATTAAAGAGACCAATGCAAGGATTCAGGTGTTTGGCGTCCAGCCCGCCAGACTGCCCTCGATGAAAGTAGCTATCGCCGAGGGCAAGCCAGTCACCATCAACCCCGCCCCCACCATTGCGGACGGCATTGCCGTGCGCCGGGCAGGAGAACGCACCCTGCCCTTGGTCCAGAAATATGTCGATGACATCGTCACAGTGGACGAGGAGGAGATCGCAAACGCCATTCTCCTTCTCCTGGAACGCGAAAAGACTCTGGCAGAAGGCGCCGGAGCCGCGGCCTTGGCAGCGCTTCTGAATCGTAAGCTGCCCTTGATCCAAAAGAAAGTTGCGGTCCTGGTATGTGGCGGGAATATCGACGTGACACTGCTCTCGCGCATTATTGAGCGGGGCTTGGTCAAAGATGGACGGCTGGTGCGCTTGCGAGTTCATCTCCCCGACTATCCCGGAGCTTTGCATCGGCTCACCGGCATCCTCGCGCAGCACCGCGCCAATATTGTGGAGACCTCCTATGATCGCGCCTATTACGGGGTAAACCTTGGTGAGACCGCTATCGATATCACAATGGAGACGAAGGGGGTTGACCATATTGCGGAATTATTGGCCGCCCTCGACCTTTCTGGATACGCGAGCGAAAGAGTTCTGTGAGCAGTTTGGCTGCAGAAATTCGAGTGACGGCTTGCTCCATGCTCTCGTCCTCCAATGCCATCGGGCAATCAAAGTGGATGATGAGATGACGTACTCTACCATTCACAAGCAGGACAGTTCCATCACGAACGCATCATGGCGGCGCTGCGAAAAGCCCGACCGCGCGCGCAGCACGCAATGCCATACAGGCCCACCTCAAGCGCATCGCGGAAGACTCAGAGGCGGCGAAACAGAGGGAGCTGTCGGGTTCACGCATGGAAAAAAGCTTGACTCAGCTGTCACACGATGCTACAGCTGTCGCACCAAGTTAGGTGGAACCCCGTCTTCAGCAGACAACTTGTTCGTGCGGAGAATGGTATGAGCCTTTCGCGTCAGCGTCTCAATTCGCCCAGCACTCGTCCTGGACGGGTGGTCCCCTTGCTGGTATCCATTTTCCTTCTTACGCCGGCTCTTGCCCAAACCAACTTTGGAAGGATTCTGGGAGCGGTCGAGGACAATAGCGGTGCCGCCGTATCGAGTGCCCAAATAACCATAAGGGACGCGCAACGCGGGACTTCCCGTGTTTACATGACAGATCCGTCGGGTACGTACGTGGCTCCTGATCTTGAACCGGGAACCTACAGCGTTCGGGCAGAAGCTCAGGGCTTCAAGACCTTGGAGCGGGCTAGCGTGCTGGTCGAGGTCGCCAGCGACGTTCGCTTGGACTTCCGATTGCAGCCTGGCCAGGTAAGCGAAACCGTGCTTGTCAATGAGGCTGTACCGCTGGTCAATACCACGTCTGCCACCTTGGGAGGAACTCTAAGCAACCAGGAAATCAATGGCCTACCGCTGAATGGGCGCAATTATGAGAACCTGCTGCAACTCCGTCCGGGTGTAATGCGCTATCCGGGGGGCGGGTTTTCTACTACCAGTGCGAATGGTCTGCGTGCTGAGGACAATGCTTACCTGGTTGATGGGCTATTCAACAGTGAGCCTTACTCCGGGCAGGCCATTATCAATGGTGCCGGCGTCGCCGGTGATTCGGCCACTATTCTGCCCATCGACTCAATACAGGAATTTAACGTTCAGCAGAATCCTCCTGCCGAATACGGGTGGAAACCCGGCGC
>JAFATF010000373.1 GCA_019244045.1 Acidobacteriota bacterium
CTAACTAAGACTTGGTCAAGCGAAGTAGGTCGCATCTCGAGTGGCCGCCCCCGTATTTCCTGCGCTGCCGCCTCGCACATCGATTCACCCGCGAGTCCTTGAGCTTCTTGGCTGGTTGGTTGAAAGGTCGATGGCTTCGCCGTGGGCGGGCGATTTAAGAACATGAGGCGGGCTGCCTCTGGAGCTTACAGGCAGTGAGGCTTGACTCACCTGGACTGATTGGCTAGGTATCCAAAAGCACCGGGGCCTGAGATGGAAGCTCAAAACTACACTTCCTCTCGGTAGCGCAGAAAGCTGGGCCGCCGCGAGCGTCAAGCGCGCCCAAGTAGCGCACTTACTTCGTGAAGCGCACTATTCGTGAGCTGTTATTGATTGAATATGTAAGACCTTCTCCTGATCGACGGTTCCTTTCACCTGGACGGTTCGTCCGGCGTACTGTTTCCCCTTCGCCTGATTCTCGATCTTATATTGCTCGTCTCCAGTGCGCAGGTAGTAGGTTCCTCCTATCAGGATCACCTCTCCCACGTAGGCATCTTCTGCCGGTGCCTGACCCGAGGATCGCAACCTCGTTGAGGTCGTCGGCGGCGGAGCTTTCGTACTGGGGGCCTGAGCTGTAGGATCTACCGGTTGTGGCTGCTGGCTCTGGGATTGGGCCAGAGCCAGAGAAGCCATTATCCCCAAAATGAGCGGAGCAATTCCAAGTACTTTCACTTACATTCCCTGGGTACCGGTAGCGCGTTCGTCCTCAGACTGGAACCGATCACGAACCCGTCCGCCGATGTCCTGTACCTTATCGGAAAGGGTTTCGCGTGCCTCCCGGCCGGTGACCGGCGCCAGGAGCATGCCGACGCCCACTCCTACTCCAACGCCAATGAGCATCCATTTCAGCCGGCTAGGACGCTCGAAACGACCGCGGATCGAATCACTAAGGTTGCTCACCCGATCCACCGCATCCTGGTAGGTATCCTGGGCGCGATCACTGATGTCGCTGACCTTGTCAGCAAAACGGTCCCGCAGCGGGTCGAGCAGGTAAAGCCCCGTACCCATCAAGACCTTCAAAAGCTGGTTTTTGGTGTCTCGTTTCATCAATTATGCCTCCCACGTTCGATTTGAAACCTTCTTAGATGCAAGTCGAGGTCCGAGCTTTGGCCTTTGCCCGGAGCTGTGTGAAGAGTCTGACGAGAGTAGTCGGCCTTTGCCCCGGCCCTAAGCTCGACCTGCGGGGTAAGTCACTTAGCGGCAGAGATTTGAAGGATCATCGGGCCGCCAGAAGGGCAAAGCAGGAGAGCCCTGGCGGGGTTTTTTTTAATTGCAGTTAAAAATTCCCGAGCGCCCGGCAAGCGCGATCTCGATCCGGCTGCGGGCCTGACAAGAAGGCACCCAAGATTACCTCATTTCGGCCAACTGCAGGCGCAGCTTGTGGGTCGCTCGAAAAAGGGTGTTCTTCACCGTATTTTCCGTTGTGCTCAGGATGGTCGCGACACTTTGCAATTTGAGGCCCTCGTAGTGTCTCAATTCAAATACCATGCGTTCGCGCGGAGAGAGCTTGTTCAAGGCCCAGAGAATACGCTTCCGTAGCTCGCCATTCAGAGCCGCGCGTTCGGGGCTGGTTGTGGCACGCTGGTCCGAAGCACGATCGAGCACCGTCTCCTCGTCGTCGGCAGAATAGGGCTCCGCATAGGCATAGCGGTTATAAAGCTGTTTGCGGCGCAGATGATCGCAGCAAAGATTGGCGACAATACGATACATCCAGGTGTAAAACGAGCACTCGAAGCGGAACCGCCCGATGTTGCGATAGGCTCGCAGGAAAGCTTCCTGATAGATATCCTGCGCATCCTCACTCGAATCCGTCAGATGGCTGGCCAGACGAAGCACCGTCCGGTCATAGTGGCGGACGAGCTCTTCAAAGGCTGCGGTATCGCCGTTCTGGGCGCGACGGACCAATATGGTGTCGTCGGGCCGTCTCGAGGAAGCGGCCACCGTCGAATTCGGGGGGCCTGAGAAGGCCATCGCTGCCCTCGGAGTTTTGCTCAGCTGCGCCACAAGCATGCCTCAATTCCCAAATAAACGGTGCCCATCAGCCGGGGCTATCAACCCACAAACTTGTACCCGGTGCCGTGCACGGTCAAAAAGAAGCGCGGATCCTCGGGTTTCGGCTCCAACTTTTGCCGTAAGCGGACAATATGGGCGTCAACCGTGCGCGTGCTGGGAAACTTGTCATAGCCCCACACCGCTTCGAGCAGCCGGTCGCGGGTGAGCGCCTCCCCCGGATGCGATAGAAAATACTTCAGAAGATCGAATTCTTTGGCGGAGAAGTCCAAAGCCTCGCCTCTGCGGGAAACCTGACAGCTGCGCAGGTTTACTTCGATATCGCCGAAGGCATAGCGATCTTTGTCCCTGGGCAGAGATCCGGCACGGCGCAGGACGGCCTTGACGCGGGCCAGCAGTTCGCGAATGGAAAAAGGTTTGGTGACGTAGTCGTCCGCCCCGAGTTCTAGCCCGACAACCTTGTCTACCTCCTGCCCGCGCGCCGTCAGCATGATGATGGGAATCGCCGGACGCCGGGCTTTGAGCTGCTTGCAAACGTCCAAACCGCTCATGCGCGGCATCATCACGTCGAGGATTACAAGGTCGGGGGAATCGGCGAGAGCGCGTTCCAGTCCGGAGACGCCATCGATCGCGCTCAGCACCTGGTAACCCTCGAATTCGAAGTTGTCGCGCAAGCCTGCCACCATGCCGGGCTCGTCTTCGACAATCAGGATCTTAGGCATTGGTCTTCTCCAAAATGCTGCTCCCGAACAGCTACTTAGGAAAAAGCGACGCCTTACGTGCTCATGGCGGCTGCCGGTTTGGCGGCGCTTGCCGGCTTTTCGAGCGGCAACTCAATGGTAAATTTGCTGCCCTGGCCGGGTGTGCTGTCCACCGAAACCTCTCCCCCATGCGCGTGCGCAATGTGCCGCACCAGGGACAGCCCCAAGCCGCTGCCCTTGGTGTTATGAACCAGCGGATCGCCTACGCGATAAAACTTCTCGAAAATTTTCTCCTGTTCCCGATTTGGTATCCCGATGCCGTGGTCTATGACCTCCAGCTTCACCGCGCCGTTTTCCCGATAGAGATTGACGCGAATATATTTGTGATCCTGCGAGTATTTGAGCGCGTTATTCACCAGATTGACCAGGGAGCGGGCCACCGCTTCTCGGTCGACCCTGAGGGGGGGCACCGGATCAATCCTTTCTTCCAGGGTGAACCCGTGCTGCTCGATCTGGTAGCGATAGGATTCAAGCGTGTTCGCCACCAGTTGGCGAAGGTCGGTATCGCGGAACTCATATTCTTTGCGGCCGGCCTCGATACGCGAAAAATCCAGAATGTTGTTGATCAGGGCGGTCAGCCGCTCGCTCTCCTTGCGGATAATCTGGTAATACTCTTGGAACTTCTCCGGGGTCTTCAGACGGCCCATCTCAAGCGTCTCCGCATAGAGGCGGATCAGCGACAAGGGCGTCCGCAGCTCGTGCGACACATTGGAGACGAAGTCGGACTTCAGGCGCGCCAGCGCGATTTCCTTGCTCACGTTGCGATACGTCAGGCCTAGGCCTAAGGCTAAAAGCAGCGACAGGCCACCCAGGATGAGAAAGCTCTGGCGGAAGAAGCGATCGCTGATCGCCTGCAGCGTGGTGCCGGGGATCTTCATGGCCAGGGTCAGCCCGGGAAATGCCCCTTCCATGTTGCGCTCCACCTCGGGTTCGCCTCCATCCCATCCCGCCGACGCTACCAGCGGCGTGGATTCCATCTTGGGGTGAATCATCATGACCGCGTGATTGATATCACCTTGGGATTCGGCCACATTGCGGTTCATGACATCGTCGAGAGCCTCGGGCAAAAAGTGATCGTGCAGATACTCGGCGTCAAAGACCACTCCGCCAACGGCCGGCTTCTCTTCCGTTCCCGTGGGTATCAGAAATATGGCGGCCGACTGGTAGAGATGCTTGTCTCCTCTGGTTGGCCAATTGGCATCGCAGATGTAGGGCAGCCCCGTACGCTTCTCTTTCTTGGTCAGTTCTTGAACAACTTCGTCGTAGGAGCTCGGTATCCAGGCCCGCGCCATCTTGAAGAAATTCTCGCCTTCCTCCTGAAAATCTCCTTCTTTCAAGCGTTCAGGCTGAGAACGGAATACCCATCCGCTGTGCGGGTCAAAGATGAACACGTGCGCCGCATAGGGATGCGCGACGAGGAGCTTGTCAAGATTGCCACTGCAGGCCGTTCCTGGCTTGGGGAACTTCTTGCGGACGTCGTCGATCAACTCGAAGGCCTTCTGGTTAATCTGCTTCTCGGAGATGGCGAGGACTTGACTGAAATCGCGCTGGATGGCGGCCGCTACCGCACGGTCGCGCTGAATGTGCTTGAGGTGGTGCACGCTGAGGCCGATCAATACCGCGACCGGCAGAATCACTGCCAGTTGCAGCGTAAGCATCAGCCGAGTGCGCTCATTCCAGCGTCGAGTTAGCTTTTTGAAGTTCACGGTTCGATAAGGCCGTCGTTACCGCTTCAACATACTGGAACAGGCTCGCTGGGGTGTGAAATGAGAGTAAAAAGACGTAAAAAGATGTGAACCGCTTTCCTCAGCCCGAGAGGCCGAACCAACTCTCGCCCCCGGTGCTCGCTCCGGGTTGCAGGCCTGTTCCTTGGGCCAACGAATTACGGCGACTCCCGGGACCGTAGCGTGCTAGGTGAGAAAGGGCAATACTCGATTCTGAACTCGCCCGATCTGCCCCTGCCCTGGCCTTGCGAGTGCACGCAACATCTACACCCCGGCCGACTTCTGCTCCGCCAGCTTGATCTCGACCTGCCGACGATCTTCGTCAGAAACCTTGAACATCTCCCGCCCTTTCAAGTTCATGAGCGCGGCCAGAAAAAGGTCGGGAATTTGGCGGATGCGGGTATTGTAGGTATTCACGTCGTCATTAAAGAACTCGCGGCGGTCGGCGATCCGCTCCTCCAGCTCGCAGATACGATTCTCGAGCTTGAGGAAGTTTTCATTGGCGCGCAGTTGCGGGTAATTTTCCGCTACCGCAAAAAGGCCGCGCAGCGCCCCGCTGATCAACAAGTCAGCCTGGGCTTTCTGTCCTACGGTGACTGCGCTCATGGCCGAGGCGCGTGCTTCACTTACATTCTCGAGCACCTGGCTCTCATGCTGCATGTAGCCTTTGACGGTTGCAACCAGGTTGGGGATTTCATCGTGACGCTGCTTGAGCAGCACATCGATATTCGCCCACGCGCGATCGTTATCGTTGCGCAGGCGCACCAGCTCGTTGTAGATGATGATTGCGTAAATGAATAATCCACTTACAATTAAGAAAACCAGCAGTCCCGCCAGTATGCTCATAGTCGCTCCCTGAACCCTGATCCGCACGGCACAAAAGACTCGCGGAGCGCGCGCTTGCTCCTCGAGGAAAGGCGGCACGACGGCCACCGGCCGCTCGCCGGCGTACGGCCAACTGAAGCCACGCTGCTTGGCTGTTCCCAACCATCAAAACAGGTTGAGATGAAGCAGCAAAAATGCTAGGCAGGCAAGCGCAAGCGCAGCTCCGCCGAGCACCATGGCGAGCGCGCGACGGCGCAGATCGCCTTGCGTCCCCCTGTCGGACTTGGAGGAAATCAGGAACGTCGCCTCGTGACTGCCTTTCGTGATCAGGTTGTGATCACCCGCGGCGGTCGCGCCCGGGTTCTCTAGGCAGGTTGCCGTGATCGTATATTGCTGGCCGGGGACGACGAGATACTCCTTGAGCCGATAGCGGCCGCTGGCGGCGCTCCCCTGATGCATGGGAAGGTCGACCATGCCTCCTTTGGCCATCTGCTGAAAGCGGCGAAGCACCTCCTGTCGCTTCTCTTCTTGGGCTGCGTCTTTAACAGGAAATTGCGCCGCCATCTTCTCTACCAGCTCGATGGGAACGCCGCCGCCCTGTAGGAGGTTGGGAACCGCTTGCGCGATACCGAGCAGGCTTTGGCGGGTCGCTTCTTGTCTCGGATCATCCAACGGCCCTTTCTTCTCAAGAAAGTGCTCCATGACCCCGGCAACTCTATGCACGCCCGAGTAGGTCACGAACTCGAGCAGTTCCGTATCACTTGCGCCGGGCGCAGCCGAGCGGGGGTGAGCCGAATCCACCTCCCTTTCACAGCTTAGCGGCACATCGAATTCGGCCGAATGCGCATCGACCAGCACCTTCCCTGTCTGGTCGGCGACGAAGAACTTACTTCCGCCGACGTCGGTGCGAAGGTGAGCCCAGCCGCGGCTCTTTCCTTCCGA
>JAFATF010000406.1 GCA_019244045.1 Acidobacteriota bacterium
TCTGCGGCTTCATGAGACAGAGTTACAGTATCGTCGGCGTTCAGGAATATGCCCTTGGTCTGGAAATTGAAGGGACTATAAGTTCCGCTGCGTCTGCCAATTTCGCCATCCCGGTAGTACCATAAACCACTGATTATAGGCGTATTGTACTCGTCTGTCCCGCTTTAGCCTAAGGCATGAAATGTGAAAGTGTGTAAGTAAATGTGTCGCTTTTGAGCTTTGATCTCCCTACTCGCACGGGGAAAAACATTGTCCGAAATCCCTCTTTCGGTGTTGTTTGTCGCGCAAATAGCTAATCTCGCTATTTTCGATTATCATGACCTATGAAAATAGCGCAGGACGCTATTTTCGGCGCTAAAAAGGCAGCTGTGGCCCAGATTACCAACCTTCCCGGCCAGAAAGTGTCGCAGGGCAGCTATTCAGCGTTCGTGCCAGTGCACCTGCCTCCAGAACTGAACTGGACACCGCGACTGATTGGCGCACTTTCCGATGCAGACCGGCTAGTCGGAAGACTCGCCGGCGAGGGTGGTCGCCTTCCCAATCCTCACATCTTGATCCGGCCCTTTGTACAACGTGAAGCTGTTCTATCGAGCAAAATTGAAGGCACGCAAGCCACGCTCGGTGAGTTGCTTGCCGCTGAAGCCGGAGCGATCGTGGATCGCAGTCCCGAGGATCTTCGGGAAGTTGGCAATTACGTGGTGGCTCTTGAGCATGGCATCTCGCGCCTCAAGAAACTTCCCCTTTGCGTCAGGCTTACCCGCGAGTTGCACGAAAAACTCATGACAGGCGTCCAGGGTCATCAAGCTTCGCCTGGACGTTTTCGCAAAACCCAGAATTGGATTGGCAAGCCTGGCAGCACGATCGCAACTGCTTCCTACATCCCGCCGCCTCCAGGAGAAGTAGAGCCGTGTCTCTCGGCATGGGAAAAGTTCCTGCATGAGTCAACTCTGCCGCCTCTCGTGACCATTGCACTCGCTCATTATCAGTTCGAGGCCATTCACCCTTTCCTCGATGGCAACGGCCGAGTCGGACGCCTGCTCATCACCTTGTTCCTGATCGAGCGCCAGATCCTCCCCACACCGCTGCTCTATTTGTCTGCCTTCTTCGAAGCTTCAAGGCGAGACTATTACGACGGTTTGCGCGGGATTAGCGAACGTGGCGCATGGGGCGATTGGTTGGAGTATTACCTGCTGGGAGTCGCTCGCATGTCCGAGGATGCTTTAAGTCAAACGACCCGCATCAACGGACTGCTTGCCGAGTGGCAGAAAAAGGTATCGGGAGAATCAAGCAACAACCCGTTGCGTGTTGTCGAACTGTTAGGGGCAAACCCCTTCATCACTATAAAAGGAGCAGCGGATAAATTGACAATCGCGTTTACGACCGCGCAGCGCGCCATCGAACGACTGGAACGCGCAAGGATCGTAAAACGGATGGGTGATGCCAAGCGCGACCGCGTCTATTGCGCGACCGCTCTCCTGGACATCCTCGAAGAGCCGGTCCGCCTCAAGCCGGCCGGCAGCAAATAACCCTGAGTGCCGTCAAACAAAAAAAGGCTCTAGGATTGCGCACCGAGAAGCGTGATCATTTTCGACAACGAAAATGAGACGGCGCCTCTTCGACCCTACGAAAATTACTGTGTTGGTACGGTACGCTATTATTCCCAATGCCCTAAGATACAAAAATCCGCTGCGTCTGCCGACGCGCGAGGATCTCATTTATTTACTATGACTTGCAGGACATATAACATCCGCTTTTAAGTCCGCTGCGTCTGCCAATTTCGCCATCCCGGCGGCCAATGTCAGTTACTAATGCTCGCTATATTATAGTCGTCTATGCCGTTGCGACCCCAAATCATGAAATGCGAAAGTGTGTAAGTTTAGGGGTTTTCCTGGTCCGCAAGTCCAGCAATTTATTAGGGGCATCCGGTGGTCGCACACTACTGGCCCGCTTCGATACTGGATCCCTCACGGTCTTGTTCCGAGTAGCGACCATTCACTAATTAACGGATCAGAACACCTGAGCGCCACCCAATCTGTGTTGGTTCGCCGACTACTGTGAAAGCCGGTGATGACAAGCGCGTCTAGCGGGACCTGGGCCACGGACGCGGACTTCTCATTGACATCGCTGTGATTCCAAGCTCAGTAATGGCCGGCGATGCCAGAAAGCGTATAGATTGGGAGCAGACTGCTTTCCAATTCTCGGACGAAGGATTGCGGGGAGCGTGGATCCTGCGAGGGCTTATGAATTTTCGCAACCGTTATCTGGTGATTGCTATCCGCATATTGCTAGGCCTGATCATGCTCGCAAGCGGCATAAGCGGGCTGCTGATGGGCAATTCGACGAAAGGCGTCCCGGCGAAGATGGTCGCCTTCACTCAAGTGTTTTGGGCTTCAGGCATTTTCCAGATGGTGAAGGTTACTGAGATCGTTGCAGGGTTCATGCTGCTGGTTGGTATCTTCCCGGCGTTAGCAACATGATTCCTTGCGCCCGATGTTGTAGGAATTGTTATAGTCAATGCCCGGTTGTTGCCCTCATTCTTGTGGCTTGGCGGGGTTGTCTTTGTGCTGACCGCTTATTTGGGGTACGCCTACTGGGACAGGTACAAATCAATCTTCTACCGCAATTGATAGGGAAAAGCAGATCATTGGGAATAGTAATTCGCCTTCTTGAATCGGTCTCAGAAACTGAGGCCATGGGCAAACCAGAGGCGATTCGAGCGTTTATCAGTTTCTCACTTGCCGACGATGCCGGGATGCAGGTTTTCCTCACTTCCCATCGCGGGACGTCGGCGTTTGCCACAGAGGCTCGGCCGTAAGCATCTTTTCGCTTCCTGTTCCGTCGGCATTGCGAAGCGCCATCTGTGCGATGCCATCCAGGAGTGACGACGCGGCCCGCTCAGAATCTATCTACCTCACTATCGTGGGTCACAGCCGTGCCGAACAGAAGTTATGTGTAATATCCAAGATCGACCGCTCCCGCCGTATTGCTATACATTTCGAAGAATGAACCAACTCTTGGTCCTGAGGCGCCCACGCCTCCAAGAAGAATACACGACTAACGCGAGCTACAGGCTGCGCTTCAGCTTCAGAAAAGACGGGGTGCGCGACATAAGCCCAGGAGGCGATCTTGGGCATGAGTTTCCACGCTCAGAGTAGCCGGTGATTCCAGGCTATTTCGACCCTCAGAAGTGCGGGAGTGGATTTCCGTTCAGGGCTGATTGGATCACTGTACCGGCATAGGCCAGATCGACGGCGAGGGGGGTGGTGAATGTAAGGCCTGTGCGCCAATTTGCGGGCGCCTCCAGGTGCACTCCCGTCAAGACCACAAATCCATTTCCCGCGCCGCCCTCCACGATGGCCGGAGTACCGTCGGGAAACTCGGCAACCACCTCTCCCCAGCCGGAGAGCTGGGGACCATCCTGCCAGTAAACGTCGAGTAAGCTGCCGTTCGACAGAGCAATGTTGAGGGCCTCGAGATGGAT
Source organism: Acidobacteriota bacterium (assembly GCA_019244045.1). Taxonomy (GTDB): domain Bacteria; phylum Acidobacteriota; class Terriglobia; order Terriglobales; family Acidobacteriaceae; genus Gp1-AA122. The sequence goes on from JAFATF010000406.1 coordinate 3,482, forward strand.
CCCCTTATTTTCGTCGGCGTAGAAGTTAAACCACACGCCGGAAGTTAGATCCACTCCGTTGTAGATGGATGAACCCGCGAAAAAAGCGCCGGCACAGATCCCCAGGTAATGCAGGCCATCCTGTTCGACGGCATTGCGAATCTTTGCGGTGGCGGCGGCGCTGAGATTCTGACCGATCATGATTGAGTTCCCACCAGGCACAATGAGCAGCTTAGAGGTTTTCAGCTGGGCGTCTGAGATCGCCTCAAGCTCAGCTGAATTCACGGTTGAATAGCTGAGCTTAAGGTTGTCCAGCATCGCCTGGACGGCGGAAACATCCGGGGCAGAAGTCCCAACGCCGGTGAAAAGAAGAACCGGGGTGAGGGAGCCTGATTGAGAGGACTGAGGAGAAGAAGTCGAGGACGAGCTTCCGTTCGGAGTGCCTCCCGAGCCGCAACCGGCTGAGCCAAGAAGCAGAACCAGAGCAGCGATCCCGCCGATACGTGGCCATTTCATCGGTTTGCCCTCGAGCCTAAGTGCGCGTCTCTTCCGCCGCGCGGTCGGCACAAAACTGTTGGCCGAGCATATCGACCACGGCGTTGAGACCCTTAGCCAGCCTCTCGCGCCACTCGTCGCCAGACTGCTGCACCAATTCTTCCGTTGTTTGCTCGAACCTGGTCAACTGGTCCGCAGCTCTCCTTTTGAGAGTGTCGGAAACCGAGGCTTCTACCCCTTTTTGAATAATCTTGAGATGATCACAAGCCTGATCGAGTTGATCACTGAGCTCCTTGGCATTACGGGTTTCCGCCTCGGTTACCAGCTTCTTCACCGCGTCCTCGAGCTCGCCGTGTGCCGCGGAAGCGATTTCGGTAGCTGTTTCTGACAGGCGCCGCTCAAAGTCCACCTCCAGGTGGCGGGCAGCCTCATCGAGACGATTCAGCCGATCCCGCAGAGCTGATAATTGTGCCTCCAGACGCGTCGACTCTTCCGCCAGAGCCGACTGCAGCTTTTGCATCTGCCGCCGGTAGGTCTCGTGCTCTTCACTGAGC
>JAFATF010000420.1 GCA_019244045.1 Acidobacteriota bacterium
AGGTGTCGAAATAATCGAGCGCCCAATTGAATTTATCAAGCTGCGGCCAATGGAAATCGCGGCACGCGCTTGCATAATCTTCGCGATTCTGGAGCAGGATCTCGCGTGCTGCTAGGAATGTCTTTAAACCGCGCTTTGTCACGGCTGTAGCACGACGCTTCCTGCCATATATACGGCTCCTCCAACATTTATTCCAGGCGCAAAGTACGACATTATCGTACAAGAGGTTAGGCTTCTACGCGCGGTCCTCTGACGGCCGTGGGGCCGACGCCCTGGGGCATCACTCCTAGTTTCGATGGGACAGGGTTTGTCGCTCAACGACCTGGTAGGTGAACCGCGACGCCGGCGAGTGCTGTCCTCCTCGAACGGAGACATTGGCCCCATCACGTCTTTCTGGAAGCCCGCATCCTAACGGGCTTTTTTTATACTGTTCAACGACAGTGCAGGCAGTCGTCTCGCTCTTGCGTGTTGCACACGCGTTATCATGCACGGCCTTCTAACCTTGCGGTTTTTTTCTGCCTGCGCACGCTGCAAGTTCAAATTCTGCTCTCTGTGCGGGACGACCAGGCGAGCCGGGCTCGGTTTGTTGGTAATTCCGGGACGAGTTTTTACACCGTTGATGAAATGACCTCGAGCCGTTCCAAACCAAACGCGAGAGAACATGCTGCGTGGGGCTGTGCTCCCGGTTGTTAGGGCCGTGATGGGGAGACGCTTAAGGATCGCTTTTGGATCACAAATGGCCCATTCTTTTCGTCGACAACCTTGTAATCAGTTGGCACTGCGAATAGGGAAGGATCGGGTATTGCTGTATTCACATCTTTAAACTGTGTTTTCAGCTCGCCTGCCCAGGGGTCCGTGTGCTTGGTCATTACCGTGGCCTTCAATTCTGGTGAATACCACTGCTCTGAAGACACCGTTATTGGCTGCTCATTTCCCATCGTACCTGCAGGAATGATGGTCGTCAGACGCCTACCCCTCATGTGGATTCCGTCGATTTGCTGATCCCCCAGATCCTCAGTGATCGGAGCTGGTTCCTCCGGCGACTTACCTGCGGTTTTGAACATCACGTCGCTACCCATCGAGAGCTCCGGTGTTCCCGTTCCGATCCTTTGATACATCACAACATGTCCTCTGTCAGGAAGACCGCTCGGGGCAGGTGCAGGGTATGGCGAAATAGAAAACCGGTGCGCAATTTTGTTATCACTGTCCAGCATGTAACGAGAGCCGGCGACAGGATCGATAATCGTGATCAACTTTGGGGCGAAGCCCTGTGGCACGGCTCCAAGAAGATTCACGTTGCCTTCGCGCCTTATCCGCCCTTCTCTGTCGCGGCACAGAGTGGAGCTGTCTGTCGTGTGAATGCGGTTGCCATCTGCGAACATTTGCGTGTGTTCGGTCGTAATCACAGCGCAAAACGGGGCGCCCTTTGCCGGCTCGGCATCAGTGTTATCTAAGCGCATCGTTGTAATGCCAGGCTTGCCCTGCGGAACGGGAACTTCATTACTCACGGCTGCTCCGAACTCCGGTGTTTGGGATTGAGCAATAATCGCGAGAACCAAAACCACGCTGCAACCGTGCAGAGTTGTCATGAACCCCATGACGAATCCTCCTCAAAAATACAATTTCACTTAGCAACTCTGATACCTCGAGCGACCCCATCCGGGCCTACCAAGATATCGGCCGCCACAAGCGCGCTTGCTGGCAAGGATGTTGATGAGCGCCTGAGGCTTCCCGCCGTCACGCGCACTCGAATGAGATCCATGGCGCCAGCACAGCTGAGCTGGTCGCAGTACATAAGACCCTGAAACTCGGGCGCCAGGAGAGTGGGTTCCGCGGCAGTCTCTGGCGCATAATTCCGCCGCTTGGCGAGAGTTCGGGCTGTTTGGCGCGCTCGTCCCATCCTTATAGTCCTGGGCTTTCCTGATATCGCAGCAGAATGGCGGCTTGGTGCTGCCTCCGACTTCCCTGCAATTGGTGGAGCGGACGGCCGGCTTCTCGCGTGCTCGAAATACTGGTTGCGAGAGGATACAAGCCTTACGCCGTAGGACACCATGAGAACAATGACTACTATAGCCCCGGCCCAGCCAAGTGGCGCCAGAGCGATCCCACGCTTCGCATCTCGATTTGCCATGTACCGCAGGTCGCGCACCTGCTCGCGATAATTGGCCAGGACAACTCCGTCGAGTGATGCGGGAACCAGCAGAGCCGCATCCCGCAGCAGTTGTAAAGTTCGGTGTAATTCGTTCTTTTCTGCGGCCACACGGTAACATCGCGGGCAGCGCGCGACATGTTCACCTATCTCCGGCGGAGGGGAAGACTCAGGATTTGGTCCGATTCTCATGTCACAGTCGAAATATTCGCGAACCTCTTGGCAGGTCATATGAGACATTCCTCAGTGCCGCCAGCCCGCAGTTCGGCCGGCGATATTCTCGAGTCTCTGAGTTTCAGGGCGAGCAACCTATGGGCCCGGTTTAGACGTGAGCGAATCGTACCGATAGCGCACCCCAAACGTGCAGCAGCTTGCTCATAAGAGAAGTCGCACAGGTCGCATATGACCACCACCTGACGGTAATGATCGGGAAGTGACGCAATCGCCGCTCGCATGCTGGCGAGCTTTTCGTTGCGAATCAGCTGTCCCGTCAAGCCTTCGGTCGGGGTCTCACCTCCAACCCTCTTTCCGGCCCAATCCTGACTCGGCAGTTGCTGGTATGGTCGCTCTTGTCGTCGCATGCGCTTAACCATATTGCGGGCGATTCCAAAAACGAATGCGGCCACATCGCCCTCGGTTACTTTGTATCGCTTTCCAGACTCGAGCAGGGCAAGAAATACCTCTTGAGTGACCTCCTCAGCGGCGGAACTGGAGCTCGTCATATAGAACGCGTATTTGAAGATCGGACCTTTTAGACGCTCATAAAGCACGATAAAGGCGCTTTCGTCACCTGTCAGCGAACGCCGGAGAAGTTCAGAGTCGGATAGTTTTGCCAGGTTGTCGAGCATTGCGGTTCGGTTCCAAAGTCTGGGCGCTTAATCCTTCAAACAGTCTTCCCCAAAATGTCTAAATAGTTCCATATTTTTTGCCTCTTTATTTGAACCTGAATGCCGTGATCGAGGCGGTCGGCAGTCGCCTTGACGCTCTTTTAGCCAGTACAACGCGAAATTCTTACTACCGCGTTCCGCAGCCGCTGTCGACTGCTTAACATTGGAACTTTCATTCGGGATGTCGCCATTCTGGCGGTACCGATCAGGGGAGAGAAGTTTAATCAGACTCGTTGTTTTTCCCAAGGCGAGCTCCACGGGGCGGTCTCAAGAGGGCAAGTCATTGCACACTCGAGGCGACGAACCTGTGTTTTTGCCGGGCCATGGGTTCGATTGATGATTGGCCCAAAGGCTTGCTTTTGCGAGGTCGCGCCAAAGATCGGGCCAGGAGTCGGGACGAAGCAAACCGGCGCTGGAGCACGATTTCTAATGACCAACGATGAGGCGGGAAACAGTGTGACTGGATCTCCCGGCACGCTCTGGGTTAGGTTATTGATTAATGGCTCAAGCCCTTTGCATATGGGAGGAAGAGGAGATGAATGGCTGCAGCCAGGAAGTCTCAAAGCGGGTGAAAGCGCGGCGATCGAGGCAGCGCAATTAGGAGAGGAGGAGAGTTGGCGCGTTCGATGGAATTCTATGTACCAATGATGCTCAGTGTCCTTGGTACTCTGGTCTATCACATTGCCCAGAAAACGATGCCACGAGAGGTAAGCCCCTTCTTCCCTTTGGCGACAGCTTTTTCATTCGCGGCGTTCATTTGCGCAGCCATTCTGCTGTCCACGACACGAGCTCCTTTGCCAATTTGGCGTGCTATGCACCCGTCGAGTGTGGCTCTTGCCTTTGCCGTCGTGGCAATCGAAACAGGGTATTTGATGGCCTATCGCGTGGGATGGCAGCTAAATCGGGCAGCCTTATTCTCCAATGTAACGGTAGCTGTCCTCCTGATCCCTCTGGGTATGATTCTGTTTGGGGAGCAGATTTCATTGCGAACGATCGCGG
>JAFATF010000434.1 GCA_019244045.1 Acidobacteriota bacterium
GCATGACAAGCTTCCTCTCGAGGTGTGGGCGACACCCCGCGGAAGCACGGAAGAGACACGAGGCAGACAGCCTGGTGTCAGGAAGGGCTTGCAATTCCGGCTGTGTGAGACAAAATCAGCAGTGCTACGTACTGATTTTCCTCATCATCATCGAAGCCTTGAAGCCTCCCGGTCTCCACCACCCTTCCGGGGGGTTTCGCTTTTCTGGGCTTGGGTCTTTGGGTGTTCGGGTTCCCGGATCGGTGAAACACAACCGAGAGTGGATAGCCGGAAAGCCTGCCGAGGTCATGCACGAAAATCATCAGAGCCCCAAAAACCCGCTAGGAGGCCCCTAGAGGGGGTGTTTCCGGTTCTCCGGTGGTTGGACACCTGTCTGCCCGTTTCCGGGGTTCCTAGGGGCTCGTAGGAGGCTTGCAGGGCTGATCCAGCCCTTTGTTCGACACCCCGTAGGGTGGCGAAATCTTTCCGGGACGCCCCTCGTCCCGACAGGGGCATCGGGTGCACGGAAAGCGGCGCGGTCAAGAATTGCCCTGCAAGGGCAACCGCCGGAGGCGGCGCGAAGCGTTCTTGAGCGGATAGCCGCGCCCCGTGCTATTCCCTTCCTTGAAACAGTAAACACGAACAAAACAGTAAGATTATCTGCTATGATGAAAGTGAATTACAGAGGTGATCTAGCGGAGTATGCCTTTTGGCTCTGATTTTCTTTCAGGAGTAGGACATGTTAATTGAAAAACTATCGTGTCTTTGGGCATAGTTCGACAATCGTTAGTTAATTGACCCTTCTCTTTAGAGAGTTTAACCACCTCATACGTAGTACCTGCAATTAAAGTAGCGACACCAAGAGCTGCGCCAAAAACTGCGGCAGCACTCCGTATATTTCTTTGTTTATTAGGATTACTGGATTGTTCTCCATCTTGATTTAGTCGTGGTCTTTCATTATTCATAGATTTATGTATTATATTAGAAATCTTTTAGATTTTCAATTTTATCCTCTTTTCTTCTCAATTAAGATCACGACTTTTTACTATGAGCCGTAAATTTTTTGTTATGTAAGAAATAGCTTCAACATGGCGTCGCCCAAGAAACATTGTGCGACGCGGGGAACTTCGTTTACGAACTCAAGGATTTGCGCACTTTTCGAAGAAAAATAAATCAACCAATTTGAGAATTTCTAGATCGCTCACTATTGATCTCTTGTGGGGTTTGTGGTGAAGTTGGCTGTTTCTCTGCTGGTTTTTCGAGAAAAAAATAGACCGATGTGAGCGACTTTCCCGGCTGGGCTTCATTTTCACCTACGTTTGGGATTACAACTGGCCCAAGCGCCTGTTTATAACCTGCTCGCAAAGCCATCATACCAAATGTTGAAATTTTCTTCTCCCGATCTCTCGGGTCAGTTGGGTCAAAAAGGAGTTCATATGAAGCATACTCTTTGAATGATTTATCCTCCTCAACTCGATGCATCTCATTACGGAGATTTGATTTAAAACTCGCCTCGAAATGCTGTCTATTAGCCCAATTGTTGCCCTCTATGCGCCTTTTATCTGGTGTTTCTTTCGGCAAGGGGGCTTGTCCTTCTCCTTGTTCTGGCATATTAATAATATAATAGCACATGAATTTATACGTTGAGTGAATTTGAGTTTAAAACACCCTCTTGACACACTCGTAAATTCTTCTCGAATGTCGTACATCGCGGATTTTGCGACGCAGGGATTAGTCTACTTTCTGAGGACGTTGGCGGCGTTTGATTTCATCAATATCCTCCTTAGTTTCCTCAATCATTCCCTGTAATATTTCCAATACGGGGTTAATATGGGCAACGTGGTCGTCTAGGCGGTCTAGCTTCTTATCATGTACGTCCGCCTTTGTATGGAGGTCATCAAGCTTTTTGCCTTGCTCCTGTTGTCCCTGCTTTAAGTTAGCTATATCTCCTTGCATTGCCTTCTGTCCGTTTTCCAACCGCTCAAGAGCATCTAATATCTTAGTGTCTGTATCACTCATTAACCGATTATATCACACGGATAAACCCCAAAAGTTACCCCTACACCTCCTGCTATGAGCTCACCTGCATGGGACGCTGCACAAGCTGGTGCCTCGGTTTGCAGCGGTTTTGTGAACGAACAATATTCCTCTCTGTTGTCTGCGATCGCGGGAAATTTTCCCGTGCTGCAGGCTGAAACGAGGCTCTGCGATCGCGTGAGTTTGCGATCCCATCTTGTCGTACTTCGCGTGAATAATTTTGTTCGTTTGTTTGTTTTAGTTAGTATTGTTGTTTATTGTGTGGCTTTTGAAGGTCTTTTGTGTTTGCCAAAGTACTGTGTGTCAGTGGTACATTTCAAAACTGAAACACGGGCTGAGTATCTTTTATCAGTGAGGAAAATGTGTTCGGTTTTAAAAACTCTTATGGGATAGGGTGGTTAACTCAGCTATTCACTTGCAAAAACAGAGAGGGTGTAGTTTTTGGAACGTTCAGAAATGGACAACAATTGGCGCGTACGCACCACTTCCCCGGCGCGTACTGCGTGAGTTGAGGCTACGCCAACAGGACGCGACGCGTACCCATCTTGCCTTACTTCGCGTGCTATTTTTTGTTCTGTTTGTTGTTTTGGTTGGTATAGTTGTTTGTTTTGTGGTTTTTGGGGGTATTTTCTGTCTGCCATTGGTATTTTTCGTTTTGGCAGCTTTCACGATGATAATTGATGTGAATACTTTTTTTCAATGGAAGAAAATTGTTCAATATATTCTCTTACTATGGGTTGAATTTTGCCGTTTTTCCACAACAAAGCCTCCTAATTAATAGGCATATGCCATATATATTTTTTTTGCTTAGTAGAAACTGCGTTCCACCACCGGAATTGAATTTATTTGCTAGGAAGAAGGCTTGGGCTCAGTTTGACCGCCATGTCTACGGACAAGTCACTTCTCCCTCTAGGCGCATAGGCTCGGTCAGTCGTTTGTTTACACCACTCAGCGCCACCGGCACGACAGGCACACTATGATTGCACACAGTGCTTCGGGTGATTAAAACCCTTTGCGGTTTCTCTCCGCTTCTCTAGACCGAAAATTTGACCGCAAAAATAGAGGGCTTGACAGTTAACGAAGAATTTAGTATCTTAAGGATGTTCTTTCTTTAAGATTTTGTTTCTTCGTTAAGGCTGTAAAGCCGTTTTAGTCGTATTTTTGATGTCTAGCATAGAGGATATTGGAACATTTGAGTTTTGTCAATACTTTCTACGAAAACCACGATAAGAGCCCCTTTTTCTTCTGCTTTTCCGCTTTTTTTGGCTTGAATTTATGGGGTTTGCTGCTGGAAGTAGATTTTGCTGGTTGCTTCTCTGGTGATGTTTCGTGTGAGATGTCGTTGTTTGCCTGCATTGGCTTTGCTGGCTTTAGCTCCCCGCTGGACGCGTCCAGTAGATACTTGTCTTGATACCCTTTTAGTAAAATATTTGTTTCCCTATCTCGCTCTAGTAGCTGATCAATCTGTTTATCTTTTTGCTTAAGTTGTTCTTTTAGAATATCAATTGTTTCTCTGTATGCTCGTATATCTGCATCAGGGTTCTGCACTTGATAGCCTTGCGTATCCGTATGCGTACCTTGGTGAGGCTGTTTTGGGCTATGCAAATTTTCTTGCGGTATCTGCTGCTCATCTGCAATTTCTGTATTCATATCCGCATACATAGGCTGATGCATAGGTATTTCAGAGATTGCAGAGGGCACTTGAATATGTTTTAGGAGGTAGTCTTTAGCAATATGATAACTAAAACCGCCATTTATTAACTCCTGTTTGATATTATTTTTTGCTTCACTATCATCCTTAGCTAAACGCTTAATTAACCTACGAATGGTATCAGGGTGCCTTCCAGTAATTTTTGATGCCTCAGTAATTGTTAACATTTGCATAGGCAAGTGTTATGTTATCAAACCTCTCCCTTTTTCTCAAACTTTAGTATTCTATGTAGGCATATCTAAGTTAGTCCTCAAATCCCCGGCTTGCCCCCGTGCCGGTTGTTTGTGAGAAGCAGTAGCTTCGAGCAAACAAATTCGCGTCGGAAAAAGATGGATAAGATATTGATACTATTGATGGAATTGCTGATGATCGTGGGGCTGCCAATGCGGCTGCGGATACCCGTGCAGTAGCGCGTGTCTACGCGCTCTTGGGGAAAGCGTATTGCAGGGTTATTGCAGTCCGTATTGCGTGCAATAGCCTGCATGTCTGGTTGTTTGGCAATAGCTGCCCTTCCGCCGGAAACATGGGCAGGCGGTTGGTTGCTGGGGTCTGGACTGATTGGAGGGGGAGTGTCCGATATATCAACCTTGGTTTAGTGGTTCTTCGCCAGTGTGGCGGACTGGCTGCTAGTGGCGGTTTTGCTGCTCTATGGCCTTGCCATAGCGTGCCAGTGATCTGGCAAGGGCGTTACCGGGGTCGACCTCCAAGAGGTTCAATGCGGTTGCCCGTTCCCCCTGCTTGAGCTCTGTCAGTGCTTGGGCAATGACGTCTGGAAGGGGAGGCATTGCCCCCCATGTGCTCGGATGCGGTGGGGGAGGAGTATAGCGTGTGTCCTCAATAAACCCCTTCCACTGGGAGGAAGGGAGGACGGCGTACGCATTGGTTGTCTGGTACTGACAGTAGCGTCCTTTTTCGTCCCGGGTTTCCCCGGCACGGTTTACCCAGTTGAGGATCCCCGAGGCTTTGAGTTTGGTAAGACCTCTTGTGACGCTTCGCTCACTGATATTGGCGTGCCGGGCAATGGCTTTCTGGGAGGGGTCTAATCTGCCGGTTTTGAAATTGAGAAAATAGAAGAGGAGGGCATAGAGGATTTTTAATCCGTTTCTCCCCACATCCCCGTCCTGTTTGCCGGGCTTTCTCGTTTGGCGCTCAAATTCCTCAGCTTTCCTATACAGGATGGACGCATCCTTTTTGGACAGGGGAACGAAGCGGACGGGCTTGGTGGTGCTGCCAGTCCACACCGGGAAGGGGGCCCGGGTCTTTCCTGCTGCCTTGTGCGAATCGAGTGTGGGAACAAAGGGTAAACACTCACTGATGTGACGCATGGGAGGCTTCCTCTCGAGGTGTGGGCGACACCCCGGCAGAAGCGGGAGGAAGTGACCGGGCATCTTAGCCTCGGTCAGGAAAGGGCTTGCAAAACCGGCGAAGGTGGACAAGATCAGGACTGCTACTTCGTGATCTTATCTCAGAGCCTACCGGTGAAGCCCCCCTTGGTCTCCAGCCTTTCCGGGGGGTTTCGCATTTCTGGGTGTGGGTCTTTGGGTGCTTCGAGCTCCCGGATTGATGAGACACAACCCAGACGGGATACTCGCTTGCGCCTGCGGGGTCATGCAGGAAACTCATGACACCCCAAAAAATCCGTTCTGAGGCCTCAGGAAGGGGGTGTTTCCGGTTTTCCGCTGTCTTGTACCCCTCTGCCTGGTTCCGGCGTTCTGAGGGCGTCTGAGAGGCTGCAAGGGCACATCCAGCCCTTTGTTCGACACCCCGTAGGGTGGCGAAACTTTTGGGGACGGGCCCTTCGTCCCGACAGGATCTCGGGTGCACGGAAAGCGGCGCGGTCAAGGGATCGAAACGGTTAGCGGCGCTAAGGCCGATTTTTTGGCCGTGGAAACGCCTCGGATAATTTCCGGCTCTCTCCTTCACGGCCATCATGCGGCCTAGCGCCACTCAGTAGCGTCGGGATAGCATCCTAATCGCTGATAGCGACCAATCGCGTCGCTGCACAAAGAGGCAAATACAGGAGGAGGAATACGTCATGGCCAAGTATCTGTTTACCGTCTCGTACAGCGCCGAAGGCCTGAAAGGACTTTACAAGGACAAGGCATCGGGCCGTATGGCCGCAATTGCCCGGACTGTCGAAGGCCTCGGCGGCAAGCTCGAAAGCGGATATTTTGCCCTCGGGGAGCATGATGTCATTTTGATTGTCGATTTGCCAGACAATGTTGCGGCAAGCGCAGTATCGCTGACAGCCTCCTCGACCGGTCTGCTGCGAGCACAGACGACTGCCCTGTTGACTCCCGAGGAGACTGACAAAGCGCTTGGCACGAGCGTGAACTATCGCGGCCCCGGAACCTAACCGTTCAATCCGGTAAGCTCAGCTGCAACCTGGGCCTGCTGCCTGAGCTCCTGCAGGACACATCCTGTCCTTTGTTCGACACCCCGTAGGGTGTGGCGAAACTGTGCGGGGCGTCCTTCGTCCCGACAGGCTTGGGGGTGCACGGAAAGCGGCGCGGTCAAGAATGGCCTCTTGAGGCCACCGCCGGAGGCGGCGCGAAGCGTTCTTGAGCGGATAGCCGCGCCCCGTGCTATTCCCTTCCTTGAAACAGTAAACACGAACAAAACAGTAAGATTATCTGCTATGATGAAAGTGAATTACAGAGGTGATCTAGCG
>JAFATF010000437.1 GCA_019244045.1 Acidobacteriota bacterium
TTATCAGGCCCCTCTAGATACCGCCGTTGGCCAGCAGGCGTCAGTTCAAGGCGCATTAGATGCTGTCAGGGCGGAACTCGAGCAAGCAAGAGCCGATCAAAAGAAAGCCGATCTCGATTTCGAGCGCGCTGAAGCCTTGTATGCGGCGAAGGCCATGACTCGTCCTGATTACGACGCGGCCGTCGCGCGCCACACCGCAACCGCCGCTAATGTCCAAGCTGCTCTTCAGCAGATTGAGGCACGGCAGGGCCAGTTGAATGCCGCGCGCGCCCAGATTGTATCCGCCAGCATCAACCTCGGCGACACGAACCTTATCGCTCCAATGCCTGGAGTGACCGTTGCAAAGAACATCGAGCGAGGCACGCTCGTCGCGGCCGGCACACCGGCTCTCGCCTTAGACGACATGCGGTATGTGAAGGTCGCGTTCGGTGTTCCCGATAGTATGCTTTCGCATTTCACCATGGGCTCGCCACTGCCCGTACAGGTAGAGGCCATCGGCAAGACGTTGACCGGCCGCATCACGCAAATCGCGGCATCTGCAAATCGCGAGTCGCGGGTCTTCAATATAGAGGTCACTTTGCCCAATGGCGATCGCAGCCTCAAGGAAGGAATGATTGCCAGCGTTTACGTCCAGCAGGCGACACCGCAGACGGTTCCGGTCGTGCCCATGACGGCGCTGATGACGGCGGAATCGGGAACAAATAACTATTCCGTTTTCGCTATACGCCACAGCCAAGGCAAGCAGGTTGCGGAACTCAAAAGTGTCCGTGTCGGCCAGACCGTTGGCAACTCGGTCGTGATCGAGGAGGCCTCATACCTGGCGAGCAAATCGTTGCGAATCGCACAAACCAGCTGAATGACGGGACCACCGTCCGATCAATGCAGTAGGAGCAGACACATGGCACACGAATCTGAGCAAACACCCTTGAAGAGCAAAAGCAATCTGGCGCGGTTCTTCGTAGAACAGCAGCACATCGCGTGGGTCTCGCTTGTGCTTGCACTTGTATGGGGCATCTATGGACTGCAGAAAATGCCGCAGCGGAAAGATCCCGACATTCCCGTCCGCCAAGCCATGATCATCGTGCCGTGGCAAGGGACGTCAACCGAACAAGTTGAGCAATTAGTAACCAGAAAAGTGGAGCAGGCAATTTCCCAGAACCAATGGGTAACTGAGATTAAGAGCACCTCTCGGACCGGGTCCGCAATGGTTCAGTTCGAGCTTGCGGAACGGGGAAGATACGACCGCGACAAAGAACTGGATGACGTCAAGGTCAGGTTGGACGCCATCCACGATCTGCCGCAAGGTGCCGGTCCCATCCTTTACATCAAGGATTTCGGCGATACCGCTGCACTCATGCTTACGGTTGCGAGTCCTTCTGGTGATCCGGCGCAGGTCCAATGGATGGGCAAGTTAGTCGAGGCGGCTATCCGTCAAACCCGGCCTGAGTTCACGGCTCAATCGCAGGCTAACTGGCGTAAGTCGATCGTTGTCGTTTATCCCAAGTCGATTGACTCTTCCGAAATCGAACGTAAGCTGTCTTGGGCGGCGCAGGAGTTAGTGGCAGAGCAGAAGGGTTCTGATCCACGGTCGTTCTCCGGAGCCGGGTTCGCCGGGCTAGATCTGAACACCAATCTGAGCCCTTCTGACCTGAAAGCGCTTTTGGCAAAGTGGGCCGAGGAAAAACTGCAAACAGATGAGTTCCATCCTGATGCATGGAAGCCTGCCGTGATTACCGACCCCGCAACCACCATTGCGGTGCTTCAGACGGTCACCGGTGACAAATACACGTATCGCGATCTGGATGACTTCACCGATACCATCCAGCGAAGTCTCAAGACTTTGCCCATCGTGTCCAAGGTGGAGCGGTCGGGCGTACTGAACGAGAACGTCTTTTTGAACTTTTCGCAGGAGCGCCTTGCACAGTACCACCCTAATCCGGCAAAGCTCTCTAGCCTCCTTATGGCACGCAATCTACCGGATAGCGGTCAAACCGTAAACGCTCAAGGGCGAACCATTACGGTCAACACGAGCGGTGAATTCAAAACGCCCGATGACTTGCGTCACGTGATCATTTCAGCCACGCCCGATGGTACGCCGGTCTACTTACGCGATCTGGTGGAAATCAATCGAGGCTATGACAGCCCGCCATCGTTCCTGAACACTTACACGCGGCGTGATGAAAAGGGCAAATGGATCACCACGCGCGCAATCACGCTGGCCGTTCAAATGCGTAAGGGAGAACAGATCAACGTCTTCGGCAAGGTTGTAGACGAGACCCTGAACAACGTGCGTAAGTCTTTACCCGCCGATCTGGTTTTGGCAAGAACATCAGATCAGCCGCTTCAGGTGCATGACAGCATCGAACTCTTCAGCCACAGTTTGCTGGAAGCGTTGGTGCTGGTCGTTGTCGTCGCGCTGATCGGTTTCTGGAGTTGGAGAACCTCCGTCCTTATCGCGGCTTCCATGCCCATCACTCTCGCCATCACCTTCGGTGTTATCCACACGCTGGGCATCGACCTTCAACAGGTATCCATCGCTTCGCTTATCATTGCGCTCGGATTGCTGGTCGACGTGCCGGTGGTATCCGGCGATGCCATTGTGCGCGAATTGGGCGCGGGCCAGCCGAGATCCGTTGCGGCATGGATAGGACCAACCAGACTCTTCAAGACAATGGCCTACGCCACGCTGACCAATATCGTGTCGTATCTGCCGTTTCTTTTGTTGCCGGGAGACACAGGCAAGTTCCTCTATAGCTTGCCTGTGGTCATCAGTGTGTCGCTCTTGGCGGCTTTGTTGGTTTCCATGACGTTTGTACCGCTCATCAGCGCCTTTCTGTTGCAGAGCAAAGTGGAGACTCCGATTGAGGAGCGGCGAACCGGCGGGTTCACAGGATGGTATTTCCGTATGGCGCAAAAGGCCATCGAGCACAGGAAGCTTTGCCTGACCGCATCGCTTCTCGTCCTCGTGGCTGGCGGTGTCGTATTTTCAAGGCTCAAACCGCAGTTCTTTCCAAAAGACCTTCAATACTTCTCTTATATAGACGTATGGCTGCCGGAAGACGCCCCGGTAAGCGCCACGCGCGCGGTAACGGA
>JAFATF010000495.1 GCA_019244045.1 Acidobacteriota bacterium
AGTGGTCACCGAGGTTACGTGGGACGTTGGTCCGCGATCTCTGACCATGTATCGGACGCTCCGTACCGTGGCTGAACTACTGCGCGATAGCTCACTTGCCATGCTGATGCGCTATGCACACTTAGCCCCAGATCACAGACTGGCGGCCGTGGAGCGTATGGGTGTAGCTTTGCTGCTGAATCAACAGCCAGCAAGGGATTAGACGACGCCGAGGCGAGTGGATCAGCGGATTAGAACTGGTAGGCGCGGCAGGAATCGAACCTGCAACCGTCGGATTAGAAATCCGATGCTCTATCCGTTTGAGCTACGCGCCCTCAAAAACTTACGGAGCCCCGCCTAGAAGTTTGCTAATGGCCTGCCAATAGCGGAGCTAACGCTATTTTCCCACACTTGCTTTCTTTGGAGTCGTCCTTTCAGTACCACTCTCTTTGCGGGCGCATGAAAGGTGGTTACCTTCTCAACCGCGTTGCTAAGCTGTCGCGGCTCCACATGAGCGTACCTCATTACCATATTTAGCGACCGGTGGCCTAGCACCGAACCAACGTCTACACAGACATAACTAATCTGCTGCAAGCCATGATGGTTGCCTGGTTTCCGCCGTTCGGCAACGAACACAATATTGCTGATCTCAACGTTGGCAGTAAAGATCCGGCCCAGGCGATGTACCGTTGGTCATCTTCCGACCGATTGTCACGACTTTGCGCTCAAAGTTCACGTCCTCCCAAATGAGGCCATACTGTTCCGCGCGCCTCATCCCTCTATGCAAGACGATCAGAAACTCAGGTACATGCTGTGGAAACTGGTCAGTGATTACCGCTAAGAGCCTCTTCTCTTCGGTCGCGTATGCCCCCGACCATCCTCATTGGTCGCTAGCGGCTTGAACTGTCCAAGTACCGGTTCCACTGTTTGC
This sequence comes from Acidobacteriota bacterium, assembly GCA_019244045.1. Classification (GTDB taxonomy): domain Bacteria; phylum Acidobacteriota; class Terriglobia; order Terriglobales; family Acidobacteriaceae; genus Gp1-AA122. The sequence continues at coordinate 911 of JAFATF010000495.1, forward strand.
GTTCTTTGCGCTGGGTACGAGCCGCGCTGCATTCGTTTTATAGTTGCATCGCGCCCTGCTAGCGGACCGTCAGCTTAATGGGACAAGCATCCATTTTTTTAGCTTCGGGCCCAGTCGTGAATTGCTCGCGAGCCACTGCTAGATTTGCAGGGGGGTAATTCTTTCCCCCAGTTCACGACCAAATGCTCGCTTATCTTTTTATTCTAGCCACCTCATCTTTGTAGCTGGTTTTGGGACTCCGCGAATACTCCAGCGCTGCTTCGGCTAACACTGATGCAATTTGCTTCCCAATAAGATAACCAGCAGAATGCGCAACAGGACTACAACACCAGAGTTTTCCAAGGCACAACGACAGCGAAAGAAAGTCGAGGCTTTATTTGCAGAACTGAAGAACCACATCGCAGTGCGTCGCTTGCGTCTGCGCCGATTGAATTGTTCGGAAGCAGTTCTTGCCGGCAGCGACGGTTCAGAACGTCAAGCGACTGGTTCAGTTTCTCAGTCGGCCGATAATACCTGCTCCGGTACTCACTCCTCCAGACGAGGAAAGACTCGCAGCGACTCCCCGGGAATAAAAAAATGTTCCTTTCAATGGGTTTCAACACCCACGGCCCTTTTTTCCGTAGTTGCCTTTAATTGAGGGATGCGGGATTTGAAAGTCGCATGTGAGCGCGTAATTCCTGCCACTGTTGAATAACTCGGGAGTTGTGCGAAAGATCAGCAGCCCGATAAAGCGCTTGCTCAGCTTTCGGCAGATCGTTCAGTTGAACGTAGCAGACTCCCAGCCCACCCCAGGCGAGCCAATCTTTGGGGTAGTCCTGGATCACCCGATCGAATACAGGGATTGCCTCGCTGCATCGTGCTTCGTCTACCAGCTTCAGAGCTTCCTGGACGTGGGTGTTTGCCAGGTTCTGCGCAACGGGCGCATTATGCGGTGCGAGCCGGTGGGCTGTGGTGAAAAGGGTCGAATCGTCTTTCCATTGCGCCTCCTGCGAGAACGTCAAAATCGCAAATACGATTGTCAATGAGATTGCGATGCAGAAGCAAACTACTCTGAACTTTTTCACCAAACGATACCAGCTGGCGATCAGGAGCATAAGTCCGGCTAGCGGCAGATACGTGTATCGCCCGTGCAGGAAGTCTCCGGGGTTTAGAGCATTGAAGTCCAGCGCCGGAACAAGAGGCACTACGAGCAGAAGCACGCCGATGATAATGGCGAGTTTGACGGCCAGGACTTGCTGTGGCCCGAGTTCACGCTGCGACCTTCGCCAGACCCAAAACGACAGGGCTGCCACAATTGCCGCACAGCACACAAATGCGAGAGACGGGAACAAGACGCCACGCACGGAGAAACGTTCCACTAAAGTAGGATCGGCATAGGAGTAGGGTCTCACCGGCCACAGCATGACTTTCAGGTAAAACCAAATAGTGGCTGGCCAGGAGAGCATTACGGGCCGCCAGGGCAGATGTTGCGTCGCCACGCCGAACTTGCCTCCGAGAGCGTTGAAGCGCAGGAACAGATACAGCACCGTGACGCCCAAGAAAGGAGTCATGTGGCTGACTGCCTGAGCTAGACGAGCGCGAAAATCCGAAGAAACCGGCAAACGGTTCTTCGCTGGTGGCGCCGACGGGATACACAGAGCGATTCCACCGATGACGGCGGGAAATACGATCGCTGTTTCTTTGCTTAGCAACGCCGTAAAGTACATCCCTGCGGACCCCATCAGCCACAGCAGTGAGGGCTTAGGAACGGAAGACGCAGGTCGCTTGCGTGTTTTTCGCTGTTCAACTTTAGGTCGGGCCGAGCTGAAGTCCAGATATCTCAGGTACATGAGGAGCGCGCCCAACATTCCGGCGCTCATCAGTGGATCGGGGACCGTAACCCAGCTGACCGATTCGGTTTGTGCCGGATGAAGAGCGAACAGTGTTCCGGCAACCAACGCGACTACCCGGTCGAGCAGGAGTTCCCATATGAGCAGCCCAAGAATAGCCGCTACCAGGACGTGTTTCGCGATGCTGAGCAAGTGCCATCCCCAGGGCGACAAAGAACTCAGCGCAAAATTGATCCTCATCCACAGTAGAAAGACCGGCCGGTAAAAGCTCGGGGGGCCGCCCGTGAACTGTGCCCACACATAATTTGCGAAGTAATCCCCGATGTGGCCAGAGTCCTGAATCCTCGGATCCGCCGTAAAGCTGTGGTCATCGAGGACAAACTCAAAGTTCAATGAGCGGCTGTATACCGCGAAAACTAAACATACGCAGCACAAAGCTAATACGAGGAAGATGTGGGAGGAGGCTAAGCGCGGTAAGGCTAGCGGCTTGGAAGGCGGTTGCTCCCGTTTGGAAAAGGCAGAATGTCGGTTGGAAGAGCGCATGCGACAGGGCAAAATTTTCTCACAATGCAAAGCGAACGGAACCTACGAATTGCTGCCTGGTCGCCATTGCACTCGAACAAGAGCGCCATTTCGCCTAGTTGAAATATTGCCATTCCAACCCAGGCTCGAATCGTAATCATCTCAGGTCAAGAACTCGACCGACCTATGCATCTGTTCGGTCCGCCACTGCCATCATTGATTAACTAGTTCAGACTCCGTTGTGGAAGGAAGCAGGATGCCTAATGGGTACACACCACCGCGATTTCCGGCCCCTCTATCCGAACGGAATTTCTCTGCTGCCCGTAATCTCGCTTTTTTGCAACATCCAGTGCAAGCGGACCCATTCGAGGCGCCCTCGCGACTTTCGACAAGAAAGCTAACTCTGCCCGCACGTGAAGGTACCGATCCCCAGCTGGGCTTTGCCGGGTGTCGGCTATACTGCGGGCTCCGGAGGCGCAATGAAAGAGAAGCAATCTCCTCGGATTATCCATATTTCGTGGGGCCATATGGAGGTGGAGGGGCTGGGTTCAGGGAAGGACTTCAAGCTTTATCCCGGCGGCGGCCGTCCATGGGACTGGACAGAGACAAAAACCGAGCACAACCCGGGGATTCAACCCGCAGATGTGCAGGAGCTGCTTGAGAACGGCAGTAAAGTAGTGGTGCTCAGCCGCGGGATGCGGTTGAGACTTCTGACTTGCCCCGAGACGTTACAACTGCTCGAAAATAAAGGGGTTAGGGTAGTCATAGAAGAAACCGAGAAGGCTGCGCAAGTCTATAACCGGCTGGCAGGGAGCGAACTGGTTGGCGGAATCTTCCATTCTACCTGCTAAACGAACCTTAGCTTCTGAGTTGATCGCGCAGCTTGTTGTTGCAAAGCCCGGGCTGGCTTTCTAGTTCCATTCGGCGGCCGAGCGCCGAAAGGCTGAAGGTATTGAGGGATATTCCTTTTTCAGCCGCAAGGCGGAACAGGTTGTGTCCGCTTTGTTCTTCGCGACGCGCTTGCCAAAGTCATTCCCGGGCTGCCCACAACGTGGGGATGGCATGCAGACGAAATGACATTCGCCAAGAGCCGTTTCATTGCCCGATCAACAACTCTGATCGTGCCAGGGACGCTCGTTGCAAAAGCCTGGTCACGACGAAGGCCGTCTGCCTTGACAACGAGTCTTGCAGCCATTTGTCCAACATGTGATCAGTCTGCAGTACCGCCACCATCTACTATAAGAGCAGCGCCAGTCATAAAAGAGGAATCATCAGAGGCCAGAAACAGCGCAGCTTTCGCGATTTCCTCTGCTGTTCCAATTCTTCCCAACGGGCGATTAGAGCAGCTTGCCAGATAGTCGTGCCAGTCTAGACCACGCATACGCGCATCTGGCGGGAGCATGGGGGTGTCAATGTCACCCGGGCAGATGCAGTTCACACGAATTCCCTGCCGTCCATGATCAATGGCCATTGCTTTGGTAAGCAGGACAACACCACCTTTCGAGGCACAATAGGCTACGGCCGAATCTCCGCCCACAATACCCCAACCCGAGCTGTTATTAATGATCACTCCGCGGCCCTGACGGATCATCTCTGGGAGTGCGAATTTTGACATCAGAAACGTACCCTTGAGATTGATGTCGATCTGCGCATCCCATTCCTCCTCGCTGCAGTCGAGTGCTGTGTGCGGGTAGAACACGCCCGCATTGTTAAACAGAATATCCAAGCGGCCGAAAGTGCTCACCGTCTCATTGACCGCCCGGCGACATTCTTCGGGCTTCACCACATCAGTAGCAACGAAAATTGCTTCCCCCCCGCCGCGAAGAATTCTGTCGCGCACCTCGTGGCCGCGCTCCTGGTTGCGACCGGTTACGGCGATGCTGGCACCTTCGCTCGCAAAAAGGATAGCGGTGGCCTCTCCGATGCCAGAGGTCGCTCCAGTGACAAGGGAAACTTTTTTGAGCAGGCGCATATTCTCACCCCACATGGTGCTCGAGGCTGTGTTCTACCGCTTGCAACCGTCAGCATGAACGATATAGATCCTGGGCAGGAAGGCCACGAATCGAAACCTTAGGTCAAGAGCCCTTGCCGGGAAGCGCAACCGCGATCAGCATTAGCAATGGCAATGGCACACGCCTATTGCTGCGATTCGGCCAGTAACGCTCTCAGATATTGTTCCCATAACAACGCCAGGGTGTGCGTGCCGTGTCCGTGAGTCTTTTCTGACGCCGCAATCAGGACGAACTTGCCCCGCTTCACACGCTCGATTTCGTGCTCCGCAATGCCAAGCTCCGGCGGATTGATGAAATCATCGGAGGAGTTTACAAACATGACCGCCGCCTTTATTTTCTCTAAATCTGGCGATGGATCGTAGTCTCGGGAGGCATTAAATGCATACCAGTAGTCGTTGGCGTCGATCTCCCCACTCTGGACGGCCTTCATTTGCCCATCCATATAAGCTTCAAAAAAAGCATCTGCTCGATCGGGAGTGGTCAAATTCTTCCGCATCGCGAGTGGCGCGCTGCCGGCAAGAAGCATGATATCTATGGCAGTGCGCAAGCCCTCTGCGGGCTCGGTTTGATAATTTCCATCTTTCCAGCCCGGATCGCTGCGGATCGCATCCATGATCATCTTGCGCCACAGTCGATTACGCCCCGCGATCTGGACAGGCAGACAGGCGAGGGGCATGAGCGCATCCATATCGTCCGGATATGCCTCCCCCACATCCACGAGTGCATGCAGCCCATCGATGTCCCCATGACCAGACGCAAATGATTTAGTTGCAAGCCGTCCACAACGAGGTCGTGCTCTGCCGTAACCATATCCGCATAATCGTACTGCGGGAAATGCGCTCGCATCCCATCGCTTGGTTTGCTGGACTTTCCGCTTCCGATGTCGTCCGGCAGAATGACATAGTAACGCTGGACGTCGAGGAGCTGGCCTGGGCCAAACAGCACACCTGAAAAAGAGGGAACCAAAAATTGATGGCCCGAGCCGGTCGTGCCGTGGAGTATGAGGACAGCATTCGTGGTCCTGCCATTTCGATCGCGCTGGGGCGAGCCCAGAGTGGTGTAGTGAATGCGAACTTGCGGCAGAGTTTCTCCTGATCGGAAATGGAAATCGTGCATCACATAAGTGCCTTCCTGCCTCGGCGGCGTGATGCTCACTTGCTGTGCGCTGGCGAGTGCCGTGAAGGTCGCCACCATCGAGACTGCGACGATGAAGAGGGACATTGTTTGGCGCATTCGATTTTCTCCTTAAGTCCCGGGCTCGACCTGAGCTGTGCGATTTGCACCAGATTATTGGTCGTTGGGCCAAGACTTGGCCAAGCTGGCCTAATCGCCGGAGCCGATGAATGAGCTTCGCAGGACTGGAGTGAGATACTGCTGGAATAAAAACTCGCTGGTACCACGGGTGCCGGGTCATTTGGCACAGACACGTAAACCGTTGGGTACTGTTTGGTTCGGGCGCTCACGCTCCAGCCATTCGCGAGAAGAGCAACACCAGTCCCCGGCTAATTCGGGCGAAGATGAAGTTGTGGGAGGCCAATCTGGCTGGGGCGGGCCATCGCCAGTGGTGCTTGTGCGCCCAGAGGCAACCATCGCCAGCAGCTCTTCAGCTACTGCCTCCTGACCGCCCGAAGGCCCAAACGGCGGCGCAAAATGTTTAATACCGGAACAAATCAAAAACATGAACTAAGGCACGCACCCACTCACCGCGCTTAGCGGTCCGGCCTGCCCGACGACATCCGAACAACTGTTCCAGACATACATCGCTTAGGTAACGTCCGCAATATTTGCGCTCCAGATTCTCTGCCCGGCAGCTATTTTCGCTGCCTGCTCGCTCTAGTCGATGAGTTTAGGATCGCGACCGCCGGCGCGAGGCCGAACTGGTCCCACGGCGCGAGTTGCTCTTTTTCGAGCTCTTGGTCTGGCCAGCTTCGCGGCGTTGCTTGTTCACGGTCCGGGCTGCAACCTCCTCGGCGCGAGCCGACTGCCCGCGTTTCTTGTACGACTGTTTGATGTGCTCGTACTG
>JAFATF010000572.1 GCA_019244045.1 Acidobacteriota bacterium
CGCAATGAAAGCCCCGTTGCTTGCCAGGCTCGTCGTACCGCGCCAGCTGCACGAGATCAAGCAGACGGAACCAGAGATAAAGGCTCCCGAAATCAACGTTGCCGCGGCAGCTCCTGTTCTACCGAACCTGCCAGCTACGCCCCTCGCCAACGTGGTAGCCACTAACACGTTTGCTACCCCGCCGGCAGCTCGTATGGCGGCGACCGTTAAACCGACAGGCCAGGTGCAAACCGGGGGATTCGGTGATCCGAACGGAATGCCTGCGACAAGCGAGGGCAACCGAGCGCCGAACATCCTTGCCCGCGGCAGTGGGGGCGTTGTTCAAGGTGCCGGATTCGGAACCGGTTTCAACCGTGACAAGGGCACTGAGGGTGTAAGCATTGCGGACAAGGGCGTCCTACAGTCGAGTGGCTTTGATCGGCCGTATTCGGCTGCGGCCCCCAAGCAGATCACTCCCACGCCCAGCGCTGAATCAGGTACTCCGGTGGAAATTATGGAAAAGCCGCAGCCTTTGTACACCGAAGAGGGCCGAAAGCGCGGCGTCGAAGGCGAAGTCCGGCTGGAAGTCAGGTTCACGGCCGATAAGCAAGTCCATGTTTTACGGATCTTACAAGGATTGGGATTTGGCCTCGACGAGCAGGCCATACGCGCGGCAGAGCATATCAAGTTCAAGCCCGCGATGCACGAGGGCAGAGCCATTGATTCGACTGCGATCGTACACATCATCTTTGAATTGGCGTCGTAACTCGGCACGGTGGCAGGCTGCGGTTCGAGCCAAGGTTGCAGGAAGGGAGAAGGCGATGAGAGACAACAAGAGGTTCTGGGCCTTGCTGGCCTTTACCATCGCAGGTCTGGCGCTGACCGGGCGTGCACAAGACAAGCTTGAACTCGCTTCCGTTACGCTCAATGCCAAAAGCGTGGTGGGAGGCAACCAGGTCCAGGGCATGGTAACTCTGACTCGCGCTGCCGAAGATGACATCGAAGTTTCCCTTGCGGCTGATCCTCCCGACGCAGCTTCGCTGCCCAAGCAGGTACTGGTGACTAAGGGCTCGACATCCGCGGCTTTCACGATTACCACCGCTGTAAGCAAACTGAGTGTTGGCGGAGAAGATGCTGTGATCGGAATTTACGCCAATTACCAGGTCACAAAGCACGCCAGTTTCACCATCTTGGCTCCCGTTGGTTTCGACAGCATGGTTGACCGAGTAATCCAGCGTGAACACCTGTTTGTGGAAGCTATGAAGGCGATGCATCCGCTGGTTGAAACCTATATCCAAAACATCCGGGAGGATAAAGAACATAACCTCGCGCCTACGGGCGATACCTATTTCCTGGGGCGCGGCGATTTCAGCGGCATCCCCGAGGAGGCCGTCTTTAAACAGCAGACTGCGTCGGCTGGACATCTGGTCAGTCCATTCAAGACGATCGCCAGCCTGTTTCAGACTCGCTACCTTCCGAACGGATTTGCCCAAATGGCGCTGGTTGACCGGGATTTCAGCAAGCATAACTACTACTTCGAGTACGTGCGGCAGGAATTCTTGGGCGAGGTGCGTTGTATCGTGGTCGATGTTCGCCCCCGCGAGAAAGCCCCGAAGGGGCTATTTGAGGGGCGGATCTGGGTAGAAGACCGGGATTTCAACATCGTACGTTTTAACGGGGTCTACACCAGGAATTCGCGTTACAAGCAGTACCTGCACTTCGATAGCTGGCGCTCCAATCTGAAGCCGGGTGTTTGGTTGCCCGCCTATATCTACAGCGAGGAGACAGACCCCGAGCACGACCATCCCGGAGTCCCCATGTTCAAATCACAGACCCGGCTCTGGGGCTACGACGTGGAAGGGTTGAAACACTCGTCCGAGATGACCGCCATGCAGGTGGACGGCGTGGTCGAGGCTTCGGAAGGTGCCATGGATTCAGGTCCGGTCGAGTCCGCGCGTTTATGGGAGCGTATGGCGGAAGATAATGCCCTCGATTATCTCCAGAAGGTCGGCTTGCTCGCTCCCGCCGGCGAGGTCGACAAAGTCCTGCAAACGGTCGTCAATAACCTAATCATCACCAACAAGCTAGATATCGTGCCGGAGGTGCGCGTCCGCATCCTCCTCACTACGCCGCTTGAGTCCTTTACCATTGGGCACACCATCGTGCTGAGCCGGGGCCTCATCGACGTCCTGCCCGACGAAGCATCGCTGGCTATGATGCTTTCGCACGAGCTCGCCCACATCGCGCTCGGGCACAAGTTGAACACGAAATTTGCCTTTACCGATCGTTTCTTCTTTCCCGATCCGGCGACGTTCGAGCGAATCGACTTCTCCCGCAGCAATCTGGATGAATCGGCAGCCGATCGCAAAGCCCTTGAATTGCTCAACAGTTCTCCTTACAAGGATAAGCTGGCCACCGCAGGCCTATTCTTGAGGGAACTCGAGGAACAAGCGCCGGTGCTAACCAACCTTATCCGTCCCCATCTCGGCAATCCCCTGGGCAGCAAACAGAACACCCGGCTGAATAAGTTGAACGCGGCTGCGCCCCCCTTGCAGGATAAGAACATAATGCAAATGGCAGCATTGCCTCTCGGCAGTCGCATCAAAGTCGATGCCTGGAGCAATCATCTAAGCCTGCTGAACGTTAAGCCAGTTGCTCTGCTGTCAGCTGAGGAAAAGATGCCTTTCAAAGTCACACCCTTTAACCTCTATTTGAAACGGCTGCCTGACCAGGAGATGGTCGGCCACAGCTGGCAGCCGGCGCTCGAAAAGGATCGCGAGGAAGTGGTGCGCTAGCAGAGACCACCGATCCGGCATCGCACGCACCAGCTGCCCATACGATTGGGAGGACTACATCGATCGTGAACCGCCGCGGATCCATAACTGTGTACCTTTAGGAGCTCAGCCCGCTGTGCAGGGATTTTTGATCGCGCTCTCCTCGAGCGGCGATCTTCCTGTGCGACTGCCCGCTCGAATTCGTCCCCTCTGCCGGGGCATTCCCACCCCAAGCTCAGCGCGAGGAGCAGCTGCTCGGCCGTGGGCTATGCCGCTTTGGAAGGCTCCGCAGCGGCGGGCAAGAAAACACTGAAAATAGTGCCGCTGCGCCCTCGTCCCACGCGGCTGCGAACCCGGATCCAACCCCCATGCCTTTGCACGATACTGTAGCTAAGCCATAGGCCAAGGCCGGTTCCGGTGTCCTTCTTAGTGGTGAAGAAGGGCTCGAAAATGTGGGTCATGCTTTGCCGAGAGATGCCAGAGCCATTGTCGGCGATGGTAACCCGCACTCCCGGCCGGCAAGCACCGTTTGTCTCCTGCCAGCGTTGCGCGCGAACCCGCAAGCCTCCATTTTCGGGCAGCGCTTCGATGGCGTTGCCGATTATATTCGAGAATACCTGGCGCAGCTCCCCGGCGTGACCGTGAATTTGGATCGCTTGGCGGTAATCAGTGCGCACTTCGATCCGGTTGATGCGCAGCTTTCGAGCATGCAAGTTGAGGACTTCATCGAGTATGGAAGCGACATCCACCCGTGACAGCGATGCCGCGCCGCGTACCAGGCCCAGAGTTTGTTGCGCAATGCTGGCCACGCGCTGCAGTTCGCGCTCGGCCATACTGATATATTCCTCCGCCTTCTGCTTGTTGCGATGAGCCAGATAGAGCAGGTTTCCGATGGCTTCCAATGGATTATTGATTTCGTGAGCGATGGTTGCCGCCAACCGGCCGGCGGTGGCCAGCTTTTCGTTCTTGCGCAGGGCCTCCTCGGCGCGCACTTGGGCTGTAATATCTTGTGTAATGGTCGAGGCGCCGACGATTTTACCCTGATCGTCACGCAAAGGAGAGACGGACAAGAATACAGTGAGCCGCTTTCCGTCCTTGCGAACGCGCTGCGTCCTGTAATGCTGAACCCGCTCACCTTTGAGGAGTTCTCCCATCATGCCCGGAATTTCCTCATGGCCGTCGGCCGGCGCCAGAATGACGATGGGTTGGCCGATAACTTCATCGGCGCGATAGCCATAAAGCCGCTCGGCGCCGCCGTTCCAGCTGGTGATGATGCCGTTCACATCGTTGCTCAGAATGGCATCTTGCGAGCTCTCAACAATATCGGCCAGCTGCCGCTGTACCTGTTGGGCACGCAAATCAGCCCGCGATTGCTGCCGAGCCAGGCTGCTGGCGAGGAGCGATATCAACAAAAAAACGAAAAGCTGAGCCAAAGCCGCTTTGCTCAGCGATAAGGCGAGATGAGGAGTCAAGATCACGTAGTCGAGAATGGCAACCGACAATAGCGTGCTGAAAAGTGCCGGTCCGAACCCGCAGAATCGTGCACTCAGTAGCACCGCGCTCAACAAAAGCATAAACGGGAGCGCATGAAATTCCCGCCAGTATGACCAGAGGGTGAGCGCCGCGGCGGTAAAAAGCAGGGCTTGAATGTAACCGATCACTGAATGCTCACGCCAAGAACTCACCCGCATGGAAGAGATCTCATAGAGCCAGATGGAGCTCCCCTTCGGTGCAGGCGAGTTAAGTTGCGGTCGCCGAGATACGTGGAATTACTACCGCGGGAGAGGTCGTTTCGCCCGCCATCAAAGTCTTCAGCAGTCCGGTTAGATGCAAGTACCTCAGTTCGGCATCGGCTGCAAAGCGCACGACATCGCCATCGAGCAACGCTCTCTGCGAGTTCGGGCAGCACGCGAAGGCAACCCCTCGCCAGGCCGGAGACGGACGAAGCGTTAGCTGGCCTCAGCAAGAGGCAGAGAAAGGCGCAGCCGAGAATGCTGCGCCCACTCCATCTAGTTATTTTCGAGCTTCGGCCGGCCAGCATTGGGACCTTGCGTGCTGGGAATGACGGTCACAGGGTTTTGCAGAGTGAAGTTCAGGACGGTTTCCGAAGCCAGCTTGATCTGTTGTCCCCTGGTCGCGGCTTGAACGCCTCCCCCTAGCCCGCCACCCGCAGCCGCACCGATCGCGGCTCCTTTGCCGCCACCTGCAAGACCACCGATGATGGCGCCAATCGCCGCGCCGGCGCCAACCTTTTCGGCAGTATTCTTGCCCCGAGAGTTGCCCTGCCGTTTGTACTGATCGGTCTGGATGTTGTAGTACTTGTCCCCGACGGCAATGCGGTCCAACTGCAGTACCAAAAGCGATTGCCCAGCAAACTTGCCGGCACTTCTCACATCAACGACGTGTCCTTCGACGTCATAGCCGGCCGGAATAGCCGTATCGCCTTCGATCGCGAGTGGCGAGTCCAGAGTGGCATGAAAGGTTTGACCGGCCTGACTCCGTTCTGAATCAACCGCGTCTACCAGGCGCACCGCCAAAGTAGTACCCGATGGAATCGTCACTCGCTTAGGCGCAGGTGGAGGTGGCGGAGGAGGGGGCGTGTTATTGACGACCGGCGGCGGTGTTGGTTGTGCGGGCGGCGTCACCTCGGCGACCGGTTGTTCAGCGACATGACGATGTGTTCTCTTGGCGCGTGGCGCAGGTTTTGGTTCTTCCGGCGGAGGCGGGGCTGCGGCGGCGGTCTGATCGGGTGGGGGCGGCGCTTGAACCTGCAGGTTGTTCACAACTGTTTTCACCCCTTCAACAGAGGCGGCTAAGCGTCCGGCGGCATCACGTTCGGTTGCATTGTCGACTGCTCCGTCGAGGGTAACCACACCGTTAGCTGCTTGAACATTCAATTGCTTCCCTTGCAGGCCCGAGTCCTGATTGAACTTGTTCTGGATGTCGCCCGCGACCTGCGCATCCGGTTTTACTTTCGTTTGATTGCAGGCTATTCCAGCAAATAGCAGCAAAAATAATGCCGCGCAACAAGCGACACGAATTCTCCCCTTCATAAGAACACTCCCCTAATGTACCCGGTATGAATAGTTTAGATGCAACAGAGTTCGATCGCCAGCCTAAAATTGTGCAAGCGATACATTCGTTCCCTTCATTAATAACCCAAGAGGTACCGCAGAGTCGCAGTTACGCAAGGTGTTGTACAGGCAGCTAAGGACATCGAGCTTCAAGGGATGCAAGGGTAGTCGGAAAGCATTTCCGACGGACACCCAGGGTGTTGGATCAAAATACCTTGCGCGCAAGAATGAGAATGCCAGGGACGCAACGCGTTCCCGAGACCAAAGAAGTCGGTTCCTCGACTACGCTACTGCGTGGTGTTCAGCAGTTGGTAGGTCCACATGCCGCCGACCACCAGGGCCAAGACGACGAAACTAGCTCCCAGCCAGCGCACAAGCGGGTTGATTTTATTCATTTTTGTCAGAATCTCCGTCTGCTCTTTCTGCATGTGGGATTCTGACTCGCTCAAATAAAGCTGATCATCCTCTTGCATGGAGAGAGTACTGCGGTAGATGAGCAGGATGATCAGGACGGCTGTGATTACGCCCAGCAGAATCGACAGACCGATCAGCGGAGACATAGGCCACCTCGGTTCTGAGTTGAAGCCGGTTCCGCAGCCGGCAGAGGGTCTGGACCAGGGACCGGGAAACGGCCAGGGTGATTATAGCCCGCTTTTTCCAGCTGGGAAGGGCTTTTCTCAATCCTGTCTAGATACTCCGATTCGCGACGTTCCGTTGTCTCACCTCATCTAACACTTGGATGCGGCTTTCGTAGCACCTCCTTCGGTTGCGCCGAGTCCACTTTGTTATAATCTTTAAAGCCTCATTTCTTAAGGAGATGTCAATGTCTTCCACCACTACCCCAACTATTCCGGAAGTGAAAGCGGCCCCGATTACTCTGACCCCCAGCGCCATTGCCAAGGTCAAGGAAATCATGGCCCAGCAGGATCCCGTCCCGGCCGGTCTGCGCATCGGCGTAGTAGGGGGTGGCTGCTCTGGCTTCTCCTATTCGATGCAGTTCGACAACAGCGCAGGCATGATGGATAAGGTCTTCGACATGGATGGTCTGAAGGTGTACGTTGACGCGACCTCGATCATGTACCTCAGTGGCTGTCGCGTGGACTATGTCGAGAGCCTCGAAGGTGCTGGCTTCAAGTTTGAAAATCCTAACGTCAAGAGCACCTGTGGGTGCGGATCTTCGTTCAACGTTTAGCCGAAGCTACTGACAACCAATGAGCTCACCGTGAGCACCCGCGTTGGGCTTTCGCAATCCGAATCTGTTCACCCGCGGATGGTTCATCCAAGCACCTGGCGGGTCTGCGCGCGGCCCGAGTCGTGCGGCACCTCGTTGCTGCCCTCTTACCCTCAATCGAAAATGAAACTCTAATATGCCCGCGGAATCCGCGGTCCAGCTGACCGGAACCTATATGTTGATCGGCCCCAGCGATCTTCTCGCCAAAGTCTATCGCTTGAAGATCGAGACCGGACAAAAGGACATTGTGGAAGCAGCTCATGGCTCCCAATCCTGTGGGTGTTGAGCTCGTCGGTTCCATCCGACTTCAAGATCTTGCCGTGAGCCGCGCCGCTTATTGTTACTGCTGTTGCACCTGGTCCGGCGGCTGGTTGGATAGGGGGAGGTTTTGCGGGCCAAAACTGTTAGGCTGCGCCTGAGGGGCCACACCTTGCCCCTGGCCCGGACCAGGCGGCGGGTTGCCCGCGGCAGGATTATTGGCATTTAGATTCGGCTGCGCCGGCGTATTCAGCAGCCCACCGCGATCCCTGCTCGGATCATAGATGAACTGCCAATCTTTGTAGTGATTTTTCTTGTTAAACTCGCGGATCGAATTTTTCGTCGAGGTGCTCGCAACACCCACGATCGGCCCTCCGCCAAAAACCTGTCCTGGAGCGCCAAAGGGCGCGGCGTTGCTGGAGGCAACCAGGGTGTTGCTGGAAAAGTTGGATCTTTGTGCATTCGAGCCCGGGTCGCCTGCTCCCGCTGCTGAGGCCACCTCTTGCGAGCTGGTGGACGTATCGGATGGGTCGGGAGTCGCCTGATTTATGGCGCCGGGTGCGGACGGAACTATCGCTTGTGCCTGCGCGTTCAGCTGTGCCGGATTGATTTGCGCGACCTGGTTGAAGCCGCCTTGCGCTACCACGGTTGCCTGCGGATTAACGACTCCAGGCGTATTGCCGAAATTGGCGGCCGCCACAGCTCCCGGGATTCCGGTTCCGAACGTCATCTGCACATCCCCAAAATGCAGAAGCTTGAAATCTTCGCCAGTGACCGGATCTTTGTAATGCTTGCGCAGAAAACGCACATTGTTGAAATTATCGAGCTCTTCGAGGCGAACGGGATAACGACCCGTCTTTTTATAGAAATGTTGGATGGCGCGCGCATACTGCACACCGCGATGGATCAGCTCCTCCTCCTGGTCACGCTTGATCTGTTGTGTCATCTGCGGCGCCAACGCCACCAGGCTAAGGATCACCAGGCTGGCGATAAACATAAGCGTGAGCAGAATGTAGCCTTGTTCGCCATGAACAGGCACCCGGCGGCGAAACTTGGAAGAGCAGTTCATCTCAAGGTTACAATTTCCGAATCGCGTTATAACAATGTAAACCTGCCGCTCAGCCCTGCGTCAGCGGTATCTGCTGAGTATTATTCGTGAGAACGTCCTGAATGGTCACTGACGCGGGCCCGATTTGCAGCACCTTATAGCGGCGATCAACAATGTCTCCTTCGCCGGCGATAAATACGTCTTCCCCTTTGGACAGGAAGATTCTTTTGGCTTCGCCAGGTTTGCTGGCAAAACCGAAAAACTTCAAGTTGATGGGAGGCGGCGGGGGGGGCGGGGGCGGGACATCGATTTTCTTCGGGTCGCGAATGGGAGGTGCGACAGGTGCTGGAATATCCTCCTCAGCCCGGAAGATGTTGCGCCCGTTACCCGTGTACTTCATGTTTTCGCTGGATGCGAGCAGAGCTAGCTTCAGCGTCGGATCGAGCGACGCGGCCGGGGAAGCCTTTTTGCCGCCCGCTGTTGTCGCGTTACGCGCGGCCGGGCGCGAGGCCCGCGTAGCCGTAGGCGGCGGTAGAGTGGCGGCAGGCCCATTGGCTGCCTGCGGCGAGGTGCCGCCGGCAAATGAAATTAGGCGGTAAGCAATAGCCAAAACGGCCAACCCGCCCAGGATGGCGGCCGCCATAGTCTTGTTGCGATTTTCCGTTCCCAGATTCACTTATGCGCCATTTCTTAGATAGCTTTCCACTTTCATCTGCAGTTTTACCGTGCCCGCCTGTGCATCCCCCAGGATTACCGTATTCACCAGGAAAAACATCTTGTCCCGCTCAAGCGCGTTGATGAAGCGCACGATATGCAAATAGTCGCCTTGGCAGTTCGCCTCCATGAGAACTGGTGTCAGGCCCGCCAGATCCGGCTCCTTGACCTCATATTTCCCCTGACCGAGCTTGACGCCGTTTTCCGCGGCAAGTTTTCCCATCTCATCGATAATCACCGATTCCCGGGTGGGAATGCGGTCACGGTAAAAGTCGTCAATTTCATTCTTGGCAAGCGCTACTTTCTTGTCCAATCCGCGCAAGGGCTCGATTTGCCGTGTCTTCTGCCGTTCTGCCCGGGTAAGACGATCTAATTCTTCCTTGCGGGTGGCGCTTGAGCCCACCAGGGGAGATAAGAACAGAACGGCCGCAGCCGCGTCCACCGACAGCATGGCAATGATCGCCACCTTCAGTTTGCGCCGAGTTTGCTTCAGGTCAGGCATCATTTTTCCGGGATCAAAGCGGCCGGCACGTACAGGGCACTGATATTGAACTCCACATTGTCGCCCGGCGTCTGAGAGTTGGTCTGAGCGTTCTCGCTGTTGATGACCGGCTGACGGAAGCGCGGTGATTCCTCCATGCGGCGCACCAGGTCGAGAGCGCGCTCACGCGATTCGCCGGCGACCGTTAGCTTGATTTGTAGCTGCTCCTCTTCGGTGAGCTCAGGGTGAATCGAGACCACGTGCAGACGCGCCGGCATGATCCTCTCAAGGTCGGCGAACACTTGCGTCCAGGAAAAGGCCTTGCGCTCAATCAGCGCATTCAGGAACTGTGAACGGTCGCGAATGTCGCGATTTTGGGGTTGATTGAGGAAAGCTTCCGCACGCGCCCATTCCTGGTCGCGCTTACTGATTTCTGCTTTGGCCTGATCGCTCATGCGCTCATCCTGGTGCGCGTAAATCAAGCCCATGGTGGTTTCAACCAATAGAGCAGCGCTGAGAATGGCCAGCAGGGCCACGCCTGAGCCCCAGCGCATCCAAAAAGCGCGTGCATCTTCGTACGGCTGACTGGCGAGATTGACATCAATTCGCATGGCTAGGACACCAGCGCTCCGACGACACCCGCAATCTGATAGCGCGCAACCGCCTCTCCTCGGGCGCTGCCCAGCTGCGTCCCCGTAACCAGATCTGTTACCTCGGCGCTGGTCTGGGCGGCCAGAGCTTGCGCCGCGCCACTTGATTCAGGTAGTCCGGCCACAAATATTCGCTCGATATTCAGGCTGTAAGTATCCTGGAAGAATACGATAGAGGGATAGACTTCCTCCGCCAAGTGCTCGCCCATGATCGTCATGCCCCGCGTATTCTCGAGTGTGCGAAACAGCAGCATTTGGTTGTTGTCGAGAATGGCGATTGCGATGGTGCGGGCGTCGACTTTGATGACCAGGGTCGGGCGGCTGGCATCGGCGGCTCCCAAGGCGGCCAACATCGACGGCAGCACCAGCCCGGGGCTATAACCGGCCTCGCGAAATGCCGCCTCATAATCTTCCACCACGCTTGCCAGGGCGACGGCAGCGATGGTCCGCACCCCTTGGCCGGACATTTGCGCATGGTAGGAGACTTTCGCCTTATCCACGTCGAAGGGAAGAGATTTCTTCAGTCGAAAGCGAACCACTGCCTCGGCTTCCTGCTTGTTGGTGGGCAGGGCATCGAAGTCAAGCAGTACGACCCGAACTGCCGAGTCGGGCACCACGGCGATGACGTCGCGGCCGCGACCTCCCACCGAATTCAGGGCCTCACGGATACAGGCTGCCACCTCATCGCGCCGCCGCACGTTCGTTTCCAGTAGATCGGGTACGACGCTCTCGGCGGGTAGTTCGCGACCCGCGAAAGCTTCAAGCCTACCCCCTCGGTCGGCAGCGCGGGCCGCCAAAACGCGGTCGCCGGCAATTTCGCAGGCCAGCCGCGGACGGGATGCGGATTTGGAGTTGGCGCCCATTCCTTGCGGTTCAGCAATTCGGCAGCTCGCCTGGCCCTTCCTGGCCAGTAGGACTTGCGAACGCAAATCTTCGAATGCTGATTTGCTCTCTTATCTGGTGGTCTCGATAAATGTTACCTTATTGATTTCCTTCAGCGTAGTAATACCGGCGCGTACCCGGTCCAATGCGGATTCGCGCAGGAAGCGCATGCCCTCTTCCCGGGCGGCGCGCCGGATCTCGGAGGTCGGCTTTCTATCCAAAATCATCTCCCGAATACGGTCGCTCAAATCCAGCAGTTCATGGATGGCAGTTCGCCCGCGGTAGCCGGTGCCGGCGCACTCGATACAGCCCTGGCCTTCATAAAATGTGACCGCGCTCCATTGTTCGGGATCGAGTCCGCTGGCTTCGAGCACGTCGGGGGAATAATGAACCGCGCTGCGGCAGGAATTGCAGATCATGCGCACCAGACGTTGCGCCAGAATGCAATTCAGAGCGGAGACAAAGTTGTAGGGCTCGACGCCCATGTTCAAAAACCTGCCAATGACATCCACCACATTGTTGGCGTGCACGGTGGTGAACACTAGGTGTCCGGTGAGGGCGGCGTTGATGGCGATCTGCGCCGTTTCCATGTCGCGGATTTCGCCCACCATGATCTTGTCGGGATCGTGGCGCAAGATGGAACGTAGTCCACGGGCAAAGGTCAGCCCCTTCTTTTCATTTACGGGAATTTGCGTAATGCCGCGGAGTTGGTATTCGACGGGGTCTTCGATGGTGATCAGCTTGTCTTCATCGGTCTTGATTTCATTGATGGCGGCATACAGCGTGGTGGTCTTGCCGCTGCCGGTCGGGCCCGTGACCAGCACCATGCCATAGGGTTCCATGATGTAGCGGCGGAATTTCCGCAGGTCCTCTTCCGCGAAGCCCACAACGTCCAGAGTTAAGGTGCGGAACTTCTCGCTCATCGATTCCTTATCGAGGACACGGAGCACGGCGTCCTCGCCGTGGATCGAGGGCATGATCGATACACGGAAGTCGATGGCACGACCATTGTATTTCACGCGGAAGCGCCCATCCTGCGGCACGCGACGCTCGGAAATATCCAGTTCGCTCATCACCTTCACACGGGAAATGATCGTGGAATGGTGTTCCTTGCCAATCGGCGGCATTGCCTGGGTCAGAACGCCGTCAATACGGAACTTGATCGAGACCGAATCATCTCGCGTTTCAATGTGAATGTCGCTGGCACGCCGCTGCAAGGCGGTAAAGATGGTGGTATCAACCAGGCGAATAATCGGGCTGGTATCGCCGGCAGCAGTAAGCTTGTCGATCGAAATGGTTTCATCGCCCGACTCGTCTTCGCGGATAACGTCTAGGGTGAAGCCTTCGCTGGCCTCCTCGAGAACGCGTTTCGATTGCTCCGTCTTCTTAAGAATGTCGCTGATTTGCTTCAGGGTAGAGACTTTGGTGACGATGCGCTTGCCGAGCAGCAGGCTGATCTCATCAATCATCATTAGCTGGCTGGGATCGGCAATGGCCACCGCCAGCTTCCCGTCGCGCGTCTCTTCGAGGGGAACAAAATTATAACGGAACATCAAATCGACCGGGATCTTCTCAAAAAGGTCATGGTGCAACTGAAAGTCGTTCAAATCGATGAACTCGCAGCGATAACGGCGAGCGATGTCCTTGGCCTTATCCAGGTCATCGCTGGCGTTCACCGAAGCCACGCGTCCGCCATTGCCGCCGTTGATGATCGCCGATTTTTTGTCCTGTATTGCCACATGCACATCCCGGTTCTGTCAGATCTCCGCCAGGTCGGTCTGGTTGCGACACCTGGAAGCTGACGCCAATTCTTAATGCAAGCCTCCGCCCAAACTGAATAGCGGCAGGTAGAGGGAGACCATTACGGTTCCTACCACCAGGGCCATGAAAATCAGAATCGCCGGCTCGATCAGCGCCATGACGGCCCCCAGCGCCGTCTGCACATCTTCTTCATAAAATTCCGCCACCGAGGTGAGCATGCCGGGCAGTGCTCCCGTGGATTCGCCGACCTCGATCATTTCGACCGCCATAGGGGGAAAGACCCCCTGCTCTTCGAGGCTCCTCGACAGGCCCCGGCCTTCCCTGACATGGACGGTGGCCTTGCTAATCCCGTTCACTACCTTGCGGCTGGTCATCGAAGAGCCAGCCGTTTCCATGGCAGGAACTAACGGCAGACCACCCTGCAACAGAGTCGCCAAGGTCCGCGCGAAGGTCGCCACTTGCTGCTTCAGAACAATCGTGCCGATCATCGGTATGCTAAGCACGGCACGATCAATCTGCGCGGCGCCGTTGTCGGTGTTTTTCCACCGCCAGAGGAGAAACGCCAACGCGACTAGCGCCACCAGAATCAGCACGATGTATTGTCGGGTGAAGGTCCCCACCGAGAGCATGATCATCGTGATGGTCGGGAGCTGGGCATTGAGATTGGAAAAAAGCAGCGCAAATTGGGGCACAACATAGGTGACCAGAAAGCTCAGCAGCACGATCACGGTCACGATCAGCAACGCCGGATACACCAGCGAGACGGCCAGCTTTTTCTTGAATGACTGACTCATCCTCTGGTAGGAGATGAAGCGCTGCAAAACCTCTTCCATGTTTCCGCTCTTTTCCCCCGCCATCAGGGTGGTGGTGTAAAGCTTGGGAAAGATACCCTGCAGCGCGAAGGCCGAAGAGAGAAGCTCGCCGCTTTTGACCCGATCGCGGACGTTCTCGAGAATGGTTCGGAAGTAAGCGCTGCCCTGACGCTTGATCAATAGTTCGAGAGAGTTAAGAATAGGCAGTCCGGCATGGATAAGGGTCAAGAATTGCTGGTTGAAGATGACGAAATCCGACTGCTTGATCTTTCGGCGACCGCCCAGCCGGACCTCGCCGCCCGCCAGCAAGCCTCGGGGTTTGACCGAGTAGACGAGGAATCCCTGTTGGCTGTACCGTTCACGGACCTCGGCCTCGGAAATACCATGCTCCAGCTGCTGGAGAGTGCGGCCACGTTCGTCGGCCATCTTTATAACAAATTCGGCCATATTCGCTGCTGAGTACCGCTTTGAGGGCTTTTCTCAGTCTACCATCCGGCCAGCGCGCTTGCCGGAGCTAATGCACCTAGATCCAATGATTTGCAGTAACAACAGTGCTACCCCTTTCGGGACCCACAAAGCGGTTACTGGCCAAGGTCGCCCTCGATCGTTTCCACTCCCGCCGGCGGCTCGAATTCAAAGCGCTGGTTGGCTAGCGGAACGTTCTCCTGCTCGTCGCTGAAGCGGTATTCGGTGGTCGCATCGTCCACTCCTTCGAGAATGATGCGGGCAATGCGATCCTCCGGAGTAACTTCCAGCAGAATTGCACGGACCCGGTCCTCAATGCCCCTGGGCACGCCTCGGAGCACCACATCCCGAGGTGCTAGGGGTGCCACATCGAGGGCGACCGACAGCCCACGCAGTTCCTTTTCCAGCTTAGTTCTGCCGAGGAGAAGTCCCAAGGGTGACCTCAGATCCTCAAGTTTCTTAAAGGGTTCCTTGCGCACCTGCCGTTCCCCGGGAACATAAAACCAGGCATTCTGGCCGTCGCTGAGAAACAACTTCTCCTTGGGAGAACGATATTCCCAACGCATCTTGCGCGGCTTCTTGAGCCACACCGTGCCCGACTCGCTGCGGTCCATGCCATTGCCGCGATAGAGTTCGGTGAATTCTGCCTGCAAACTGCGCAAACGGTTGTAGTGATCGTCGACTGCCTGCGCAATGCCGCGGACGTCTGCCGAAGCTCCGGAGGCCGCGCCAAAGGCAGAAAACGCAGCAAACACGAGGGTCAATGAGACAAACGCGAAGCTTGCTTTCACCAGCTCACTTCCACCTTATGATTGGATGTATCGAAAGCCCGAAAAGGTGAGACTATTCCCCCCGGCAGCTATTCACCCTGCGAGAATCAGCGGCAGGCAATTTTGAGGTTGTTCGACGCCCGCAGCTTCGCTGCCCTGCAAATGAATGCCAGGTTCACTCGAGAAGCTAAGTTACTCAATCTCATAAACCTAGAGTGAAGATCGTATATTGATCGGCTCGCTGCAGCATTTTCATTCCCGGCGTGGCCGCCAGTACCGGTTCGAGCACCGGGTTGTGATAGATCAGATAAGCCATACGTGGATAGCGGCGCAATGACTCTGTTAGCCGAGTTACCACGTCCTTGAGCACCGATTCCGGAAATGGGTTGAAGAGGAATAGAACAGCAGGTTCACAGGGAAACTCGAATCGGGCTGCATCTGCGCAAATCGACTGAACGCGATTACCCAGAGCAGGCTTGTAGCGTCGAATGTTATCTTCGGCAACCTGATGCAGTTCGGGCAGTAGCTCCACCCCGACGATGCGACGGAAGGGGTACTCGGAAGCCATTAACAAGGTTCGGCCTTTCCCAGAACCCAAGTCAAGGAAAGTGAATTGGGAATAGTCAATTCCCAAGCTGCGAATCATCTCGTGGAACGACTGAGGCTCGGTCGGTTCATAGGCAGAGTGAAAGACACCGAGCAGCCGGTTACGGAAACTGAGGGTGGCTGCGGTGGTGTCGACGCGATACTCCCAATCGAACTCTACATCACCATAACGTCGCCGCCGCCGTTCCGGAGTGGAATCACGGATGAAATCCCGCATGTTTTTCAGAAACTCTGCGCAGGCATGGGTGATTCCGTGAAGGCGGATGTTCTCGCGCCACCACTGGAACAAGGAAGCGGGAATGCTAATTCTGGGATTGTGCCGGGTCACTGAGAGAATACTCCGTGCCTCGGTCAATTGTAAGCAGCGGGAGGCCCTGGCTGATGAATGGTAGGGCCTTCGGATCGGCAACTTCAAAACGCCCATCCGACATCAGCTTGTAAGGCTTGCCCACGGGGTCGAATGGAACGCCGGGCAGCAGTCGGGCAAAAATAAGCTGTCGAAAGCTATTCGGCCAGTGACCCGTGCGACGGTGATATTCGCGCGCAATGTTCTCTAGTATCGTGACATCCTCGTCGGCTTTCAAGGCGCGCAGGTGCTTGACGGCGTTATCTCGAATCTGTTTGTCTTTTGTTGTATCCAAGGTCGCAGTCCACAGCATACGCGCCATCTGCATGTCGCCCGCATGTTGGGCCATACTAGCAGCCAGAATTCCCATAAAAGGATGTGCGCCGGCGATCCTTGAACCCCGTTGAAAGGCGTCGGCCGCTTTGGCGTAATCCTTCTTTTCGAAGTAATAAATGAAGCCAAGATCATAGTAGAGCCGCCATGCATCGGGATTGGCGCGGATGCCATTTTCCACGAGCCGGATGGCACGTTCTGGTTCGCCCGCGCCATTCGGCGGCCGAGGTGCCAAAAAATTTGCGCCAAACTCGTAGGCCACAAGCAGATGCGGATCCAAATAGGTAGTGATCTCAAGCAGGGGAGCCAGTAGCTTGAATTCGTCTGCCCCTGAGGCGTGGTGTCCTCCAAAATACTGTACCGCACGCGTCCAGTAAACGTCTGCCATCAAGCCCTCATAACCAAGGCTGAGGCGCTTGATCACCTTGGGAGAGGGCAGGTAGAGCACCTCCTCGAGCGTGCTGCCCATCCGCAACCGCTCGACACGTGTAAGTGTGACGGTGGCGCTCACGAGGAGCGCAACCAGCAGCGCGCCGGCAGTCAGGGTGGTGCGTTGTGACCCCGTCATTTCAAGTTCCGTTGCTCAAAGATGAGCACTGCCCCGGATAGTGCCATCGCCGCATAGCACAGTGCATAAACTGTGTTGTAAAGGATCAGCGAAGCCGCGACCGGCTTGCCATGGGCGACTGAGCTAATGACGTTCAAGGCCGAGAGATTGGGTATCAGGTAAGCGGCAGCGCTTGCGAGCCAGTGCGTGATCCCCTTGGCCATCGCGGCGAAGCCTCGTAAATCCTCTGCGAAACTCCCAATCATGAACAGGGCAAAGGCAAAGACAGCCGACATAATCGGAGAAGAGAAGGAGGAGAACAACAGGGCCAGAGCAGTCACGATCAAGAATTGCAGAACAATGAAATACAACGCAACTAGGACCCAGGCATCCGGCTTCTGCAAACGATGCGAAATATAGAGCAGCGCCAGGAACACGCCCACTGCCATGCAGCCGGTGTTCACCACCAGAGTTGCAGCCAGACCGAAAAACTTGCCAACTATGAACTCCCACCTGCGTACGGGACGAGAGAGCACAGTGTACAAGGTGCGCTTTTCGATCTCTTTCGAAACCAGCCCAATCCCCACGAAGATGGCAATGACTACTCCGAACAGTGAAACTGCCGTCAAGCTGAGATTGATGACTACCAGCTTTTCAATATCGATCGAGATCTGGCCAACTAGCACTGCCGCACCGCTCAGAAGCAATGCGAAGGCGATCAGATTATAAAGAACCCGATCGCGTACCGCCTCTCGAAAGGTATTGGCGGCGATTAACGTAAGGCGGTTTCTCACACCGTTACCTCGACCGGCTTGTCCGCCGGTTTCACCTGCTGTAGGAAATAATCCTCGAGGCTCGCGCCGACCGGCGTGAGCGCCAGCAACCGCATCCCCTCCCGGCGCAGTGCGTCAAGAGCTCGCTCCTGGTCCTCTTGCTTGATTACTGCTCGATAGAGATCGCCACCACTGTAGCAGCGCTCGGCGAGCGATCGCATCGATAATGGCATGACCGCGCCCTGCCAGATCAGTTCAACTTTAACGTCCATTTTGGCAGTCAAGTCGGCTACCGCCCCGACCCCCTTCAATTCGCCCTGGTGAATGATCGCGACGCGGTCGCACAGAGCCTCGGCGTCAGACAGGATATGGGTGGAGAAGAAGATGGTCTTACCATCACTCTTGAGTTGCTGGATAAGGTCGCGAACTTCACGACGTCCCATGGGATCAAGACCCGACATAGGTTCATCCAGGAACACCACCTTAGGCTCATGCAAAATAGCTTGAGCAATACCCACCCGTTGCAGCATGCCCTTGGAAAACTTGCGCAGCTGCAAGCCACTCACGTTCTGTAGCCCCACCTGTTTGAGGGCCCGATCTACTTTCCTAAGACACTGCCTGGCGGGAACGCCGGAAAGCTGCCCGTAATACGCCAGCAGTTCGTAGGCGGTGAGATAATCATAAAAGTAAGGCTGCTCGGGCAGATACCCGATTTGTGCTTTTACCTGCGGGTCATTGACGTCCAAACCCAGAATGCGAGCCGAACCACCAGTGGGGAACACCAACCCCATGAGCATCTTCAGAGTCGTTGTCTTGCCTGCTCCATTCGGCCCCAGGAAGCCAAAGATCTCTCCCTCTTCTACCGTGAGGCGAAGCGGATGCAAAGCGCGCTTGACACGCTTGCGCCAGAAACCACCCCAGTAGGTCTTTTCCAAACCTAAGATTTCTATGGCCGGCATATGCTTGCACTCGCGAAATCGTCCTCAAGCCTCTTTCCATTATATGCAGGAGCGATAGCCCGCATAATTACACAAGTCACGCAAACGGGAAGCAAGCAAATAGAAGTTTAGTAAGCAAGCGACCGCATGTCGCGGCCTTGGGCTACTGCGCAACTGGGCTGTAAGTATTTCCCAGACATATGGCGTGAGTTGCAGGGCCGCCGGAGGGGTTGATATAGCGAGTGACATTGTCCTCGGCCGCGCAAAAGGCCTTCACACCGGTCAGCTTAGGAAGTTGCGGGACGGCGGTGACAAGGAACTCGGTATTGGCTCCATTGATCGGCACCAGCCCGGACGCAGTGAATGTATAGCCGCTCTTGCTTCCGGTGGTGAGCACACTATCCAAGATGCAGGCCGTGGCCGGACCGGGTGTGCAGTTGCCTGCTGGCCCCCCAAGATTCGCGAGCGCAGCGTAACCCAGGGTAGGATAAGCACCATTATAGGTCGCTTCCGCAGTAGCAATGGTTCGCACTGCCCCTTCCGCCGAAGCCTCGTTGGCGGAAATCCTGGCGGACAGAAGATTAGGAATCGCGATCGCTGCGATGACGAGAATGATCGCCACCACAATAAGCAACTCGATCAGTGAAAATCCTGCGTTGGACTTCATTGCCCTAGTGCTCCTATACAGTTCGCTGCACTTAATTAGCCACGAACCGCAATCCGGCACTTTGGTCACCCATGGCTCAATGCCTGTGCTGGCAGCGCTGTCTCGGCGAAGCCCGCACAAAAAAATCGAGCACCGGATATTGTTATCCGATGCTCCTGGATGGACCCCCTCCGATACTAGCCGACGCAATTTACTGACCGATCGGTGAATACGTGTTGCCCAAGCAAACCGGCCGGGTGGGCGCACCAGCATCAGGCGCGATGAAGCGCACCACGTTGTCTTCCGTTCCGCAGAAGCCCTTCCTCCCGGTCACGTTCAGGTTCGACGGATCGGCGGTGGCAAGAAACTGCGTAAAAGCACCTTGCGCGTTCGGAACCGCTCCGGCGGCGACGAAGTTGTAGCCACTCTTAGCGCCATTAGCTAGCACGTTGTCAATGATGCAAGCGCCAGCAACCACCGGTCCTGCCGCAGGGCAGCTGATATTGCCCGCTCCAGGTCCCAGGTTGAGCAGTGCCGCGGCATATCCAGTGGCTGGAAATGCCGTCTGGTAGGACAACATAGCCGTGTCAATGGTACGAACGGAGGCAGCAGCGGAC
>JAFATF010000718.1 GCA_019244045.1 Acidobacteriota bacterium
CCACGTCGGGCGCCCATCAGGTCCGCATTGGCGACCACGCCACCACCTTGCATCTCGAAGCCGCCGCAAATCAGGCCTCAGGGCTGGACGCCAATCAACATCTGGTAGTCGGCACGATCTCGGATAATCCGGCGCAAGTCGTATAACGGATGTTATGGGAAATGCTTGTTGTCCCGCCGAAGGTTCGCGCGACACAACATCTAGATTCCGGTTCCGATGCTAAAGCCGACCTTTCTGATATTCGCTGTCAGCGATGCTTTCAGCGTGCGCCTCGCAGGGCCACCGCTCTCCACGCCAGCTAATTTAGCTTTTTAATAGCGGGCGGCTGCCATGTGCCGTCCAGAATGGCCTGTTCGGGCCAATAGGCGCGGAGCCAAATCGAGAAATTCCCATTCGGTGCCGGCAGCCAGTTGGATTCCTTCCCTTCGCCAGGCGACGCCGCCCCGAGATAGATAGTCAGAGAGCCATCCAGGTTATACTTCAGCGACTTGTTCTTCGTGCCGAGCGCGTATCGCTTCAGAAGGTTCGGATAGAAAAAGTGCTCCGGGTTATATATCGTCAGTGACCAGAAGCCCCTCACGGGCGGAAGCTGCCCTTTCGGAAAGGTAACCGCATACGACGACTTGCCTTCAAGCTGCTGCGACTGCGCGTCATTGTCGGTATAGAAATACATCGTCTCGGTGCGATCGTTGTCGTAGGGGTCTGCTTTCAAGGCGCCAGTGCGGTGAATGTAGTCCGTGCCAAACGCAGCGTTGTTGGCCGGCGATGTCCATCCGTTGCCCGCGGGCTGGCCATTGTAGCGCCATTGGACCATCGGGGCGATCAACTCTTGATCCGCTGCGAGAGCCGTCGCCTGCAACGTCCTCATCACTGCCGGGTCTTTCACGGCAGCATCGAGCACACTGCCAATCCACTTGTAGAGTGCCTCTTCTCCGGGCATCGGCGGCACTTGCTGCATAACGGCTGGCAGTTGGTTGAAGAACGTCGCTGGGTCGACCCAGGGTGGCTGGGTGGTCGAATACCTTGCGGGGACCCCCGGCTTCGTGACGTGCTGGAGCTTGCTCCAGTCCTTCGTTTTCATCTTTCCGTCGAACTGGCTTAGCGGGTAAAACTGGATATGACCTAGCGCGGGTTGGATGGCAGCATGATCTTCGGGAGTGTCATTCAAGAATATACGCGGCATGGTGACAGCGAAGTTCGTGGATGAGCGCACAACACCGGCAATTCCGGCTGGCGTGGTGCCGTGCCAGTCCGGCCCCACGACCATGTAAAAGCCGGGTTTGGTGCCGTATTGCAACCCAAGTCTGCTGATCTCGTCGGTCCGCGCGTCGTATACCGGGATTGTCCAGAAGCGGTCACCAAATTCGGGGATTTGAATGACCACGGGTTCCTTTTCGAGAGACAGATAGCCCAACCCATACACCACGTCCTGGTTCGGGTCTGCGATTGACTGCTCGCCGGGGCTGACATAACCGGTCAGCATTGCGACTTGGTTCATCGGAGCGACGGGCACCGAGTTAAAAATCAGCGGCTCGGGGACCTTCGTGAGCGCGGCCCGCTGGTTGTAGACGTAGACGAGCGGCCATCCCCACACGTAGGCCATGCGACCCACGGTCTGCACATAAGCTTCCGTCATGGAGCCTGGCGCGGGGCCCGGAACTTCCGCGGCAGTCTGCGGAAGCGGGACTTGCTGCGCCTGGGCGCTTCCCAACGGCACCGCGAGAACAGCACCAATCGAGCAGACGACGAATGCAAGGCCATTCTCGCGAAGTCTCATCGCACGGTCCTTTCAGTGACATCGAAGAACAAGTCCAAGGTTTATCACAACGACCTTCTCACGTCCCTTCGCGCCCCGTTCTCATAAATCAAGCAGACTGTGTGAAAACTCGCTCCAACCCGAGTGGACACAATATTAGAACGGCCGCAAGGAGCCAGACGAAACTTTATTGTGTGTGCTGCCCCACTGGCGGATCATTCTTGCTTTACGGCGGAGTGGCAGCGAGTTTTCACATAGTCTGCAAGAATTATGCAGTGCGCCCCGAGGGCTCGTATCTCCAGTAGAGGAAGGATCCATCCAGGGAATTGTCGATTGCTCTGGCAGCTGACGAGCGGTTTAGTCGGGTAACCGGCCGGATCGAAGCCTCGTGACAAAGGCCGCTTTGGGCGGTTGAGCAATCCGACGGGCCGTAACGCGAGTGAAACCTGAGCAGGCCTCACATGACGCAGTTCAGGTCAAGGGCAGCATTGATAAACCTCCAGTTGCTTCGGCATCCCAGGTCTGAGCCCGATTTGTATGACGCGGCCCGTTTTCCGAGCACGATCAATCGCTCACACTGCCGCAGGCGGGACTAGCTCCAGAGCGCGCTGCGCGACCGCGGCGCTGGCGGCTTCGCCTTCACCAGCGATCTGCACTGTCGGGAAGGCGAATTTGATGCCGTTCGCATCGAATGCCTGTTTGATCATTGCATAAGCCTGCCGCCGGATCATGAATTGCTCTCCCGGCACCGTCATCATCTTCGCGCGGATCTGCACTGCAAAATCCCCGAGCGCATCGACACCCTGCATCTTTAGCGGCTCCATGATCAACGGCGCAAATTCCGGGTCCTTGGCGAGATCGAGCCCGATCTGCTTGATCAGCTTTTTGGCGAGAGCAAGGTCGCTGTCGTAGGTGACCCCGATTGCGATCTTGTCAATGACCCAATCGCGACTCATGTTCTCGACCGCCCCCAACAGGCTAAACGGCACGGTGAAGACCGGCCCGCGGTGGTGCCGAAGTTTGATCGAGCGGATGCTGAAACCCTCGACCGTGCCCTTGTAATGGCCGGCCTGGATGTATTCGCCGACCCGGAAAGCGTCGTCGAGTAAATAGAACATGCCGGCGATGACATCGCGGACAAAGGTCTGCGCGCCAAACCCGATTGCGACGCCGACCACGCTGGCGCCGGCGATCAGCGGTCCGATCTCGACCCCTAATTCCGCCAGTACCATCATTACGGCGACGGAAATGACCAGAATAAACAGGACGTTGCGGAAGATCGGAAGAAGGGTGCGCAATCGCGCCCGCCGACGTGCCTCCTCGCTGTTGGGCAGCCCGATAATATCGGTTTCGGCGAGCTTGCAATCGATCGCGGCCCGCGCAGCGTTCCACAGCACGTCGGCAATCAGCAGAATGACGACCGTCGTCAGCGCGCCGTGAACGATGCGAGCGAATGTGTCCCGGCCGGTGAGGTGCACGAGATCTACATCCCACGCCCAACCGAGCACGACTACCGCACCAATGATCAAGACGGCCCGGATACCGTGCTCGAGCGTCACTGCGATGACGTTGGGTGGACCGCCGACCAGGGATGAACCGGAGGGTTCCAGCAAATGCTCGACCGTGCGACGGCTAATCCCTATCGCAAGCGGTAAGGTGATGATGACGAGAATAAGCCAGAAGCCTGGATCGACGCTCATTACACCGGGGGCTGCAACCCAGCACCCCCACAACAGTACCAAGCCGATCGACACCGCAATGTTGGTCGCGCCCCGCCCAAAATGACGAGCTTCGGCTCGGGATGCTTCGGCAACTTCGCGCGGTGTGATGGGCCTGCGCCACACTGCCTCCAGGGCCACGGCCAGCACGATGAGACCAAGCGCATAGCCGACGAGCTGGAGGCCGTCGAACGAAAAGCCGAGAGCGCTGCATTCCAGTATGGTCGCGCAGAGGAGCGCAAACGAGGCTGCAAAGAGGACGAGCCGCCGGTGCCAGAACCGTGCGGCTGCTGAACCCATCGGAATGATGCGCAGGCGCTCGGAAGCGGGGGCCAACAGCAGGCCACCGACGGTGGCAGCGATCCTGACGAAGACAAAAGCGATCAAAAAAAACAGGATCGTCTCCCGGCTGGCCGGATCCCAAGAGAAGGCGAAAAACGGCCCGAGGCAGCCGAGGGTAAAGGCTACAATCACACCAAAGGCAAGTACGGAGCGCGCGCCGAAGAGGCGCAGACGATTCATGACGGTCTCTGTGCCGAATAAGTCGAGACGACGACGAAACCCCCGCGTTGCCCTCTCGAACAGCCATTGGGCGCCAAAGCCGAACACTAGGAAGACGGCGACCTTCATCAGAACTCCGGCCCCGTCGTATTTACCATGTACCGCAGTAAGCCGGGCACCGGCTCGCTCGAATTCGGCGGGCAAAGCCGGGATGGCTCTGGCGAGAGCGACGATCTGATCGTGGATCGCGCCGGCGCCCGCACTCAAGCCAGCCTCGTGGAAAAGTGGCCCCTGAAGCGTCGGGTTGAACGCCCCGCCTTGGCCGCCCTGCTCACCCAGTTGAATGTTCCCAAACCGGTTCTCGAAGTTGTCGCCCGCCGGGTCGGCGGCAAGCTGCACCGGTCCGGAGGGCGCGTTTTGTGCTGTCTTGGCCTCGGTCTGCATCTCCAGCCATTGCTGGGTTTTGGGATCAGCGAGCAGGGTCAACAGCTGATGGGCCTTGGGATCGGCGAGCAACGCCAGCAGCTCATGCAGCGTGGCTGGCGTCGTCGGCCCTTGACCTACCCCGTTTTGCGGTGTGGCGCCGGCCCCCGCGATCAGCACGACCAACAGGATGATCGCCCCAACGCAACTCCGCAACCCTCGCGCCGCCGCCCATTGTCGTTCGGATATGGGGCTCGCCGCGGTTACAACCCGGGGATGATCCCGATCGTGCGTCGCCATTTGAGCTACCCCTGTTGCCTGCGCCTCCAAAGCGCCGTCACTCACCTCGCCGTCGGTACCCTCAAGACGCCCAGTTACTCGAATGAACGAATAGGCCATCTTTTCGCGGTACCCCGATGCTCGCGTCTGGAAGTTGGTGGAAATTGCCGATGGCGGCGATCTCCTGCGGTGATGTTATCGGCTCATGCGGTCAGATCAAGGATTTGCTCGGCGGGGGCGACATTCAGGGTCCTCCAGCCGTCGACTTTGCGCAGCGTGATCT
>JAFATF010000125.1 GCA_019244045.1 Acidobacteriota bacterium
CACTACAGTTGCACCTCCCTTTTTGCGCATATTACGGGTGTGATGCTCTATCAATAGTCGCTGCGCCACATGCGTCTGTGCACGGCAAATTGGTCCTGAAATGCGTGTAAAAGTCTAACGATTATCAACTATTTGAGTAATTGCAACTGTAGTGTTACACCATGGTTCGGCAGATGACACCCTTAGAGATTGGCCAGATGCTTTATCCTACTGCCGTTGCTGTTCGGCTGAAGCACGTGCCAACAGAGATCGTCATGGATCACCGATCCCGATACTCGAAAGCAGAGCTAAAAAGAGGACAGTTTTCAAGATTGGCGAGAAATATACCTTTATCATGGACCACGTGGCCTACGACAAGCGGCACAAATGAGCGGGACGGATGTTGTGCCGATCAATATCTTGTGTCCCGCGCGACTAAGTAGA
Organism: Acidobacteriota bacterium; assembly: GCA_019244045.1. Classification (GTDB taxonomy): domain Bacteria; phylum Acidobacteriota; class Terriglobia; order Terriglobales; family Acidobacteriaceae; genus Gp1-AA122. The sequence goes on from JAFATF010000125.1 coordinate 424, forward strand.
AACATGGTGGCAGAAGTATTCGTGCGGCTGCGCGGGGCCTCAAAATGAAGTATAAACGGGGTCGCGGGTGGGAAAGAACTGATCGTTAAGACGATGACTTATTTTGACTTCAAAAAATTTGTCATAATGGCGGTTATGCGACAGCGCTATCTCTCACGACCGAAGTGCGAGATACAAGATATAGCAGATTTATCGCTCGCGGCTTCGACTGTGACGGCTTGGTTTGCACTCTTCCGTCACGGCACGGTGAAGGTGATCCAGTCGATCATGATCTTCTTTGGCCTTGATACTCTTCGGGCATATCACGACACGCTGTTATCCCAGTATATCTTCGCACTTTGGGGTTTCGCGCCCAATTCAGATTGATGTGATGCTCGCTGGCGAACTACGAGGACAAGAACGCTATGAGTGCCCCCCTCTCCATTAATAGGCAGGGAATAATATTTGATAAATGGGCTCTTATTAGTGTTCTCGGCGTCTGGGCTGGCATGGTTGCCGCAATGCTTAGTTGGATCGCCGAGTACGGTCGCAACGTGCCATGGGCTGAGGATTGGGTAATGGTTGCGGCGCTCGTTGGAAAGCAGTCGCATCTCATGAAATGGCTGTGGTCACAAACCATGGAGCATCGAGCGCCGATTCAAAGGGCGGCTTATCTGGTCCTTCTAAAAGCCAGCGGTGGCGACTTCAGAATTGGCATGATCGCCAATGCTGTAGCGCTGGGGGGGCTTTGTTTAGCGACGATCCTGATTGCTCGTCGTCTCCGTGGTGGCCAAACGCGGCTGGCCGACGTCTTCTTTCCACTGGTATTCCTTCATCTTGGACATTTCGAAAATATATTTCGAGGCTGGCAGCTCCAGTTCATAATTTCCGCTAGCCTGGCTTGCGTATGGTTGCTGATTATTGTGGATAGCCGTTGGCCATTGTCCTCAAAGGTTGCTGTTATTGCCGGCATCACGTTGGTACTGCTGCCGCTCTCTGGTGGGGGCGGTATGATCTTTACGCCCTTCGTTGTTCTGTGGATCACCGCTGGCGTACTGCTGTTTCGCAAATCTATGACCGCGAGGTGGATTATCCCGTTTGAGGCCGCGTGCGTGTTCATCTCGATCGTATTGGTCATTGTTTACTTTGTCGGGTATGAGTTTGTCACGCAAACTAATCCTGGAGTCGTGGCAATCATAATAGCGAGTGCAAGATTTGTTGGAATGGCCTTGGGGCCAGCTGGAGCTGCCAAATCGATTACAGGCGTCCTGTTTTGCGGAGTGGCGTTTCTCCTATTGGCATCGATGATAATTCCTCTACGCTACGGGCTACTTAACACTTGCCCAGCGGAACGGTTTCGGGCTTTCGGTTTGCTAATCTTCGCGGGGGCCATGGCAACATCAACATTGGCAATTGGCTGGGGCCGTGCCCATTGGGGTGAGCAAGACCGCTATGCTCTGATTAGTGCGCCTGGATTGTGTGCCGTGTATTTCGCATGGATTCTTTACGGGTCTGAGTCCATGCGCAATCGTGTCACCATCATCTTCGCAATTGCTATGCTTATCGCTCTCCCTTTCAACATTCGCCGGGGCATCTTTTATCGTGAGGTGTATGTAGCTGGTATGCAAGCCTTTGAACAGGATCTCAGAGGCGGCATGTCGGTCAAGGAACTTGCAGAGAGGCACCAGAAATTCCTTTTTGGGTGGGTGCCACTCGAACAGTTGGTCGGGGAAATGCGGATGTTGCACCAAGCAAGAATGGGGCCATGGAAGGGTACGGCACTATAATTTTTTATATTTAACGACGTTTTTCAGAATCGATGTTGTGCGGCAAAAGCAAAGGGCCGATGCATGGGAAACCAGCACCGGCCCTTGTTTACTTGACGGTCATCGGCTCTCCAGCCTGTACCGTAATCGAATCCTAGAACTGAAAATTTCCTTGGTCAAATACTCAACTCTTTAAAGAAAAACTTGTGCGCGAAACGCACTCCGCATCCGGCGATTGACGGCGGCAATGATCCGGCGCAAGCAGAAAACCGGGGGATTACGCCATGGACGACAAACCGAAACCGCTTGCCATCACCGTCGATGAATTGAGGAAGCGCGCAGAGGCAAAGCAGCCGAAGCCGCTGACGCACGCGCAGCAACAATTACTCGAACACTCGGCCAACATCTTTGGCGATCTCGCCACAAAAAAAGACGCGGCTTATCTGCCGCGCGAGTTTGTGCAGGTGACATTGCCGCACAGCAACCCCGGAGATGTCCCAGCGTGGCAAAGAACAAACGGCAATCTGACCGTTGCAATTCAACCGGGATGGAATGTCGTTGAAAAACAGAGCTACGGCTATCCTTACGGCAGCATCCCACGCCTGTTGCTGTTCTGGATCACGACCGAAGCAATCCGCAAAAAGAGCCGTCGCCTCGAACTCGGGCACAGCCTGAGCGGCTTCATGGCCGATCTTGGATTGAGCGCCTACACCGGGCGCGGCAAGCGCGGCGATGCGAAGCGACTGCGCAACCAGATGGAGCGGCTGTTCAATGCCTCGATAAGTTTCGTCAACACTGGCCAGCGTACAGACGACGAGTTTCGTATCTCGCGGCTCAACATGCACGTTGCTCCCAAGAGCGAGTTTTGGTGGAGCCGCAAAGACCCGGATCAAACGGCGCTGTGGGGAAGCTGGATCGAGCTTGGCGAAGATTTTTATTCGGCGATCACAGCCTTTCCGGTGCCCGCCGATCTTCGAGCGCTGCGGGCGTTGAAACGCTCACCGTTGGCGCTCGATCGTTTCCCTCCGCGGAGGGCCGCCTTGCGATCGATGGATCGATCGGGCCGGGTAGGCAGCGATGCAAGCACTGGTGTTTGCATCGGTGCAAGAGACGGTGCGATGGCGAAATTTCAACTGTTCAGCGGCCCGGAACGGCGACGGCGCTGGAGCGAGGAGCAGAAGCGGGCGCTGGTAGCGGCGGTATTTGCGCCGGGGGCGATCGTTTCTGAGGTGGCGCGTCGCGCTGACGTTTGCCCCGGGCAGATTTATCGCTGGCGCCAGGAGCTACGCAGCGCTGGCGCCGGTTTTGCGGCAGTGGTCGTGACGGCGGATGCGGATTGCGGACAGAGCATTGCGCCGCGTACTGGCGAAGCGATCGAGATCGAGTTTGGCGGCACGGCTTGCCTGCGCATTCCGTCGTCGACGCCGCCCAGCCTGGCCGCGGCGGTGGTACGAGCGCTGCGGCCGTGATCCCAGTTCCCGCGGGCGTGCGGGTGTGGCTGGCGGTCGGCCGCACTGACATGAGGAAAGGGATGAACGGGCTGGCGCTGCAGGTGCAGCAGGCCTTGGGGCGCGATCCGCATGCCGGCGATTTGTATGTCTTTCGAGGCGCCAGAGGCGATCTCATTAAAATCGTCTGGCATGATGGGATCGGCATGTCGCTCTACGCGAACTGCCTGACTTCATACTGCATCTCCTCTGATTGGATGCGAGGACTTTGATAGATGCGAGGACCTTGGGGCGATCGCGGTCTGGATTGCTGCCGCGCGGTCGGCGAGCCGGTCCCATCGGCTGCAATGTTTGACTGGTGGGTTTGACCCAGGCGCTTCGTACAAGTAGGCGTGAGCGTTGTAGGCGTGCCTCACGACGAGACCGTGCTCCACCCACCTGATCAGCGTGCTTTCGCAGATACCGAGACGCGACGCCGCCTCCCCTCTGGTCAACATTCCTCGTGCCCGAAGTCGGTCATAGCGGGAACGGAGCGCGTATTCGTGGGCGAGATAAGCGACGCGCAACGCGTTGAACCGAGTGTCGGATCGCCCCCGACGCGCTGATCCGCCGGGCCGGATTCCTCGCGCGTTCAGGATGTCGGCGATCTCGGGATAGATGTAATTGTCGAGGAGCGTGTCGACGAGCCCAATCACCTCGGGCGGGGTTTTAACCTGCTGCGCCGAAGATTTGGGGTTCCCTACCGTCAGGGTTTCGGTCTTGCCGCCCTTGAAGCGGACATGGATCCGGGTCGTTCCTTCGGCCGGAAGTTTGACGAGCGTAACATCCTCG
>JAFATF010000152.1 GCA_019244045.1 Acidobacteriota bacterium
ACCATGGCGTCCAAGGCTTTCGGATTGGAATTGTAGCAATCGTTAATGACCGCCGTGTCGCCCACTTGGATCACCCGGCCGCGTTGCTCCGGCGGCTGAAGGGAAGACAATGCGGAGACTGCGGCGGAGAGCTCCAAGCTGCATTGAATAGCTACCGCCAGCGCGGCTAGCGCGTTCGATATGTTGTGCCGCCCCACCAAGGACAGCCGGGCAGTCTGACGCCGGCCATCGGCGAGGACAATATCGAACTGGGATCCTCCGCCGGCAAGCTGAACCTTCTCGGCACGCACGTCCGCGCTCAAAGCGGTTCCGAAGACTACGACCTTGCCGTGAAAACCCCGGCCGAACTTGGCTACGAAATCATCGTCGCCATTGAGGATGGCGGTCCCCCCTGCAGGCAGCGCCTCGATCAGCTCATACTTGGCACGCGCAATGCCGGCCAGAGAATCAAAAAACTCCAGGTGCACAGGTGCCACGGAGGTCACCACGCCAATTTCAGGTTGAGCAATCCGGGCCAAGGCCCTGATCTCTCCCGCATGCGACATGCCCATTTCAACCACCGCCAAGTCATGCTCCGGTTCGAGCTTCAACAGCATCAGCGGCAGGCCGAAATGATTATTGAAATTGCCCTCCGATTTGAGGACCCGGTACTTAATGGCAAGCAGGTGAGCGATGGCTTCTTTGGTGGTGGTCTTGCCCACCGACCCGGTGATGGCAATCAGAGTCTTGCCCCACTTGCGGCGTACGGCGCGAGCCAGCGTCTGCAGAGCCTCGAGAGTATCGTCGACCGCGAGCAGGGGCACAGATCCGGAGTAGCGAGCAAGCTGATCCTTGCGCACCACCGCCGCCAGGGCACCCCTTTCGAGAGCGCTCCAGACATATTCATGGCCGTCGAGCCGCTCGCCCCGAACGGCGAAAAAAACCTCCTGCGGCTGAACGGTTCGCGAATCAATCGAGAATCCACTAGCCACGCGGGAGCTCTCGAATCGTCCACTCGCCGAAATCAGCTCGGCGATCTTGCCCAGCGGCAGCTTCATGAAGGACGCTCCGCCTCCATGCGGGCCACACCAACGTAGCCGGCCTCGGCCAAAGTATCGCGAGCCACGCTCACGTCGTCGAAGGGCATCGCGCCCTCGCGCGAGACCTGCACCTTCTCGTGCCCTTTGCCAGCTAACAAAACAATATCCCCAGACTTGGCTTCTCGTACCGCCAGGGCAATGGCGTTTCGCCGGTCCGGCTCAATAACGTAAGGCGTGCCGGTTGGCTTAAGCCCGACGAGCGCCTGGCTGATGATCTCGCCAGGGTCCTCCGTGCGCGGGTTATCCGAAGTGAGCACTACAAAGTCGCTGCCTCCCCCGGCCGCCTCGCCCATCAGCGGGCGCTTGGAGCGATCGCGATCTCCCCCGCAGCCGAAGAGCGTAATGACGCGGCCGGCCAGGCCGGCGTGGGATACGAACTCGCGCGCCAGCGAGGTTAGGTTGCGCAAGGCGTCGTCGGTGTGGGCATAATCGACTACTAGGGTGAATGGCTGGCCACAATCGACGCGTTCGAAACGTCCAGGAACGCGCGCCAGTTTTCCGATGCCCTCTGCCAAGGCGTTTACGTGGCAGCCGCGCGCATAAGCTGCTGCCGCCGCTGCCAGGATGTTGTACACATTCACGCGCCCAATGAGGGGAGAACAAACGGGAATTGTCTCTTCCGGGCTTACCATGTCGAGGTACGTTCCCCGCGGCGCGATGCGCACATTCTGGGCGTGAAAGTCGCCGCGCGACCAGCCATAAGTAAGCACCCTCGAGCCCCGTGACTCGCTCACCTTTCTCAGTTTGTCACCGTTTTGATCGTCGACATTCAACACCGCCAGACGAGGCGCCTCTGTCCCGTCGCCGACAAACAGAATCTGTTTGGCCGCGAAGTATCCCTCGATGGTCTGGTGATAGTCGAGATGATCGCGCGTGAGATTGGTAAAGATGGCGACATCGAAAGGAATGGCGAAAACACGCTGCTGGACCAGCGCGTGCGAGGACACTTCCATGACAACTTCCGTAACCCCCTCGCGCAGGGCGTCGCGCAATAGGTGATTGAGTTCCAGAGATTCTGGAGTGGTATGCGGTGCCGGCAAGATTTTGTCGCCCACGTGATACTCAATTGTGCCCACCAGGGCAGTTTTTCTTCCCGCTGCCCGCAACATCGATTCCAACAGGAACGCCGACGTGCTCTTCCCGTTGGTGCCCGTAATGCCGCTGATCGAGAGCTTCTCTGCCGGCCGCTTGAACAGGTTCGCACTCAAGCGGCCCAAGGCGCGACGAGCATCCCTCACCTGTGCCCATGCGATGCCGGTACGGGGCCTTTGTCGGGACGAATCGGTGACGATGGCTACCGCTCCCCGCGCGAGCGCCGCGTCGATGTACTCGTTCCCGTCGCTCACTTCACCGCGAATGGCAATGAAGACATCCCCCTGCTTAATCCTCCGGGAGTCGTAGTCGAGACCACGGACACCGACATCTCCCGTTTGGGACAACACTTCCGCTCCGTCCAGTAGTTGCTGAAATGTCATGCTGTCGTTTTTTCGATTATTGCACACGAACAAGCGGGCTGCGCCATCGCGCGAGGAAGGTAGCCAGCCGGTCGAGCGCTTGAGACCGGGGAAGCCGCCGCCCTGAAGGATAACTGCTCACTGCCGCACCCCGGCTAGGGCTAAGACCAGCAACAAAATGCGCCGCAGCCCGAGATCGCGGCCGGTCGCGTCAAACCACTCCTGCAACGTGTGCGCACCGCCACCGGAGCCGCCGCCACCAATGGCCACTGCTTCGCGGCCAAGGGACAGAGGAATGTTGGCGTCAGTCGAGGCGCGTTGCACCTGTGCGACGTTCCCCAGATAGGCATCGACAGCACGAATCACCTCGAGGATGCGCGCCCCTGCCGGCAGTTCGCCTCCCGGCCGGTTACCGATAACCATCATTTCCGTGCTCAAATCGCCTTTCCGCTTGTGGGTGGAGGCGCGAACCTCGACGGCGCGCAATTCCTCTTCAACTGCTTGCTTAAGTGCGAGGCGCAAGGCCTCGGCCAAACCATCGATCTCGGCGGTCGAGGTCGAACGGAGATCTACTCGCATACTGGCCGATTCGGGAATGGAATTTACTGAGGTCCCGCCGCGAATGACTCCGATGTTAAAGGTAGTCTTCGGCGCCGTGGGCAGCGGCACCTCAACAAACCGCGCCACCGCCCGCGCCAGCACAACAATCGGATTAGGGGCGCCAAAGTCGCTCCAGGAATGTCCTCCCGGCCCGCGTACGAGCACTTCAAAGCGCCGACTACCGAGAGCTTCAGCTACGATCGTGTCATTGCCGGCACCATCCAAAACCACCTGGTAAGCGATGGTGTTCAACCAGTGCCGATGGGAAAAGATCTGACGCATACCCCGTAGATCCCCTTCCCCTTCTTCTCCGACGTTTGCGATAAACAAAAGCGAGTCCGTAGTTCGAACACGCAGGCGCGCCAGGGCTGCGGCGATCGCCAGCAGAGCAGCTAACCCCGCGCCATTGTCTGAAACACCCGGGCCGTAAAGTTTCGCGCCGTGTTGCCTGAAATTCAGGGGGGTTCCAAGGGGAAAAACCGTATCCATGTGCGCGCTCAGGGCAACCGAATTGTCAGTGACGCCTGGCCACACCCCAAACACGTTGCCGACCTCGTCGCGATGCACCTCCTTCAAACCGATGTCAAGAAATCGTTCGAATAGCCACTGGCCGCGCACCTGTTCACCGAAAGGCGGGGCGGGAATACGCGCCAGTTGCAGCTGCCAGTCGGCTATTCGTGCCTCTTCGGAAACAAAATCCGCGAAAGCAGAACGCACCATGGGGGCCGCGGCGATGGCGGCAATCTCTTGCTGCAAACCAAGGAATAGACCGGGAAGTTCCGCACGTGGATGCGGTGCCATGTACGACCAATATACAACGGCTGCGCGCCGCCAACGGGGCTCGATCGCCTCACGACCGGCGCTTGCGGTCTGCCGCTGAGGCACTCGAGCGACTGTGCTCCGCGCCTCCGGTATCTACCGGCTGAATGGAGTGTCACAATTTGGAATTCGGATCTGAGGCAAGCAGGAGAAGCACTGCAGGTGAGTTGACTGGGCAGCCCCACAAGTCAGACCATGGAGAACCATGAAACTGCGGCAGCTAGGCAGGACCGGACTTACAGTCAGTGAAATCGGATATGGTGCTTGGGGTATCGGAAAGAGCGAATGGGTTGGCGCCACGGACGAGCTTTCGCTCGAGTCCCTCCAAGCCGCACGCGATAGCGGGATAAACTTTTTTGACACCGCGCTGGCGTATGGCGATGGGCACAGCGAACGATTACTCGCGCAGGCTTTCGGAAACGCGCGCGAGGTGATCATGGCCAGCAAGGTGCCGCCTAAAAATGGCATCTGGCCGGCCCGGCGCGGATCCACCCTCGAGGAGGTGTTCCCGCGAAAGTACGTTCTCGGTTGCCTCGAGCGGACGCTGAAGAACTTGGGCCGCGAAACCGTCGATCTCTATCAATTCCATGTGTGGAATGACGATTGGGCCAATCAGGAACAGTGGCAATCGATGGTTGAGGAGATTCGCCGATCGGGCAAAGCGCGCTTCATCGGCATCTCCATCAATGATCACCAGCCCGCCAATTCTCTTCAAGCGCTGGCCAGCGGCCTGGTTGATGCGGTGCAGGTCATCTACAACATCTTCGACCAGTCGCCGGACGATAAGCTGCTGCCCTATTGCCAGAAGAATCAGATCGGCGTTCTGGCCCGGGTGCCATTCGACGAAGGCAGCCTGACGGGGAAGATTGGGCCTGATAGCGAATTTCCAGCGGGCGATTTCCGCAATCAATACTTTGCCGGCGGGCGCAAGCAGCAAGTCTGGGAACACCTGCAAAGACTCGTCGAGGATACCGGAATTACAATCGACCAACTGCCGGGAGAGGCACTCCGTTTCTGCCTAAGCCATCCCGCTGTATCCAGCGTAATTCCGGGAATGAGAACGCCAGCCCACGTGGCCGCCAATGTCAAGGCCTCGAATCGAGGACCTCTTTCCGCCGCTTTACTTGAAAAAATACACCGCCATCGCTGGGTAAGGAACTATTACGAGTAGCTCCCGCTATTCCCGCTCTGGAACTGGCCGTAGCAGATCTCATCGCTCAAAAGTTTTCGCCAGCTCGCACCGGACTCTATTCTGCGGCCTTCAACAGCTCCTGGCCGGGTGCACTCAAGTCGGCTCGCGGTTCTCCTGTCCGCCTTCATGTCAATAGCTGCGCCCAAGTGATTCTCAAGGGGCGATAAGAACAATTGCTCGTCCTGCAGGGTCGCTGAGCCAAGCAACCACTCTGCCACCGGCGGTTTCGCATTCAGAAATGACATTGGTATGCGGGCGGCAGCCGTAAATCTCAACTCAACTGCAGCGTCTTACGTGGCCGAACCTTTCTGCCGTTCCTTTATCTCGCGAAGCGAGTGTCGGGATGTACAGCATGACCCTGACACCGGGACGTGCTGCCCTTTCGAGAGGTTCGCATCTTGCGAACCGCAGTTTCGACCTGGCGACGAGTGACGATCTACAGAGCTTCGAGCATCGGCTGCCGACGCGAGCTTTCGCTGCCTGACTCTCTCGGCGACCCTCACGGCCGGTTAAAAATGGCCCGTCATTGAACGGCCGAAACTTCGGAATGGTCGAAACTTCCAACTGTCCCGACCTAACCACCACGGGACCTACTAAGGGACAAGTTGACCCGCATACGGAGACGCACATGCGGCCGCAGCGTGCCCAACTCGTGTTACAACCCACGTCGAGTCTACGATCCGGAAATTCTGTTCCAGTGGAGCGCACAATCAACACCGCACGGCAGCATCAGACCCTCTCCGAGTACCACCGGGCGTAGAAGATGCCCCCTGCTCTCGGCATTAAGAGGATGTCGCTGCCCGGCCGCTCGAGAAAGCCTGTTCGGTTCTGATCTGCATACACTTTGGATAGGTCTTCAGCGTGAATCTTGCTTGAGCAAAGGCAGATCGGCGGTCATAGGTGCATGGTCGGAAATGCGATCGGCAACGGATTCGTTGAGTTCCCGCATGGTCATAGCGTAGTGAGGCGCGAAGCGATCGCTCTGGTGTCTGGCTCGTGGGTTTTGCACAAAGGGTTTGACCAATAGCCAATCGAGCTTGAATCGACCTACCAAACCCCCAAAGTCACGGGTAAAGGCGTAAGTTGGAATGAAACCTTTGCTGGCGCGGGCGTTGCTATCCGCCAGGGTGCGCCCTTTGGGCGGAGATGTATATCGCCGAAGCCCGCGAAAATCGAAGCTGCGTCCATCATTAAAACGAAACTTCTCTAGCGTCCTAAACAGCGGGCGCTCTTCGTTGTCCCACAACACCGGCACATGGAACGCCGTCGGGTCGTTATAGCCATGAAAGTAACGAACCGGAATGAGCGTGAACTTGAAGATTCCAAGCGGGTGAAAGTACGAAACAGTCTGCCCGATCCAAAACTTATAGTCGGCAACCCGGTTCATGATTTCGTTGCGTACAGAGGTTGGTGTGTTGTTCTTGCTGGTGGTGTTGAGGTCTCCTGCCAAAATCAGGGGATTGTTCACCGACTTAACACCGGCTAGAAGCGCCTCCATCTGCTTGCGGCGGCACCTCGGAGGACATTTATTCTCTAAATGAAGGGCAACGATGGTGACTTTGCCGTTCGGCATCTCGGGTACTGCTATGTCGGCAACCAGTGTGGTTCGGCCTCCGTGTCGCACTTCGCGCCCGATCCTTTCTCTGAATAGCTTGTGTGCTGACCAGCGTCGACCCTGTTCGAGTTTCGAAGCTGCTTTCGCCTCCTGGCTATACCAGTCGTAGCAAACCGGCAGGGGAAAAATTCGCGCCTGGCGAATGGGATAGCGGCTCAAAATGGCGGTGCCATGAAGGCCTTTATAGCGCATACGATCGACCTCGAGATCCTGCTGCAGCCGACGATCTTGCTGCGCATCGGGCACGTGCACCTGCTCAGTTCCCAAGTCGAAGATGGGATCGACTTCGACGAACTCCACCGCATAGGCGTAGTTCATGTGCAACGCTGTAGCTAGGTCCCTGGCTACGTCACGATATTCGGTGCGCTTCATTCCGAGGTCCACCTCATTCAGCACAAGGACGTCGGCATCTTTCAGAGTGCGCAGTTGCAGATCAACCAGCTGCCGCTTATCCCCGCCCGCTTTACTTTGCGCTTCCAACCAACGTTCGAACTCACCCGGGCCGCTCAGCGCTGAGCGAATCAATTCAAAATTCAGGCCTCGTTCAATGTTCCAAAACGCAACGCGGAGAACAGGGCCGAGCCGTCCTACTTGGGGGCGATGCGGTGGGATAGCCGCTTGCTCAGCATCGTTATAGACAAACGGATTGGTCAGCAGCGCATTCAGTCTCGTTTGCAGCACTCCTGAGGGGCGGGCGGTCGAGGAAAGGGCAACCAGTTCATCAAAAGACAGCAAGCGGGCCTGCGAAGTCTCGTCGCGTGCAGCGTGAGGCGGAGAAGCGGGCGAGGAGGCATCCTGAGCAATTGCTGAGAGCGCGTACAGGCCACAGCAAATTGCGGCGGCCACGGCACGGTTCATTTCCGACCCTCCAATCTGTGCGAATCAGCACCCCGTGAGACTCGGAAGAGAACAACAGGTCGCGCTCAACTACTCCAGTCGTGAACTGGAACGTGAGATCAGGGAGTATTTCACACATCAGAGCTTGGTGTACAGGCGCTTGGACTCCGACTCTCTCCTGGCATCGTGAACTCCCGAAGTCGGAGCAAGCTGGGGAATTTGTACTGTGTGGGAAAGATGCGGGCGACTCAGCCGGTTGCAATTTGAAATTGAGTATGCATACTGAGCATGACTGCACAGTAAGTTCGATGCGTGGGGTGACTCGGTTTATGAGATTTTTCAGCTTTAGTGATCCGTGGGCGAGCGTAGTCATTCTCTTGACTCTCGGATTGTTCATCTTGTCGTTAGCTGTCAAGGGATTCACCCATGAACTGCTTGTGGAGGCAGGTGTGTTTCTCGTATCGGTGAAGCTGATCTTGATGGCGGGGAAGAATGCAGCAGCCGAAGAGCGCATGGAGCAGCACCTAAATCAGATCAAGGCTTTGCTGTCAGGCAATGAAGCACCCGTCGGCAGCAAAGACGAGACATCGGCCGACAGTAAACCCTCACGGCGACGCTCGTCCTGAGAGAACGGGCTAAGGTTCCCAAATAGCGGCAAAAAAGCAGCGCCCTGGTTTCTGCGGGCATAAGGCGTGCTCCGATGGTCGCCTGGTGAGCAATTCCTGCCCGCGCCGGTCAGAAGGCGAGGCAGCCTAAGGTTCTGGCTGCACGCATGGCAAGATTTCCTCTTGCGTGAGGGTGTGATCTGATGCCTTTGCTTTTTGGAGAATCCGTTCCACACACTTCTCGTCGGCAGGCAAGCCATGCCGTTCCAACCAGAACACCACGTTCGACTTGCCGCTCATCGGGCCGATGTCGATGACTTGCTCCCGCCCAAACACATGCGAGGGCACGCCAGAATACACTGTATTGGCCAGTTCGATGTCATTCTTCTTGTAGGCCTTGATGACGGCGGCGGCATGCACTCCGGTGGCGGTGCGAAACGCATCTTCTCCCATCACTGGATAGTTTACGGGGATGGGGACACCGGTAGCTTGGGCAACCGCGCAGCAATATTCCTTGAGCTTGCTGACATCTTGCTCCGCCCATGGCGGAATCCGCATGAGTTTCAGATTGACGATCATCTGATCCATCTGCGTATTGCCCACGCGCTCGCCAATGCCAAGTGCCGTGCCATGGACGCAAACCGCTCCTGCGACCAGTGCTGCCAAGGAATTGGCGATCGCCAAGCCGCGGTCGCAATGTCCGTGCCACTCAATGCGGACATTCTCCCCCGAGGGCTTCACCACTTCTTCCTTCACGAAGCGGACGAGGGCAAAGGCCCCCAGCGGCGTGGCATGCCCCGCCGTGTCACAAATCACAATGGCGCGAGCGCCCGAACTGATGGCCGTGCTGTAGAGGCGCTTGACCGTTTGCGGGTCGCAACGGGTCGTGTCTTCGGTGACGTACATGACTTCTAGGCCCATGCTGACGGCCGACTTGACCGCCTTCTCGGTCGTCTTTAGAAGGAAATCTTCGCTCCAGCCTTCGGTATAGCGTCGAATGGGACTGGACCCAATAAAGGTGGCCGCCTCAATGGCTAAGCCCGTGCGCTCGACGATATCGGCAATTGGGCGAATGTCATTCTGGTGGGTGCGAGCTGCGCAGTTGGCGCGGATCTTCAGCTTGTTCTGGGCAATCTCGCGCGCCAGAAGCTCGACGTGCTCAGTGGCGCGGGGTCCGGCTCCCGGCAACCCCAAGTCGAGCGAATGAATGCCCAAAGCTTCCATCAGGAACAGGATTTTGATCTTTTGCTGAATGGAAGGATCGCGTACCGAAGGCGACTGCAAGCCATCGCGCAGAGTTTCATCATTGAGCAGCACCGGGGGGACTGGCTTCAACGAAGCCAGCTGTTGGTTCCAGTCATAGATCAGCTCGGAGGTCTTCATGCTGAGTGTATTCGACGAACGTCCACGGCGTGAGAGCTGCCCTAGCCATCGAGCCGGGCCAAGTTCGCCACCCCAACCTCGCCTGCAACAGGCGCTATCCCTTGGACGGTACCGTCAGACCGAACACGGAAATCCGGCCTTGGCCCGCCACATTGCCCGCTCCTACATCCTCGGGATTCGGCAAGTACAGAGTCTTACAATGCTCGCAGCGATAGACCTCGGCATTCGGACCCCAGGCGCGTGCCACGTCACCGCAGTCCTGCTCGAGCGCATCGGTCATGTAGTACCAGCGCTTCAGATGTCCACCGCAGAACTTTCCCTTGGCATCCTTTTCATTGCAGGAGCGCTGTCCTATCTTTTTCAGTTTAACTTTATGATTGGGCAGTTGCTCGGGTTCGGGAGTCACTTGAGTACTGGGCAAGGCGATCCTCGGGGCGGCGTAAATGCCGTTGGATAGCATTTTACCGGAACGAGTTTGGCCCCACTACGCGGTTAGCGCTGGTCGGAAAAGACCTTATCGGCCTTTCTGGCAAGCTCGTGCTGCTTACGCAAGAGGCGCGCAACATCGCCCAAGGGCACAGGAGCGCTGGCCGGAAATTCCCAGAGGGGGCGAACACCTCGCGCGTAACTGGGCTCCGAGCCCGCTAGAATGTTTTGCGGACTCGCCAGCGGCTGAAAGGAGGCGTGCCCGGCATGGCTGGGTATTTCAAAGATTACTGGGTCGCTATTCAGCACCGACCCATATGACTGGGCTGCGGCGGCCGCGGCCCACAAGCAGACGAGCACAACTACGGCGCTTTTCATAGCTACAATCTTCCCTCCGTCCGGCTCCCAACCACTCCAGCGACTCTGAACCAGTACCTGTGCATCAGAACTGTGAACCAAAGCCGCTTACTTTCGCTTGCCGGCTCATCCGATCACCGATCATAGAGGCAAGCGCATTACCAAAGCGTCTTCAGGAAGTCCTTGCGTTTGAGCGACAGCGAGGCCGACGAGCGCAATTGTTTGCACATTCCGCAGAGGAATACCCCAGGCACAACCCAGCGGAATCAAAGAGGCTTAATCGATTAGTAAAATTCCCTCTTGGGAGCGCTTTGTACCGGCCCCACGCGGCCTGCCTGAACCTCCGCCAGAGAGTAGTTCTCGCCCTTTACCGGGGCCCCTGCCAACCGGCGCAACATTGTGAGCTGACCGACGTGGGTAAGAGCGTCCGCTATGGGGCCCTGAAAAAGTCGCTCGGGATCTGCTTCTAGGTGCCGATCGGCGGCCAAAAAATCATCCAGTGCCTTCATGGCGGTGAAGAACCGCTCAACCTCACCATCCCAGACTGCGGCCCGGGTCTCGTTCCACTTCTCGTCCCCCGCGGCGATTGAGAGCGCCCAATCCACCAGATCGCAGATGTGGGCCAGGATTTCGATGGGGCAGCGTGTGCCATCGGCGACCCGGTACTCGGCAAATCCCGGAGGCGCACCTCGCAATGCCTTTCCTCCGCGATAGGCTAGCGTCGCCAGGGTGTGCCGGAGCATCTCGCGCTTGCCATCGCTTCGATTCATGGCATAGAACTCCTCGAATAGGATTTCGAAAGCGCGTGGTTCGGCGCTACCAGTTTGGCTCTCCGTCAGGGCAATGGCCGGGCACAGCAATGACCTCGCTAGAGCCGCCCCTTTCGCCTGACCAGCCGCACTGATCCGACGGCGGCCCGCAGGCGTTTTAGGCGCCGTCGGGAAAACATCAGGTCCGTCAACTGCTCCATGTAGCCGGCGAACTCTGGCCCATAACCATACCACCACAGCTTTTTGAGAGAGGGCAGGAGGTCGGAATCGACATACTTGATGCCTACCATCTCCTCCAGTCCAAAACTACCATGGGTACGTCCGATGCCGCTGGCTTTTACCCCCCCGTGAGGGGCTTCACTGATGCCATAGCAGCTGATGACGTCGTTGATCATGATGCTTCCCGCCGCAATTTTGGCGGCGATCTTTTCACCCCGCCTGCGATCCCTGGTCCACACGCTGGCCGCAAGTCCAAATTCCGAGTCGTTGGCCAACTGCACGGCCTGCTCCTCGCTTTCGAAAGGCATGATAGGCAACACCGGGCCGAAGGTCTCCTCGCGCATGACCCGCATTTGCTGCGAGACATCGATCAAAATCGTCGGCGAGTAGAAGTTTGCTCCAAGTTCGGGCAGCCGCTTACCCCCCACAATGACGCGGGCGCCTCGCGCCTGAGCATCGATGACGTGGGACTCGACAAGCCTTAATTGCGCCTCATGTATCAGCGGGCCAATGTCGGTTTGGCTGTCGAGGCCGTTGCCAATTTTTAAGCGGCGCGTCTTCTCTGCACAGAGACCGACAAAGCGATCGTAGATTTTGCGATGCACATAGCAGCGCTCAACCGACAGGCAGGTTTGTCCGGCATTCATGAAGGCGCCCCAAAGGGCGCCGCTCGAGGCTACATCCACATCGGCGTCGGCGAGCACGAGCATGGGGTCTTTTCCTCCCAATTCAAGCAACGTAGGGAGCAGGCGGTCTGCTGCCCTGCGCGCTACCTGCTTTCCCGTCTGAACGCTGCCGGTGAAGACAACTTTGTCGATGGCGGAACTTACGAGAGCCGTTCCCGTTGCGCCATCGCCGAGCACAACCTGCAATACATCTTTCGCCGTGCCGGCTCGGGTCAGTAGCGATTCGAGTTCAAGCGCGCATAAAGAAGTAAATTCGGACGGCTTCAGCACCACCGAATTTCCCGCCACCAGGGCGGTAAGCGCCTCGATAGCGGGCGTCGAAAAAGGGTAGTTCCAGGGGGATATGATGCCGATTACACCTAAGGGCTCGCGTCGAATCCAACCGCGTTTGCTTTTGGTCATCCAACTGCCGTGCGCAAGATACTTGTCACCCAGCAAGGCAAAAGCGTTTTCAACGAGGAAGCGCGCCGCATCGAGCACCACCAAGACTTCGGTGCTGAGTGCTTCCGCATAGGGTTTGCCCACCTCCTGGCTAATCAGCCGGGCGATGTGGGCTTTGTTTTCATTGAGCAGTTTCTGAAATTCGCGAATGAGCGCGATGCGGCGCCGAAGGCCAAGCAAATGCCAATCGGGCTGCGCCCGTCGAGCCCGCCCGACCGCATCTTGAACATCAAGCTCGCTCGCGCAGCGAAAACTGGCGAGCAGGTCGCCGGTGGCCGGATTAACCGAACTGATTTTGGGGCTCGACATGACAACTGTGACCATCAGCAAGCAAAGTGTAGCCTACTTCTTTATCGCTTCTGCGTACCAAGCATGAGACAACAAAAAAAATACGCCCATTTCGATTCGAGGGGCGCCGAGCTCGGGAAGGTTGATTCTGCGCCCCCCCTAATCGCTGTCGCTCAATACTCGACCGCAACCAGGTACAAACCACTGGCCGGCGCCGTCGCGCCAGCCTCCGCCCGGTTGC
>JAFATF010000159.1 GCA_019244045.1 Acidobacteriota bacterium
TGGGGCTCAGTGGGCGTTCCAAAGCGCCCAACGAACCATTCCTGGACCAGAGGGTGCGCCCATTCGAGTGCCGGTACTGTGGAAAGTTGGCTGACGGGAGACATCTAGTCTTATTTTATCGGAAAGGTCCAGTTTCGCAAACCTTTCGCCCTTAAAGTACAGCGGTCAGCCGGCTAAGAGATTAGAAACACAGTCTCCTACTTGCGGCACGGTTGAACCCTTCTCGTAGATTGCTGAAAACAGGCGAGCAGACGAGAAGTGAGAGCACACGAGAAGTGAGAGCCGAGGAAGAGAGAACAGACGAAGAGAGAGCAGACGACAAGTAAAAGCAGACGAGAAGAGGTCCAAATAAAAATTTGGTGGCGGCGGTTGGACTCGAACCAACGACCTACGGATTATGAGACCGTCGCTCTAACCACCTGAGCTACACCGCCATCGGGCGACGAAAAGGAATCAAAAACCACTTTCGTGGGAAAGGCCAAACAACTAACGGGCTGCTTCCGCCCAGGGTTTCGATTCTAAGGGGCACCATCGGGGGTGTCAAACACAGCACCTGCAAGTGGTTCAAACCTAAACTCCTGCGCTTGAAACCAGCCCGTGAAAATCTGACACTAATAATTATGAGAGTTATCGGGATTATCCCCGCACGTCTCGCTTCGACACGGTTGCCCCGCAAAATGCTGCGGCTGATCAACGGTGAGCCGCTGCTCGGGATCGTGCAGGATGCGGTTCGAAGGTCCCCGCTTTTAGATGAAGTGATCATAGCCACCGACTCGGAGGAGATCATGAATCTCTGCCGCATGCACGGATGGAAGGCGCGCATGACCTCCGCGCGCCACCGCAACGGCACCGAGCGAGTTCACGAGATCGCACAATCAATCGCTGCCGATGTCTACGTCTGCATTCAAGGAGATGAACCACTGACGCGGCCTGAGCATATTCAGGCTTTGTTGGAGCTGATGAATGATGAGGTCGTTCAGGTGGGGACTCTGAAGGTTGTCGCCGGGCAGAGTGATCTCGATAGCCCGCACACAGTTAAAGTCGTGACCGATTGCGCAGGACGCGCCCTTTATTTCTCACGCGCCACCATTCCTTTCGACCGCGATCACACGCAAGCAGCCGTGTACTACAAACACCTGGGCTTTTATGCTTACCGCCAGGCGGCCCTCGCTCGCTTTGTTTCCTGGCCCGAGTCGGAACTGGAGCGAATCGAACGTCTCGAGCAACTCCGATTTCTGGAGAACGGGGTTCCAATTTACGTGGCAGAAACCCGCTTTGATACGATCGGCGTGGATACGGAAGAAGATGTCGGCAAAGTTGAGGCAATCCTCAGGCGCCGGCTGTCGACGTGACTGCCTTAAGGGCCCACCCCGCGTTGGTCCTGCTTGGCAGCATAAAGGCGATTTGCGCTCCCGCACAGAACTCTATCCAGCGTGAGCGACTCCCTTCAGCCGCGCCAGGCTTCGGCCGCCGCCACTCGTTTCGTGATCGCCGGATGCGAATGAAAAATCCATTCCACCCACCTCGAGGGTGCCCGCTCAGCCAGATTCTGGTCGGCCAGCTTATTCATGGATGAGATGAACGGGGCCACGCTGCTGATTGAGCGGAAGCAATAACGATCCGCCTGACGCTCATTGAAACGGGAATAAGCGTTGAGCACCGGCATGAGGATGAAGGAGAGCAGGGTTGAAACCAGAACCAGCAGCGGCAAATTGGCGAAATCTGACAAAGTCTCGAACATATGCCGCTGCTCCACCGCATAGCGTAGAACCAGATTTGCTGCCCAAAAACCCACGAATGTGATGGCCATCTGCACCGCGATACTCTTAGGAATGTGCTTATGGACGTGGTGTCCGAGTTCATGGGCAAGTACGGCTTCAATTTCATCGTCCGAGTAGTTGTTCAGTAGGGTATCGGCGAGAATGATGCGGCGGGTGGCTCCTAATCCGGTTAGTGCAGCATTGGCTTTTTTGCTTTTTTCCGACAGCTTCCATTCGTAGACGCCGCGCACCCGCGTACCGGCGCGTTCACTTAAACGAACCAGCCGATCCTTCAGTTCCTCGCGCTCCAGCGGTTCGAATTTGTAGAACAAAGGCAAAAAAACAATGGGGGCCAGCTGGGCAAAGAATATGAACAGAGTCATAAAGATTGCCCAAACAATCAACCACCAGTGCTGCGGCCTTTGCCGAATGGTGAAGTAAAGGACTTCGACCAGGATCGTCGCCAGCACCAGCCCCAACAGCCACCCCTTCAACTCGTCCCACAACCAGGAGCCCAACCTCTGGTTGGAAAGATCATAACGGTGCTCCAGGCGGAATCCGTAATAATCCAGCCCGGCACCGAGCAGCTTGCTGAGGAGCAGCAACATGCCAACATACAGGAAAACGGCAAGTGAGTACGACTGGCCGGCAGCCCGATAGGCCAGATCACGAAGGGTGCCGGTCCATCCCGTCACCAGCAGCACGACGAGCATGATCACGCCCAAGGCAAAGTCGGCCAGCGTGAGGCAGCGGCGAATTCGATTGTACCGCCTGGCTTCCGGCGTATCAGGAGGAACGCCCGCTGTACTTGCCAATAACATTATGATTGAGATTATCACCCTGCGGCCGCGACCCAGAAAAGGGTACGGAGAGCCGTGAATCTTCAGACTAACGTTTGCCCGGAAAAGATTACAGCCTGACCGGTCTTAGCCGCTCCGGTTCACGAACCGCTCGCCACTGGCCAAGATCTCCCGCGTCAATTCCGGGGATGCGGCTTCGGCGTACAAGCGCAGGAGTGGCTCGGTTCCAGAAGCGCGGAACAGAATCCATGGTTCAGCCCCATTGCCGTTGGTCGGCGCGTCCAGGAAGAACTTGACTCCATCCAACCCTTCCTTCTTGATCACTTTATATTTCCCCAGTCTAGTGGTTCGCTCAGCCCGCGCACGCTCGATGGCATCTTGTTTGACGTCTTCGGCAATATGCAGGTCGCTGCGGCCGTAGTAATGCGCTCCGTACTTGCGCTGCAGATCAGCCACCAGCTGCCCCAAGGGCTTGCGCTCTTCGGCCATGACGTTGGCCAGGAGCAGGCAATTGAGAAGTCCGTCTCTTTCCGGAAGATAGCGCGAATAGCCAATCCCGCCCGATTCTTCGCCGCCGATCAGAATTTCGCGTTCCATCATCAGATCCACGATGTGTTTGAAGCCGATGGAGCATTCGTTGAGCCTGCGACCGTGGTGCGCGGCGATGCGATCCAGCATGCGCGTGGTGTTGAACGCTCGCACTACTTCCCCCGGCCAGTTCTTGCGTGTAAGCAACCATTCGAGCAGGATGGAGAAAATCTTATGGGAGTCGACGAAGGTACCGTCTTCGGCGACTGCGCCGATGCGATCGGCATCCCCATCGGTGGCCAGCCCGGCGTGACAGTTTTCCTTCACCACGGTTTCCTGGAGCTTGGCAAGGTGCGGTTCAATCGGCTCGGGATTGATCCCCGGAAACAGCGGGTTCAACTCTTGCCGGATGGGGACGTGAGCGATACCGTGATCGGAGAAAATCTTTGTCAAGACGCCGCGCCCGGACCCGTGCATGGAATCGACCACGAAGCGGAACTTGGCCTGGCTGATTAGGGCGAGATCGGCGAATTTTGAGATGGCGTCGATATAGGCAGGCTTAAGATCGACTTCCTCAATGACCCCGTTGCGGCCGTTGGGCATGGCTCCGGCACGGACCTGGTCCTCGATGATTTTCATGATGGCGGGGGTTGCCGATCCGCCGAACTTGCCCTTGAATTTCACCCCATTCCAGTTCCACGGATTGTGACTGGAAGTGACGACGACTCCACCGGCGGCGCCCAGATTTTTTACCGCATAGGAGATGGCCGGCGTGGGTGTGTAGTCGCTGGTGAGCTTCACCGGAATGCCCGCGCCAGCGATGACCTGCGCGGCGACTCGGGCCGCATGTTGCGAAGCAAACCGGGTATCGTAGCCCACGATCAGTCCGCGTCGCGGATCTTCATGGGTGAGCACATAGGCAGCAATCGCGCCCGCAACCCGGCGCACGTTATCAAATGTAAAATCATCGGCGATGACACCGCGCCAACCGTCGGTGCCAAATTTAATTTCCGCCATCGCTTTCCTGTCCATCTTCGCGGTGATTGGATGCCACGAGCAACACGCGTGTTTGCTGCAGGACTGGCCGGGGCAGCGAGTTTGGCCGCCCGATCAGCATTTCTAGCCTAACTTCGATAGCGAGAGCAGACCTGGATGCTGACGGCTCCTCCTTACACCAGCCTCGACATCTTCTTCTCGTCCAGGTATTGCACCACCTTACCCACATCCTGCGACCGTTCGCGCGTGGTGACGAGAAGCGCATCGTCGGTTTCAACCACTACGATATTGCTGACGCCGACGGTGGCAACAAACTTTCCTGGCGCATGCACGTAATTTCCCGTGGCATTCAGAACGAAGCTGCCCCGAGCGAAAAGCAAGTTTCGATCCGCGGCTTTGAGCTTGTTCGCTTGGTGCTCATGAAGAGCGGTCCAGGATCCCAGATCATTCCACCCGAAATCGCTGGGAATGCAGTAAATCTTCGATTTCCTCTCGCCTTTGCCCGAACGCGGCTCGAGGACGGCATAGTCGACGCTAATGTTTTCGCACTTAGGATACAGCTTGCGGAAGGTGGCCTGGAACTTAGTAGTTCCAAAGGACTGGGCAATTTTTTCTAACCAAGGCGCGGTCTTGGGCAAATGCTCGCGAATGGCATCGGCGACGGTGCGCGCCCGCCAGAGAAACATACCGCTGTTCCAGAAGTAGTTACCCGCCCGAAGAAACTCCACCGCGCGTTCATGCTCAGGTTTTTCCGTGAAGCGGCGAACGCGCCAGGCCTGTTCATCAAACCGCCCTGCCGCCTCAATGTAACCGTAGCCGGTTTCGGGGCGGGTCGGACGTATTCCGAGTACTACAATGTTATCAGCAGCGGCGGCGAGGCCGAGGCCATGTGCCAACACTTCGTGATAACGCTTCACGTCGGCAATGACATGATCGCAGGGAAAGAGGCCGAGAATTGCTTGCGGATCCTGTTTCAGCAGCAGGCAGGCAGCGAGGCCGATTGCCGGGGCGGTATTCCGGCCAGCGGGTTCAGCCAAGATCTGCTGCCTTGGCACTTTGGGCAGCTGGCGGACGATTTCAGCACGCAAGTCATGGTTTGTGATCACCCAGAAATGGCTGGAGGGGGCGAGCGGCAATAGGCGCTCGACGGTCTGCTGAATCATAGTTTTCTTGCCATCGAGTGCGAGGAGTTGCTTGGCGCGGCGTTTTCGGCTGAGTGGCCAAAAACGAGTTCCCCGGCCGCCGGCAAGGATTATGGGATAAAAGTTGTTAGCCACGGGTTTTCAGCGATGGTCGCATCAAAAAAGCCGATTCCCTCCCTTTCGGCTTCGCTCAGGGCGGGGCGGAGATCACAAGCGCACGCCCGAAACAACTACATAGTTGTCTTCGGCTCGCACAGTGGCTTGCCCGGCACGTGCGCCATCATGAACTCGATCTGGCGCTGCGGCTGCACCTCAAAATTCCAGGTGGCGGCGGGGACTACGACAGCATCCCCTTTGCCGAAAGAAACCGGCGCGGCTCCGTGCGCCTCGATCACTCCACCGCCCTCTAAGCCGACCAGGATTCTTACCGATCGCGTGCCCGACTCGTCGGCAGTCGCAAAGGTTTGAGGCGCCCGCAAGACGAATTTCTCGACTACGAAATAGGGAGCGGCGACAAGCTCTTCCCGGCTAAATCCGTTGCCGCTCGCCTCAGGCATGGGGCGCACCACTTTGCCGGAGCCAACAACCTCTTTTACGGCTGCCATGCCTTCCTTCAGGTGCAGCTCCCGGGGGCGCCCGTAGTCATACAAGCGGTACGTAGTATCTGACTGCTGCTGAGTCTCGACCAGCACCGAGCCGGGCCCCAGAGTGTGCACCGTACCTCCTGCCACGTAGATCAGATCACCCTTCTGAATGTTCACCCAGTTCAACAGGCCTTCGGCTAGGTGCTCCTCGATTGCCTGCTGCAATTCTTGGCAGGTCACTCCTGGCTTCAAGCCGAGGGCAACCTGCGCTCCCGGCTTTGCGTCGGCAACATACCAGCATTCGGTCTTCCCCCACGGCTGCCCCGCGCGCTGAGCGCACTCATCATCCGGGTGCACTTGGACCGAAAGCTTCTCGTGAGGAAACAAAAACTTTAGTAATAGGGGAAAACGCTTGGGATCACGGGCCGCCTCGCCTACCAGCTCGGGGCCAAACTCTCGACTTAGGGTGGAGAGCGTCCGGCCGCAAAGTGCCCCATTGGCTACCCGACACTCATCGCCCGTCAACCATGATTCGCCAATCTTTTCAGTGAATTTCCTCTCCGGGTAAATGGGGGATAGATCCGTCGTCCCCCATGGCCGGGGGTCAAAGAGGGGAGACATTAGGAATGGATACAGCTCGCTCATGCGGGTCATCGGCGTTGCTCTCGGGCCACAACACCGGGCACCAGTTCTGACTTGGGGTTAGAAGCGTCCGAGCAGCGAGAGGCTGCCTCAGAGGCGTTGGGCGGCGAAAGAGGATCGCGGGGAGGGCGCCGAAAGCTATGATCGGCCATCGCCGGCAGGTCACGAGGAAGCGAAGAATCTACGCATCCGCTCGAGGCCACGGTCGAGTTCCCCAAGCGAGCTTGCGTAGGAAATGCGGATATGGTCTCGAGTGCCGAAGCCTTCGCCGGGTACAGTAGCGACGTGAGCTTCACGAAGCAACCTACCCGCCACCTCGGCCGCCGAATTCTGTCCTGCCCTTCCGAAGAAAGAGGATACGTTCGGGTAGGCATAAAAGGCCCCCTGGGGCAACGTACAGCGCATACCCGGGATCGACCGCAACCCCTTTACCAGGTGGTCGCGCAAGCCGATGTACTCCCGCCGCATCTGCTCGATTGGCTCCTGCGGGCCTTGCAGGGCGGCCAGCGCCGCTTTCTGCACGATGGAAGTAGGATTGGAGGTTGACTGGCTTTGTAGCTTATGCATGGCGGCGATCACCGGTGCCGGCGCCAGGGCGAATCCCAGGCGCCAACCGGTCATGGCATAGGTTTTCGAAAACGAGCCCACCACGACGATTCGCTCTCTGGGCTCGCGCAACGAGCCTACAGAAAACCGTTTGCCCGAATAGTTCAGGTACACGTAGCACTCGTCGGAGATCACCCAGATGCCGCGCTCAGCGGCGAATTTTACAATCGCAGTCATATCTTGCGGGTTCATGACCGCGCCCGATGGATTCGACGGCGAATTAAGAATGATCAGCTTGGTGCGCTTGGTGACCGCGCGCTCGACCATCTCCGGGGTCAGGCGAAAGTTTTCTGTCTCGTCGGTTTCGACCAGGACGGGCTGACCCCCGGCATAGCGGATGATGTCCCTGAAAGAGACCCAATAGGGCACCGGCAGGATCACCTCGTCGTCGTGATCCACCAGTACGTTGATGACATTGAACAGGACGTGCTTGCCCCCGACCGAAGCCATGACTTCCTCGCGCCGGTAATCGGAGTTGAAGTCGGCAGCATGGCGCTCTACGATGGCGTCGCGCAACTCCGCGGTGCCCCCCACCGCCGTGTACTTGGTGAAATTTGCCTGGATGGCCGCGATGGCCGCATCCTTGATATGTTGCGGCGTGGCAAAGTGTGGCTCACCGGCGCCGAAGTCGACCACATCAATGCCCTGGCTGCGCAATTTGTCGGCCTCGGCGACCACCGCCATGGTGGCGGATGCCTCAATGCGGTTGATTCGTTCCGTCAGCTTCAAGGTGAAGGCCGGCTCGGTCGCTACATTCATTGCTTTTTTGTCCTCGATTTTCTGAATACGGCCAAATTTGCGTATTTGGGCGCGGGATCCATTTTTTCTCGCAACCTGCGCTCGACCAGCTCGGGCACCAGGCCGCGAATGTTGCCGCCTAATTGCGCAATTTCGCGAACCAGACGTGAACTCAGGTAAGAATACGCTTCGGCCGGCATCATAAAAACGGTTTCCAAGTGCGGGGCGAGTTTCCGGTTCATCAGGGCCATCTGCAATTCGTATTCATAATCGCTGATGGCCCGAATACCACGCAGCACCGCCGAGGCCTTCATGCCGATGGCATAGTCGACCATGAGGCCGCCGAAGGTATCCACCTGTACATTGTCCCAGCGTTCGGTCATCGCCGCCATCATCTGTTTGCGTTCCGCCAAGCTAAATAATGATTGCTTTTCCGGGTTGCGGAGGATGGCAACGATGAGCTCATCAAAAATCTTGCTGCCGCGCTCAATTAGATCGAGATGACCGTTCGTCAGAGGATCAAACGAGCCCGGGTAGATGGCTATGACTTTTTTCAATCGGCCTCGCGCCGCGGTGGGAAGTGAGCCACGATTCTATGCGGCGGGAAATGGGATTGGCAAATTCACCGGTCGCTGATGTTCGGAACGTCGCCCGGCTATAAAACAGCGGCGAACTCCTAGCGACCGCCGTCGAGGCCGCGGGGCTCACGATGATCATCTCGCTTCCCACAAGTTGAAATCACCTTCGCGCCACTGGTACCTTGGCTTCTGGCGCTGAGGGCATGGTCGTCACCCGCCCCCCGGCGGCAGCTTGTGCGTGCGCTTGAGGCGTGGGCTCCTTCGTGGCCAGCCCCAGTTGCTTGCGCACCTCATGATCGATCTTGCCGAGAATTTCCTTGTTGTCCTTCAAAAACTGTCGCGCATTTTCACGTCCTTGCCCGATACGCTCGCTTTTATAACTGAACCACGAGCCCGATTTTTCCACGATATCGTTACTCACGGCCAGATCCAGCAGGTCGCCTTCGCGGGAAATACCTTCTCCGTACAGGATGTCGAACTCAGCCTCGCGGAATGGCGCCGCAACTTTATTCTTTACCACCTTGACGCGGGTACGCGATCCGGTCACCATCTCGCCTTCTTTGATGGCGGCAATACGACGAATATCGATGCGCATGGAGGCATAGAACTTCAAGGCGCGCCCGCCCGTCGTAGTCTCCGGATTGCCGAACATCACGCCGATTTTCTCTCGAATCTGATTGATGAAAATCATACAGGTGCGCGATTTTGACACAATGCCGGTCAGCTTGCGCAAGGCTTGGGACATCAGGCGCGCCTGCAGGCCCATATGGCTGTCCCCCATCTCGCCATCGAGTTCTGCCTTGGGCACCAGAGCCGCGACTGAATCGACGACCAGGACATCGAGGGCGCCGGAGCGAACCAGCGCTTCGGCAATTTCCAGGGCCTGTTCGCCATAGTCGGGCTGGGAAACCAGGAGATTGTCGACATCCACGCCCAACTTCTTGGCGTAACCAGGATCGAGTGCATGCTCGGCATCAACGAAAGCGGCCATGCCGCCGCTCTTCTGCGCTTCGGCAATGACTTCGAGCGCGATCGTCGTCTTACCCGAAGACTCTGGACCGAAGATCTCGACCACTCGCCCGCGCGGAAACCCTCCCACCCCCAACGCGGCGTCGAAGGAAATCGCCCCCGTGGGGATGACCGAGATCGGTACGACCGCCTCTTTCGACCCCAGACGCATGATCGATCCCTTGCCAAATTGTTTTTCGATCTGGGAGAAAGCCAGATCCAAAGCTTTTGTCCGTTCATCGGCCATTCTGGTTGCCGCCTTCTTTAACCCGTTCGGGGATTCGTATGCTTAGCCTACAACGTGCGTCGAAATACGTCAGGTCACAAATTACAAGGATATGCACAATTTGCCTTCAGGAACTATAACATTCAGGCGAAAGAAAGGCGAACATAATGGGGGGACATAGCGCATCCCGGAATCGAAATGGGAAACAACAAGTTTCGTCGATCGAGCGTCGCAGCGCCAAGCTCCGGCCGCGAGGCGGGCACGAAAAGCTCGCCCGGTCAACAACTAATCTAGACGGGTCGAAGTTCGAGGCGCAGGGGACAGCAGCAATCGCCACCTGCTCACCCGAGGTACGATCAAGCCCCGGAGGTCTTTCGCGGCGACCATTCGTGCCCAGGGCTGTGGAAATTCAGCTCAACCAGATTCTGCCGGGCGGGGTCCTCGATCGCGGGCGTGAGGCTGGTCAGCATCAGGGTTACAGGTTCTCGCACTTGGCTGCTTCTCAAGGTCATCGAGAGCCCGTCAGTGCCGCGGCCGGGGCGAGAGTTTGTTGTAGTCGCGCATATAAACCCGCAGCCCGAATTGCGGCGTAATCTTGGTATACCCCGCTGCGAGCTGTTGGCGATAATGATCAAGATAGAAATCAAATGGATCTTCAGGATCGAGATCAATCAAATCCATATCCGAATCATTCATCGTCAGCTTGCCAAAACGCAGCTGGCCGCCGCGATAGGACATGGAGTTCACTTTACCCCTGTCGTTTGCTGCCGGCAGCCGACCGAAGATCTGGATCACCTGGTCTCCCCGAATCTGGACGGCCGAGACCTTCCCCTCGATACGGGGAAGCGGCAAGATCTGCTCAGGATCGAGGATCAGGTCGTTGCCCTCCGCCGTAAGGCCGACCACTTTTCGGGTATCGATGAGCTTGGCAATCTCGACCCCCAGCAGATCCATCAATCCTTTGACCGGCAAGTGCTCGGCTCGAACCTTCTCGGGGTGAATACGAATTTTGCCATCCCCGGTAACCGACAACGTACTGACGGTTTCAAACAGCAGGTTGTTCTTTGCATGCAGTTTGCCCTTCACCTTGAGTTTTTGGCCCTCTGTGCTGACTTCGATATTCTTGAGCGGAGCATCGGGTGCCGCAAACACATGTTCGTTCAAGGTCTGCGAGAGCGCCTTGCTGGCGATGGCAATTTCGGCCGATCGGATCGCCACGAAGAAGGATCTGGCATCGTCGAAGATTGGAATCTGCCCGCTTCGCACGGGACGGATGACACCATCGAGCCAGAAGATATGAACCGCGATACGGTCGGTGTAGTGATAGAAAACGTTCCTGATCTCGGTGTGCACCACGGCTGAGGTGCTGTAGGCAGGCTTCACGCTTTGAGCCAAACAGGTCGTGGCCAGCATCACTATAAAGGAGAAGCAGCCGGACAAGAACATCTCGGGTGAGCATAGTAGATGCTCAGCCAGATTTGCACAATTCAAACTGAGTGCGGCGGTGCCCCGAGCGCCGGAAACCTCAGCACAGCGGAATTTGCTCTGATCTGAGTAACTCCTGTAGAATCTAAAGATTGCGAGGGATATAAAGAGAATGAAAGCAGCTATCCATCCCACTTATAACGAGGTGCGCGTCCATTGCGCTTGCGGCAACACCTTTACTACCCGTTCCACCCACCGGGGCGACATCCATGTGGAAATCTGCTCCCACTGCCATCCATTCTTTACCGGCAAGCAGAAGCTGGTCGACACGGCGGGACGCGTCGAGCGCTTCCGCCGCAAGTATGCCAAGCCGGCGGTTAAGAAGTAGACTCGGCCTGTGCGCAAAACCTGGGATAGCTCCGAGACTATTACGGCGCGCTCGCTCTCGCCAGAGGATGTCGTCCCCCTGCCGGCGCAAGTGAAGATCGGCCCAGTCGAAATCCGTCCTGCCACAGTTTTGGCCCCTATGGCGGGTGTGACCGACACCGTGTTTCGGCGCTTCATCCGCAAGCTCGGCGGCTGTGGTCTGCTTATGACCGAGTTTACCTCGGCCGATGGCGTCCTCCGCGCCAAGGATCAGAAAGCCAAGCGTTATTTGCATTTCTTCGAGGACGAGCATCCCATCTCGGCGCAGCTTTTCGGCAGCCACCCGCAGGTTTTGGCCGAGGCCGCGCGCATCGTTCAGGATCTCGGTTTTGACCTGGTCGATCTCAATCTGGGCTGCCCGGCGAAGAAGGTTGTTAAATGCAACGGCGGATCAGGTCTGCTGCGGGATTTGCCTGCGATCGGGCGCATCTTCACGGCCGTACGGGCCGCCGTCTCCATTCCCTTCACGGTGAAATTCCGCGCCGGATGGAATGATCAGGAAATTGTTTCGGTCGAGCTAGCCAGAATGGCCGAGGACTGTGGCCTGCAGGCGGTCGCCCTGCACGCCCGCACCCGCGAACAAGGCTACAGTGGCAATGCGCGCTGGGACTGGATCGCCGCCGTGAAAGACGCGGTTACGATTCCGGTCATCGGCAATGGCGACATTCGCATCCCCACCGATGCCTGCGCCATGGTTGCTCAGACCGGTTGCGACGCCGTGATGATCGGCCGGACCGCCCCCGCCAATCCCTGGATATTCCGCCAAATCGAGCAGTACTCGGGCCGACTTGCGCGCGCCAGAAGAGGTGAGGACGGCGAACGTCGACGGCTCCTCCCGGGCAATAGCATGGCTGCCTCTTGGGAAGGCCCACCTGCTGCCCAAGGCCTGGGGCCCGCCGCACTGCAGGGAGGAGCCGAGCCAAGCTCAGCTCTTTATTGTTCCTATGATGAGCCCAGCGATGCGGACCGCTACCAGATGATTTCGACTTATTTCGCCATGCTGATTCAAGAGGAAATGCCCGGGGCGGCCGGTAAGATGAAGCAGTTTGCCTCCTGGTTCACGCACGGTGTAGCGGGCGGCGCGGCTCTGCGCAAGGCTATTTATGATTCGAAATCAGAGCACGAGATTTTCGCCCGAGTGGAAGAGTTCTTCGATCGCGTGCTGATCACCGCAGCTCGATCCTAGCTATAGCTAGCTAGCCCGGCTGCGCCCTGTATTTTGCTGCTTGAGGTTGAAGCGGACTACTCTTCCTCTAAGCGCGAGGCGAAGAGAGCGCGCGAGCTAGCATTCTATGTTGCTCATCGCTCTCGAGGTAAGCCCATGGTGTTTTCGGGTCGTGGGTGAAGATCGTCAGCCAGCGCTCGGGGATCGCTTCGGCGTAGTATTTCTTTCGGCTCTTGATCGTCTCCACGGGATAGAGATCAAAGGCCATTGCCCACGCCAGATCGATGTGCGCGGTGGTGGGGATCAGATCAGAAATGTAACAAGCCTTTTGGCCCGCGCTTTCGAAAACTACGGCCTGCATGTGCTGGGTGTGGCCGGGAAACACCCGCACGTAAATTCCCGGCACGATCTCGCGATCGCCATCGAGCAGCTCCATTTGCCCGCTCTCCACCAGAGGATCATAGTTCTCGCCGATGTAGCTGATGCGATCGCGCTCGAACCGGCTGCGCGCATGCTGCCATTCTCCTTTTTGCACGTAATACTTGGCGCGGGGGAAGGTGGGGAGCAGGAGATTGCCGCTGCGCACGGTATTCCAGCCGCAGTGGTCAAAATGCAGATGCGTATTGATGACGATGTCGATTTCGTCCGGAGCGATACGAGCTTGGCTTAGCTGCTCGATGAGCTCGGCCGGCTGCCCGTAGATCTTGGTCATCTTCTCGGAAAGCTTATTGCCGATGCCGGTCTCGACCAGCACCGTCTGCTTGCCGGTGCGCACCAGAACGGAATTCAGACCGGCATACACGAGATTCTTGTCGTCGGCCCTCATCTTCTTCTCCCACATGGCCTTGGGCACGACGCCAAAGAAAGTTCCGCCATCGAGCTGATACACACCGTCGGAAAAAATAGTCAGTTCAAAATCTCCGAGCGTGGTACGCGGCAACATGAATTACCTGAGATTGTCTTCCAAGAAATCCTGGACCATGTGAAACAGGTGAATCCGCGCGTCTCCGGTGACGCCGTGCGTCTTGCCGGGGTAAAACATCAAGCGAAACTGCTTCTTCGCGTTGATCAGACTGTTGACCATGGCAATGCTGTTCTGCACGTGCACATTGTCGTCGCTGGTGCCGTGAATGAGCAGCAGGGAGCCATTCAGGTGCTCGGCCAGGGGCGGCATGGCCGATTCCTCGTACGATTTCGGCTTGTCCTTGGGAACTCCCAGATAGCGTTCGGTGTAGGTGGAGTCGTATAAGCGCCAGTCGGTCACGGGCGCACCGGCAACCCCGCACTTATAGGCCTTGGAGTGCAGCAGCGAGTACATCGTCATGGAGCCGCCATTGCTCCACCCCCAAATGCAAACCCGGCTGTTATCAAGCGATGGATTCTGCCGAAAGAGCTGATCGAGCGCGGCCAGCTGATCCTTCAACTCGACGCTGCCAAACTGGTGATGAATGGCCGAGGCCATAAAATCCCGTCCCCGGTTTGGGGTGCCACGATTGTCGACAGAAAAGATCGCATATCCCTCTTGGGCCATCATTTCTTCAAAAGGATCGGTGACCCCGGCCCCCCAAGTGTTGCGCACCGTCTGCCCGGCGGGGCCTCCGTAGATCTCGACGATGAGAGGAATTTTGCCGCCCGAGGGAGACTGCGTCGGCATCAATAGCTGCCCATAGAGGGGAAGCGTGCCATCGGCAGCTTTGAGTTCCAGATCCGTCGGCCGCAGCCAGTCGTATTGGGCAACGCTGCGCGATTCCCAGAGGGAATAGCACGGCGAACCGGACGCGGCACATACCGAACGCTTGGGGGGAATCAAGTTGGCCGAGTACATGTCGGCATAATGCTGGCCGTCATCGGCGAATTTGACCGTGTGGGTGCCGGGCTGGTGCGATACCGGTTCGAGCCCGGTTCCATCCAGTTTGACCGAATAAAGCTGCTCTTGCCGGGGATCACCTTGATTGGCGGCAACGTATACTGTACCGGATTTCTCGTCGATACCTTTTACTCCGAGCATTTCGTAATCGCCCTGTTCGAGTTGCTTCTCCAGCTTAGCCTCACCGGCCAGTGGATTCTGCCGATCAAAGCTGTAGAGATAAAGATGGGTATGGCCATCGCGCCAGCTCGACCACAGAAAGCGATCCCCTGACCTGAGCACGTGGAAATCGTCCATGTTAGCGTCGTTGACGTTGATCCACGCCTCCTTGCTGGTTTCCGTGAGCACCTTGCGGGAGCGACCCGACTTTGCTTCGATGAAGTACAACTCCAGAGTGTCTTGCGGCCGGTTCAGCACCTCCGCCCACAGCACGCCGTCACGCACCCAGCCAAAGCGAGGAATATAAACATCCGAGTTGTCGGTGAGGGAGATCCACTTCAGGCCGCCGCCTTTGGCGCTGATCACGCCCAATCGCACGAGCGGGTTGGGATCGCCGGGCTTAGGATATTTCTGGTTCTGCACCTCGGCGGTGAGGGGAAGCAGATCGACAATGGGATAGGTGGGGACGCGCGTCTCATCCATGGCGAGGAAGGCAATCTGGCTGCTATCGGGCGACCAAAAGTAGTTACTGCGGACAAATAGCTCCTCCTCGTAGACCCAGTCCACCTCACCATTGAGCATGTCGTCGTCTTTGACGTCTTTCTTATCGTTGCGCGTGAGCTGCTTCTCATCGCCCCCCGAGGTGGGGCGCGCGTAGAGGTTGTGTCGACGGATATAGGCGACCCGCGTTCCATCGGGCGAAAATTTCGGATCCTCGCTGGGCTCGGGCGCCGAGGTGAACTCGACCGCGGTACCGCTGTCCAGGCTATACAGCCACAGCTGACCCAGCGAATCGAACAGCAAGTGCTTGGAATCGGGACCCCAGTGATAGGCGGCGACCGAATAGCGCGTAATTTTCTCGCGTTGTATTTCGTTCTTGATCGTATTGACATCGGGGGCGAGCGTAGCCAGCTTTGATTCGCTCACCAGGACCCGCTTCTGTCCCGTGTTTGGATCGATCGACCACAACTCGCCGTGGTCGCCCGAGTCATTGCGCTGCACATAGGAAAGGAGTTTGCCATCCGGACTCCACTCGATATTTTCTGGCGCTCGCCCGGTCAGCCCGCCCGGCGCAAAAATCGTTTCGATGCTCAAGCGCCTGTTGCTGATTTGCTGGCATTGGACCCGCGGGGGAAAGAAGGACAGAATTGCTGTGAGGGCAAAAAGAGGCGCCAACCGCATCACAAGTGTCTCCCGAAGAGATTGACAACGCAAAACTCAAAAGTGTACACCGGCGGGCAAGCCAGGTAGCAAGTCCGCTGAAGGAGGCTACTATGCGGATTGAGGAAGGAGAACTCCGAGAGCAAGCCACCTCCCAAAGAAACAGATCGCGCCAAGACAACTGCTATGGCCCTTGCGAGAGCAGCCTCGGCGCCTCTTGCTGGCTGCCGGGCCTCGCCTGTTCGGTCGAGTCGCCTTTTCGCCGCGTACGCCTTACCTGCTCGACGGCCGGCACAGCAATGGTCTTCGCCACACTCCCGTGCGGCGGGCAGCGCAGCGGCCAGCGATCTCCGCCTAGCTGCCGCCGGGAGCCGGCAGCGGGCATGCTAAAATTAGGGTACAGTCTCAGGATGCTTGCCGAGCTTAAAAACCTTCTGGACCTTCAGACGGCCGACCGCGAAATTTCGCGTCTCAAAGATGAAATTGCTGCCCTGCCCAAGCGTGTGGCCCTGATCGAAGCGCAGCTGGCCGGCACAAAAACCGTCCTCGAGCGGGCGGGGGCAGCCGTCAAAGCAGACGAGGCGGCCAGGCGCAAATACGAATCCACAATTCAGGACCTGCGGCAAAAGATTTCCAAGTACCGCGATCAAATGTTGGATGTGAAGACCAACGAGCAGTACAAGGCTCTGCAGCACGAGGTCAGCTTCGCCGAACGGGACATCGGCGCCCACGAAGACAAACTCCTCGAGCTCATGATCAACGCCGAAGCGCGGGAGAAGGAAGTTAAGGCCGCCGAGTCCAAACTGAAGGCCGAGGCCGCGGAAATCGACAAGGAAAAGACAGCGGCCCGGCTGAAAACCGCAGAAGATGAAAAACTGCTGGCGGAATGGAACGATAAGCGGGAATCCTACCGCGCTGGCATTGCCGCCGATCTACTTCGTCATTACGATCGGGTGGTGAAACTACGCACCACCGGCCTGTCGGAAGTTCGTGATCACAAGTGCATGGCTTGCCAGGTAATGCTGCGGCCGCAAACCCACAACGAGGTACGCAGCGGCCAGCAGGTGGTTATCTGCGATTCATGCCAGCGTATTCTGTATTTCGATCCCGCGAGCGAAGTACCAGCAGAGCGACCGAGTGGTCCGGTTCGACGCCGCCAGCGTCCCAAACCCGATTCTCCGCAGGCATGGCTGTATCGGTCCGATTACGATCAACACGGTGAGGTGCTGATTTCCCTTCTGCACTTCGGTGGTACGAGCAGCCGCCGGCTTTACGACTTCAATACCGGCCGCCAGATTGGGGATATCCTGATGCGCGAGGGTAACTACCGCCTCGTCTTCCCAGAGGAATTTTCAGGTGACTACGTACTCCTGAACGGAAACTGGGACGAAGCGGAAATGGACGGCTGGGGTAACGAAATGCCCATGATTGCTCTCGATGCTCTGCACGCCGACTTGGCCGCGGCCCGGGCCGAATCGGCGGCCAAATCTCAACCTCCGCAGGCCACCCCGGCCGAGCACCCGGCGCCGCGTTAAGCTCTGGCCGCAGTTGTAGCCTGAAGCCCTCCGTCCTATTCGATCCGGGTTTACCATTCTTCTATGGCGGCAAAGTCCAGCCTAAATCGCTCACTTCCAGGCATTATCGTTTCCTCTCGCGGTGCGTCACGCCTGCAGAGGGGACACAGCTGGGTCTATCGTTCCGACATCACCGGTGCAGAGCAAATCAGGCCCGGCTCGCTGGTCAGTGTTTCTGACGGGCACGGCAGGTTTCTGGGCACAGCCATGTACAGCAGCTCCTCCCAGATTGCCGTTCGTTTGCTTGCACCGGGGCCCATCAAGAACTTCCCCGATCTCGTGGCGGCCCGCGTGCGGCAGGCGATTGAATACCGCAAGCTGGTGGTTAATCATAGCGACGCTTATCGCGTGGTTTTCAGCGAGGCCGATTTCCTTCCCGGGCTGATCGTCGATCGCTACAACGATTTGCTCTCAATCCAGATTCTCACCCAGGCAATGGACAGCGATCCTGCCCGCGCGGCAATTATTTCCGTATTGAGCGACGAGCTGAGTCCGGCGTCTATCACCGAGCGCGCCGACGCGCGGGTGCGTGCCCTCGAGCAGCTTGCTTCTCGTGACTCGGCCCTGGTGGCAGGCACGAAGAGCTCGACGGTTTTCACCATGAACGGAGTACGCTTCCATCATTCCGCCTTGGCCGGCCAGAAGACGGGAGCTTTTCTCGATCAGCGGGAAAACTACGCCGCGGCTGAGCAGTACGCACATGGCGATGCCCTCGATGTATTCTGTTATCAGGGGGGATTCGCGCTTCATCTGGCGCGTCGCTGCAATCGTGTGACTGCGGTTGACAGCTCACGGCCAGCGCTCGAGACCGCCGAGAAAAATGCGACTTTGAATGGGCGCGAGGTGGAGTGGATCGAGGCCAACGCCTTCGATCTGTTGAAGGATTACGCCGCGGCTGGCCGGCAATATGACAGCATCGTGCTCGATCCCCCCGCTTTTGCCAAGTCACAGAAGAACCTTCCGAGCGCATTCGCCGGCTATAAGGAGCTGAACCTACGTGCGCTCAAGATGCTGCGGCCCGGGGGCATTCTGGTGACCTGCTCCTGCTCGCAGCAGGTAAGCCAGATGGATTTCCTCGAGGTGATCTTGAGCGCTGCCATCGACCTGCGCATCAGGCCTCGCATCATAGAACTGCGGGGGCAGGCGAGGGATCATCCCATCCTGTTAGGCGTTCCCGAAACCAGATACTTGAAAGCGGTCATATGCCGTTTAAGTGACTGAATAATAGGCACATAAATATGTTGACAATAACTCACTCAAATTTTATGATGCCCATATGCTAATTAGGTCATCCAATGAGTGACCGCTAAAATTACACCTTTATTGAAGGAGGAATTTCGATCATGACAGTTCTGACTCGCTGGGATCCTTTCCGTGAGTTTGCCACTTTGCAGAATCAGATGAACCGCCTGTTCCAGGACAGCTTCGGGCAGCAGCCAGGTGGCCGGGAAGAAGCCTTGACCACCAGTGTGTTTGCTCCCGCAGTTGACGTATACGAGGACGAGCACACCATTACCCTCAAGGTGGAAGTGCCGGGAATCGAAGAAAGGGAAATCGACATTCGCGTCGAAAACAATACTTTGGTCGTGCATGGCGAGCGCAAGCTTGAGAAGGACGAGAAGGAAGAGAACTATCGCAGGATTGAGCGGCAGTACGGCAGCTTCACCCGC
Organism: Acidobacteriota bacterium; assembly: GCA_019244045.1. Taxonomy (GTDB): domain Bacteria; phylum Acidobacteriota; class Terriglobia; order Terriglobales; family Acidobacteriaceae; genus Gp1-AA122. The sequence goes on from JAFATF010000159.1 coordinate 19,056, forward strand.
ACCTTCACGCTGCCGAGCACCGTCGACGCAGAAAACATTCAGGCCGAGTACGACAAGGGCGTGCTGAAGATCCGTTTGGGCAAGAAAGCAGAAGCCAAACCCAAGCAGATCAAGGTCAATGTCGGGGCCCAGAAGACGATTGAAGGGGAAAAAGGAAAAGGAGCCACGAGAGCTGCCTAAGAGCAGTTCAAATGCGACGGTCGCCCCCGACCGTCGAGGCTTCATCGGGAGACGGCCTGGCTGTCTCCCCTTTTCCTTTCAGTTTAAGCTTCACGCGCAGGCACTGCCCCTGACCAGTTCCGCAATGCGCCCCTGTTGCGGCCTAAGTGATTTTCAACCAAGCTCGGGGGCGGCTGAGGCCCAAACCTAGCAGGATCGTGAGAGGAGTCAAGATCTATGCCCATTCGCTGGGATAAATTCACAGTCAAGGCACAGGAGGCGGTACAGCGCGCCAGTCAGCTGGCGGCCGAAAACGGAAATCCTCAGATGCTGCCCTTACATCTGCTTTCAGCCCTTATTCAGGATGAGGAAGGCATTGTGGCTCCAATTCTCGAGAAGATCGGCATCGCACCCCAAGCTGTCCTCGGCGACGCCGGGGAGGATATCAGCCGGTTGCCTAAGGTGTCCGGCGCGGCCGCGCAACCCAGCATATCGCAGGCGCTTAACGAGGTCCTCGAGGGGGCGTTTAAGGAAGCTGACACTTTCAAAGACGAATACGTCTCGACCGAGCACCTGCTGCTGGCCATCACGCACCTGAAGCGCGATCGCGCCCAGGAAGTTCTCGCCCGCCATGGTGCCAGCAGTGAGGCGATCCTGCGCGCCCTTACTGCGGTTCGTGGTTCGCAAAAAGTGACTGACCAGAACCCCGAGGCCAAATACCAGGCTTTGCAACGTTATGCCAAGGACCTGACCGAGCTTGCCCGCCGTGGCAAGCTCGATCCGGTCATCGGGCGTGACGAAGAGATTCGGCGCCTGGTGCAGGTACTTTCACGACGAACCAAAAACAATCCCGTGCTGATTGGCGAGCCCGGAGTAGGCAAGACCGCGATTGTGGAAGGACTGGCACAGCGTATCGTCTCCGGAGATGTCCCGGAAATACTTCGCAATAAGCGGGTTGTCGCCCTCGATCTCGGCTCCATGCTGGCGGGAGCTAAGTATCGCGGTGAGTTCGAAGATCGCCTCAAAGCGGTGCTCAAGGAGATCGAGGACTCACAGGGGCAGATTGTCCTTTTCATTGACGAGCTGCACACGTTGGTGGGCGCCGGTGCGGCGGAGGGTGCCATCGACGCTTCCAACATGCTTAAGCCGGCCTTGGCACGCGGCGAGCTGCGCGCTATCGGCGCGACTACGCTCAACGAGTATCGCAAGCACATCGAGAAGGATGCCGCGCTCGAACGCCGTTTCCAGCCTGTCTACGTGGGCGAGCCCTCGGTAGAAGACACCGTTGCTATTCTTCGTGGTCTGAAACAGCGTTATGAAGTGCATCACGGGGTACGCATCAAGGATTCGGCCATTGTGGCCGCCGCCAGCTTGTCGCACCGTTACATCAGCGATCGATTCTTGCCCGACAAGGCGATCGACTTGATTGACGAGGCGGCGGCCTCCCTGCGCATTCAGATCGACTCAATGCCCACGGAAATCGATCAGTTGGGCCGCCGCGCCACGCAGTTGGAAATCGAAAAGCAGGCGCTAAAAAAAGAAGATGACGCCAATTCCCGCGAGCGACTGGGCCAGATCGAAAGGGAACTGGCCGAGGTGCGGGAGAAATCAACCGCTTTGAAGGCGGTCTGGCAGAAGGAGAAAGACGTAATCGCCCGCACCCGCGAAGTCAAAGAAAGAATCGAGCAGCTTCACATTGAAGAGCAGACGGAGGAGCGCCGCGGCAATCTCGAACGGGTGGCCACCATCCGCTACCGTGATATCCCGCAGGCCGAAGCTGAGCTTAAAAAGCTGACCGCCCAAATCGATGGCCCCGGCTCGCGCATGCTGAAGGAAGAAGTCGATGAAGAAGACGTCGCTCGCATTGTCTCCAAGTGGACCGGGATTCCGGTGTCGAAGATGCTCGAGGGCGAAATCGAAAAGCTGATCAATATGGAAGATCGTCTGCGCCAGAGGGTGGTCGGCCAGGACGGAGCTCTCGAGCGCGTGGCCAATGCTATCCGGCGGGCGCGGGCAGGCCTGGGAGATCCTAAGCGCCCCATCGGGTCATTTATTTTCCTGGGCCCGACCGGGGTTGGCAAAACCGAGCTGGCACGCGCCCTGGCCGAATTCCTTTTCGACGACGAACATGCTCTGGTCCGCATCGATATGTCCGAATACATGGAGCGGCATGCGGTAGCGCGCCTGATCGGCGCGCCTCCAGGATACGTCGGCTACGAAGAGGGGGGCCAACTCACCGAGCAGATTCGCCGCCGGCCCTATGCCGTGATTCTCTTCGACGAAATCGAAAAGGCGCACCAGGATGTCTTCAATATCCTGCTGCAGATCATGGATGACGGGCGGCTCACCGATGGACAGGGGCGCACGGTAGACTTCCGCAACACGGTTATCATCATGACCTCCAATATTGGATCGACCTACCTGCAGGCGCAAAGCATGCGCACCGCCGATGATTTCGCCCGCGCCAGCGAATTGGTCATGGAGGCCCTACATGGTCACTTCAAACCGGAGTTCCTGAACCGGGTCGACGACATCATCGTGTTCCAGCCACTCGGCAAGGAGCAGCTGGCGAAAATCGTTGATTTACAGCTTGAACATCTGCGACGGCTCCTCTCTGAGCGCAAGATTTCGATCGAGTTAACCGATCGAGCCAAGGAGCTGCTGTTCACCGAAGGCTACGACCCCAATTTCGGGGCTCGACCTCTGCGCCGTGCGATCCAGAAGCTGGTCCAGGATCCATTGGCGCTGAAGATTCTCGATGGTGAGGTCCTGCACGGCGATCATGTAATGGCCGACGCCGACAGCAAGACGAACAGGATGGTTTTCCAAGTCAGCCAACGGGTTGGCCAGAAAGAGCCGGCGCGAAGCCGCCGCCCCTGACCTGATTAGGGTCTGGTTTCAGGCCCCCACCCGCGGAATGGCCCGAATGGCCGACGCGAGCAGCGGAAAAGGGGCGAGACCGTTAGCTAGCGGGAACGGGCGAGCAATGCCTCTTGGCTTGTGGCACATCCTTTTCGAGGGTCGTCGGCTCCCATAAGGAATGGTCTTTCAAAATGCGCGAGACCAGGGCAGTGTGCATGGCGTGGCCGGCGCGATCGGCCACTACTTTACCAAGAATGCGGCGCCCAATCAGCGCCAGGTCGCCAATCAGGTCCAGAATCTTGTGCCGCACGAATTCATCGTCGAAGCGCAGGGGGGGATTCTCCAGGCCGTCTTCGGTCAGCACGATGCAGTTTTCCCGCGACGCACCGCGAATTAGTCCCATGTTGCGCATCGCCTGCTCGTCCTGGCGCGAGCCAAAGGTGCGGGCGCCTGCGATTTGCCGCAAATAATGGCCGTTGCCGAGCTCCGCGGCAAACGTTTCTTCCCCAATCAGAGGGTGAGGGAAGTTGATGCGGTAAGAGACCCGATAGCGCTCTGCGGGGTAGACGGCGATGAATTTCCCGCCTTCCCTGAGCTCGAGTTTGCGGCGAATCCGTAGATACGTCCGCGGCCGGCTCTGTTTGCGGATGCCCGCCTCGAGAATCATCTCCACAAAGGGCCGCGCGCTTCCGTCAAGAATCGGCAGCTCAAGGTTGTCCAATTCCACGATAGCATTGTCGATGCCGGTGCCTACGAAGGCGGATAACAAGTGTTCGGTGGTTGAGATCAGAACGCCTTTCTTCATCAAACTGGTGGCGTAACTGACGCGCGCCACGTTGTGACTATTGGCTTCGATTTCAAATCCATCAAGATCAGTACGGCGAAAGACAATGCCCACTCCGGGTGAGGCAGGAAGGATGCGAAGATGTACGGGAGCCCCGCTGTGGAGGCCGACTCCTTCGCAGGACGCGGCCGTGCGCAGGGTTTGCTCCTGTATCAAGTAACCTGGGATCATCTCCTGTAAGCAAAAGATTACAAGCGAGTTGACAAGGTTGTCTGTGTCAAATCTGCCACAATCCGTGGCCAGGAGGCGACGAGAGCGCAAGCCAGAGATTCGGCTAACTCAACAGGCGCCGGCCCGGGCGCCGGCCCGAGCAAGGCAGTTTTGGTGAAATCCCTCTCGCCGCGGGGCCTCACTTCTTCTTTCCCGACGGCCTTCCCGGCTCGTAGGTGATCGAGGCTTCGAACAGCGAATCGCTCAAACCGGTGTTGAAGCTCACTGAGTTCAAGAAACGTTGGTTGCTCATATCTCCATTTAAAAAGCGGGTGATGCTGAATGGCGTCTGGATTCCACTGACCGGGCGATAGTTGTCATAGACTTCGTCCTCGGTGTTGCGCAGCTTGTCCATAGGATCTCGCCAGGAAAAACTCTTCTTGAGCGGCAGATGCGTGCCGGCATCCAGATACAGGGTCACCGAATCGTCCTGGCGCATGATCGTGACTTGCTCGGCCGGCTTCTCGGCGGCTACTGCGGGGCCGTCGTAAAAAAATGCGACGCTCGGATCGGTGAGCCACTTGCGCAAAACCCATTCGAGCGAGTGCGCCCGGCGGCGCAGCGAGTCGGCAAGCACCTTCGGATCTTGCGACGTGGTCCCCTTATAGGTGATTTCGTATCCCTTGTCCGCGTTGATGACGTAGGCGACATCGCGCTGCTTGGTAAGTTCGACGCGTTCTTTATCGGGGAACTTGTAAAAACGCCAGAACAAAATTCCGGCGCTATTCGGTTGCCCATGATGGAAGCTATAGGTTCGCCCCTGCTGGGTCATGTCTTGACTATCGAGGTACGCTCGTCCCCCGAGCGCTTGAATGGCCTGCTCCAGCAACCGTTTGGCTTTGCCTGCATTCTCCTGATCCGCGGGAACATTCGCGGCGGCTTGCCCCGCAGGCGCGACAGAAGGCGCGCTGCTCTCCGGGGGCTTAGACGCTTGCCCGAGGGCCAAAGTGGAAAGCAGCAGAACAGTCATTCGAATCTTTAAAACCATCAGCAGCCCTTCATCCCGCCAGTACCGCCCCGCCGTTCACGTTGAGTACTTCCCCGCTGATGAATCCTGCCAGCGGAGTGCAGAGAAACAGAATGGGGCCGGCGATCTCTTCTGGTTTTCCTACTCGCCCCAGCGGAATAGTGGCCAGGATGGCCTCGCGGGTGCCTGCCTGGTTCAGTGCGGGGCGTGACATGTCCGTGTCCACCCATCCGGGCGCTACACAGTTGACGTATATGCCGTCTCGAATCAATTCGCTCGACAGGCTTTTGGTCAGGCTGATGAGCGCGCCCTTGGTGGCGGAGTAGTCCGCGTGGAAAGCCTCCCCACGCTGGCCCGAGGTCGAGCTGATCAAAACAATATGCCCCCGCGTTGCGCCATTCGTGGCCTGCTGCTTCATGCGCGCCGCCGTATGCCTTACCAAAGCAAAGACCGAATCGAGGTTAACTGCCATCGTGCGCCGCCACTGCTCGTCGGACATGTTGCGAATTTCGACATCTTCCGCCGGCCAAATCCCATGATTAGCTACCAGAATGTCGAGCCGCCCATGGCGCGCTACGGTCCGATCCACCAGGCTTTGGGCGGTTGCGGTCCCGGTCAGGTCACACTCGACCGCCGTGCAGCTGTCTTCCCCGCACTCGTTGACCAGCTGGGCTGCCGCCTTTTCCTGTTTTTGGTAATTGAATACTACCTTGGCACCAGCCAAGGAGAACATGCGAACCGTGGCCCGGCCAATGCCGCGCGACCCGCCGGTGACAAGAGCCACCTTATTCGATAATGAGAGAACTAACCCCATTGCGCATAGTTTCCAGTTTCTGCTTGCCAGACGCAAGCCGAGTCGCCCTGGCCAATCATTTTGGCCTTCGATTCCGGCCTGAACATTGGCGGCCGGCAGCGCCAGCCGAAGACGAGAGAGCCAAGACGAGAAAATCGCCAGCGCGGGAAACTACCTTGCTGTTTTCTCGGTTTTCAGTTGGCGGATCAGAAGGCGGACCAACATGCCATCGTAGTGGATACCGCTCAAGCGCTCCAGTTCCGCCAGCGCCTGGTCGCTCGACTTGGCGGAGGCGAAAGCGCGCTCGCTGGTCATATTCACGAAGGCGTCTGCCAAGCTCAGAATGCGTGCCCACAACGGGATCTGCTCGCCGCGTAAGCCGCCGGGATAGCCCGACCCATCGAGCGATTCGTGATGATGCTCGATAGCCTTGCGCATGCGCTCACTTCCCGGCAGGGTGGCGATGATTTCCGCGCCCATGCGCGCATGCACCTTGGTCAAATAAAACTCGTCATCGGTGAGCGGAGCGGGTTTGTTGAGAATGCGCTCCGGAACAAACAATTTCCCGAGATCGTGCACTCGCGCAGCATAGACCAAATCGGTCAACTCTTCCGGGGGCATGCCCAAGGCCCGCCCTAAGATATCGGTATAGCGCGCCACCAGGTCGCCATGCCCCGCCGACTGCACTTCGCGGCTCTCGGCGGCGCGGCTGAGCGCTTCGATGGCCTCGCGCAGGACCTGGACGTTGCTGTTTTCACCCCCGGAAAACTTTTGCAGGCTAAAAATCAGTTCCTCCAGGTGCTCCGGGCCGGTATGTTCGCGTTGCAGGAAGCCTTCGATGTATCCGGAGATCAGCTGCCGCTGCACCGCCGCACTCTCTCCATCATCGTAGTCTTCCGCGGTCGACACGCGATTGCCGCCTTCGCGCTTGGAAACGTACATTCCGGCATCGGCCACCCGGATAATGTCTTCGACCGAAAAGCCATGCACCGGGAAACTGGCCACGCCGAAGCTTCCGGTGATCTTGTGCTCGGCCAACATGGGATCGGTCGCCACCCAGAGCCGTAAGCGCTCGGCGAGGATCTGGGCTTGCTCGATCCCGGTCTCCGGCATGAGGATGATGAATTCATCGCCTCCGTATCGGGCCACTACGTTCGATTGCCGGCATTTCTGCTCGAGCAGTCGCCCCACCCGCGCCAGCACCAGATCCCCCTCCAAATGACCCTGGCTGTCGTTGACCTCTTTGAATTTGTCCAGGTCGATGAGCACCACCGAGAACGGCCGGCCCGAGCGCGAGGCGCGCTTCCATTCCGAGGTCAATGCCTCCCAGAAGAAGCGGCGCGTCTTAATACCGGTCAAGCCGTCGGTAATCGATTGCTGTTGCAGTTTTTGAAATACGAAGGAGTTGTGCAAGGCCGTAGCCAGCAGGTCGGCCAGGGTATTAAGAATCAGGACATCCTGGGGCGCAAAGGCATTTTCGCGATGGCTCTCGACATTGAGAACTCCCAGTAAAGTCTCGCTATAGCTGATCGGAATGCACAGCACAGCGCGCGATTCAGGAAGTACCCCCAGCAGGTGTCCGTCGCCCGCATTCTGCACCAGCGCGGTCTCCGACGTACGCGCCACCCGCCCGACGATGCCGACGCCCAGCGGAATGCGTCTGCCCAACGCCTGTCTGGTGGCGCCGGCTTCTGCCTTGATCTCGATTTCCTTGGTGATATAGTCCAGAATGCCGATGCCAATGTGATCGAAATGGAAATTTTTCTGGATCTCGGCCACAATTTCCGCCAGCATCTGCTCCGCATCTTCGCTGGAAATCGCCGTCTTCGAGATGTTATTGAGAAAGGCAAACTGCCGTGAACGCCGCTGCTCCTCGGCGAAAAGGCGGGCGTTTTCGACCGCCACGGAAACCTGGCCTGCCGCCGTCTGCAGAACGTCAAGATCACGTTGCTCAAAAGCGTACTCGCGTTCGACGCTTAAGGCCACCATCACGCCGGCGGGCTTGCCGGCCAAGAGGATAGGGGCACCGCAAAAACATTTCGCGGGAGTCGAGGGCACGCTGAGTCCCAGCCGTTCACGCGTCTTTTCCATATCAGAACGGATCAGAAGCGGCTGGCCCGTGCGGATGATGTATTCGGTCAGCTCGTTGGCTACCTTGCGCGCCCGCTTGGGCTTGATTTCTCCATTCTCGACTTCGAGCTCGAACTGGATTTCGTCGCCCTGCTGGAAGGTGATATAAAAATTGCTGGTATCGAAAATCTGCCCAAGCTCTTTCTGCACGGTGCGCAGGATCTCGTCCTGATCGAGACGTGAGCTGATGGCTTGGCCAATTTCCGTAAGCAGCTCGTACTCTTTCGTACGCCGCTGCGCATCATGCATGACCACGTAGTTCTCCAGCGTCAAGCCTATCTGCAGCGCCAGTCCGATCAGCAAACGCAGATTGGACGAGCCGAACATGCGCCGTTCTGCATGCGGAAATAAAATAACCCCGAAATTGTGCTCACGGGTTTGCAAGCTGACGGCTGTCAGGTGGCGGATGCGCTCCTCGTCGAGCAGCTTCTTGAATTGCTCGAAACGCTCACCCGCAAATGCCGGCAGCGGCTCGGTCAATTCCGACAATTCGCGAAAGGCGAAGAAACCGCCGCGACGGTAGGCCAGTTCCGAGATGAATTCGCCGGCCCCCTGGTTTTCCAGCCTATCCAACAACTCGGGAGAAAAACCCCGCTGAACCGAGGGCAGAACCGAGCGCCACTGCTGCGAGATATACAGAATGGCCCGCCGCTTGGGCAGAGGTGCGACCAGGCGCTCGAGGATGCTGGCCATGCTGGGCACCAGTTCTCTGGCATCATGCACGCGGGTGGGATCCACTCCCAAGGTGGAAAAGGCCAGCGCATTCTCCTGGACGGCATTGCGCTCGTTCTCAAACAGCACCATCACCATGGCAATGCCTAGCAGCATCTGCGGAATGGGGCCGAGAAGATGTCCACCGAATACGTCGAACAGCGAGTTGCGAAACTGTGCAGCTCCCATCAACACGGCCCACAGGGCAAGAGCAATGGCGAGCAGATTGAAGGCCAGCGAACCTTTCTGGTGGGCGTAGTGATAGAAGCGGAAGGAGGAGTAGCCGAGTACCAGTGCCAAACCGAGTTCGAGAGTCAGATGGCGCGGTACCCCGGCATCGGAATGAAAGATGCCGCCCAGATAGTGGGCGCGCAAATTCCAGACTGCCAGCATCGTGCCTGCGACGCCCAGGGCTACGTCGTACCAGCGTACGCGAAAGCGCTCCCGCATCAGGCGGGTGGAGACGAAAATACTCAGCGCCATGGCCACCAAAAGCAACGATCCCAGCAGAAACACCGCACTTGAGTACCCGCGGTAAAAGTCCAGTGCGTAATGCAGGCAGTAGGCCCCCCAACCGATCTGCCAGGCCCGGAAGTAGGGTTGGCGGCTCTGCTCGTATAGGTAAGTAAATAAGAGAAAGACGAGCAGGGCAACGATTCCCGGAATCAAGGCGAGGATGCCCGGAATGGCAACCGCAGTGGCAATGCTCATGGATTCGAGACTCAGCTGGCGAGGGCCCGTAGGCGTAATCCGATCACTCTCCAGCTTATGCCAATGTTTTCATAAGAGCAGACACAACACAACTCTGTTTATTCGCCTGCCGGCCGAAAATTGCATACAAAAAAGGGTTCAACCCTAAATCGACCCTTTTAAGACCCTTTTTCTCATGCCTTGACGCTGGTTTTCCGCGGACCGTAACATCGGAATCTGGTTACCAGCATGAGCGAATCGGCGCGCCACCAAGCCCGCGGGTCTGGCCCGCGAGTGCGCTTTGCCCCATCCCCTACCGGTTTCCTGCACGTCGGCAGTGCCCGCACTTTCATCTTCAATTGGCTGTATGCGCGCCACCATCAAGGAACCATGATCTTGCGTTTGGACGATACCGACGCGGAGCGCAACACCAAGGCTTCCGTTGCCTCGATCTTCGCCGGCCTGCGCTGGCTCGGTCTCGGCTGGGACGAGGAGTATCGCCAGTCCGATCGGCTGGAGCTGCATCGAAAGATCGCCTGGAAGATTTTCGACTGCGGCTATGCCTACCGGGATTTCACGCCTGCCCGCAACGAAGAGGGCGAATCATCGGGGACTCAGGGAACCTGGCTCTTCAACCCCAGTATGCGCGCGCTCCCGCAGGTGGAGAGCGATCGGCGGGCGGCCGCCGGAGAGCCGTTCGCGCTTCGCTTTCGCGTTCCTCGCGAGGGTGAGCAAAGGGTCCGCTTTCGTGATGCAGTTTACGGCGAGCAGGCGAAATCGACAGCCGACATCGAGGATTTTGCGCTCCTGCGCAGCGATGGCTTGCCTACCTATCACCTGGCCTCCTGCGGCGACGATGCCGATCTTGGGATCGATTATGTCATTCGCGGGCAGGACCATCTCAGCAATACCTTTAAACACGTCCTCATTTTTGAGGCAGCCGGAGCGAAACCTCCCCACTTTGCCCACCTGCCCTTGTTGGTGGCGCCGGACGGCAGCAAACTTTCCAAGCGCCGACACGGAGCGGTCGTCAGCGTCACCACCTACCGCGACGCCGGTTTTCTGCCCGAAGCATTCATCAACTTCCTTTGCCTGCTCGGCTGGTCACCCAAGAATAACCGTGAAAAGATGTCACGCCAGGAATTGGTGGAGGCCTTTTCACTGGAAGGTATCCATCGCGCAAACGCGGTGGTCAATTTCAAAGAAGCTAACACGGCTACCGCAGAAGGCTTCGATCGAAAAGCTGTATGGCTGAATGGTGAACATATTCGCTCGCTGGGGGTCGAGGAACTGAGCGAGCGTCTGCTGCCCATTATGCGAGAGAAATTTGACGTCGATCTTTGCCAGATGCGGCGGGTCACACCGCTGGTGCAGGAAAGAATCGAGCTGCTGCGCGACGTGCTTCGGCTGGCTGATTTTTTCTTTGTGGACGAACTGCCGCCGTACGATCCCGCCGAACTGGTGCCGCAAAAAGGCGATCGGGCCCTGGCCCGGCGAATCCTCGAGCGGGCCCGTCAGGTGCTCGCCGACAGCGAATTCACGCATGATCGCCTTGATTCCGCCCTGCGCTCGGCCGCGCAGGAACTCGGCCTTAAGCCTGGACAGATGTTCCAGCCGATTCGCGTTGCGGTTTGCGGTCGTAAGAATGCTCCGCCGCTGTTTGAAACCTTGGAGGTGCTCGGCAGAGAAAAGACGCTCACAAGGATCGCGCGAGCGGCGGCCAAATTGGCAGAGTCGTAGGCGTTCTCCCTTTTTCCTCATCAGGAACTCTGAAAATACAGAATGCAGGGTATCGCACATTAGCGGCCTTTGCGCCACCCTGAAAAAGGCGACGATGAAAACACCCAGCTTAGGCAAACTCTACAAGCACCGTCCTAAATGGTGGCACCAAGCACAGCCGAGGGCGGTTACGCCGGAGAGTTTCTGGCCAGCCCCGGACGCGAGCCCGCGAACCAGAGATAAGTCCCGCTTCGAAAAGCTCGCGCAGATCGCTATCGACCTGGCGAAATCGGGGAAGCGCAAGCAGGCCGTCTAAAGACTCGCCCTAAAAAGACTGGCGCTCCTGGTCGAGCAAGCGCGACCTGTTGTCCCCGCGGTCGCGAAATCATACCCCTGAGTTTGCAGGCCGGGCTGGGCGCCTGGGAGTACGAGGTTCGGCGGGAAGCCGAACCCCTATTTCCTCAGCGTCACGTTTGTGGCTGTGTAAAATAAACATTCGCCTATGGAGCCTTTGAATTGCCAACCCCTGCCGGCGAGTTCGGCACGCAGCTCGAATTTTATCCGCGACATCATGGTGAGCGACCTTGACAGCAACAAGTACGGCGGCCGGGTACAAACCCGCTTTCCACCGGAACCGAATGGCTATCTGCATATCGGACATGCCAAGGCCATTTATCTTGATTTTGGCCTGGCTGACCAGTTCGGCGGCCACACCAATTTGCGGTTCGATGACACGAACCCCACCAAGGAAGAAACAGAATACGTCGAGTCGATTAAGGAGAGTATTCGATGGCTGGGTTACCACTGGGACGGTCTCTACCATGCTTCTGACTACTTCGATCAGCTCTATGAATGGGCTATCAAGCTGATCAGGATGGGAAAAGCGTACGTCGACGATCTGTCGGCCGATCAAATCCGAGAGTATCGCGGCACCTTAACCGCTCCCGGCCGAGAGAGCCCTTACCGGCAGCGCCCCATCGGCGAGAACTTGAACCTTTTCGAGCGCATGCGAGCCGGTCAATTCCCCAATGGCTCGCGCACCCTGCGAGCCAAGATCGACATGTCCTCGCCCAACCTGAACCTGCGGGATCCAGTCATGTATCGCATCTTGCATGCCGAGCATCATCGCACCGGGAACAAATGGTGCATTTATCCCATGTATGACTATGCCCATGGGCAATCGGACGCCATCGAGGGTATCACCCATTCGATGTGCACCCTCGAATTCGAGGACCATCGCCCGCTGTACAATTGGTTTATTGAGCAGTTGGGCATCTTTCCTTCCCAACAAATCGAATTCGATCGTCTGAACCTGACCTACACTCTGCTCAGCAAGCGCAAGCTGCTGCGCCTGGTGAGCGAAGGTTTGGTGCGCGGCTGGGATGATCCCCGCATGCCCACATTGGTAGGTATAAGACGCCGCGGCTTCCCTCCCGAGGCGCTCCGCAACTTTTGTGCCGCCATTGGGGTCACCAAGACCAATGGCACTCTCGAACTAGAGATGCTGGAGCATTTCATACGCGAACAACTGAATCACGAAGCCCCGCGGGTCATGGCCGTCCTGCGCCCGCTGCGGCTGATCATCGTCAATTATCCAGAAGATGGGGTTGAGCAGATGGAGGCTATAAACAACCCCGAAGACCCCGGCGCGGGCACACGTAAAGTGCCCTTTTCTCGTGTGCTGTACATCGAGCAGGAGGATTTTCGCGAGCACCCTCCCAAACAGTATTACCGGCTGTGCCCTGGCCGGGAAGTGCGTTTGCGCTACGCGTACTTCGTGACTTGCACTGGCTTGGTGAAGAACGATCGAGGGGAAATTATCGAGGTGCACTGTACCTATGACCCGAAGACGCGCGGCGGACAGGCCCCGGATGGCCGCAAGGTGAAATCGACCATCCACTGGGTATCGGCTACGCATGCGGTCGATGCGGAAGTTCGACTCTATGAGAAGCTGTTCACCAAGACCGATCCGGACGAGGTGGAAGAAGGAAAGGATTTTACTTCAAATCTGAATCCGAATTCCCTGGCAATCGTGCGCCCAGCCAAAGTCGAACCTTCTTTGGCGACGGCTGCGGTTGAGAGCCGCTACCAGTTTGAACGGCTGGGCTATTTCTGCGTCGATCCGGATTCAGCCCCCGGCAATCTGGTGTTCAATCGCACTCTCGCGCTCAAGGATACCTGGGCCAGAATCGAAAAAAGCGACGCTGCAGGCAGATAGCACGAGTTCGCCGGCAGGCCCAGTGCGTGCCGCATGGGAGCACGGTTCGGCGGCCCGAGTTAAGCTTTTCATGATCCAGGGCTCACAACCGATCCTGAAAATGGAATAGATGTAGAGGGGTGATAGGTGACCTGTTCGGGGGCGCGGCAACCTTAATTCTTGTCTTCATTATTCCTCCTCCACCGGCTGCTCGCCCCGCTCCTGTTTCGCCTTGACAATAATCTTTTCCTGCAGCGCCTGCGGCACAATGTCGTAGTGGTGCATTTCCATGTTGAAGCTGCCCCGACCCTGGGTCATCGAGGTCAGGTCGGCGCCGTACGTCAGCATTTCGGACATGGGCACTTCGGCCTTAATAATCGTATTGCCACCGCGGTTATCCATACCCTGAATGCGCCCGCGACGCCCATTCAGATCTCCCATGATTGAGCCCGCGAATTCGTCCGGCACATTGATCTCGACGGCCATGATCGGCTCGAGCAAGGTAGGCTTGGCTTGCTCCATCGCCTTTTTGAAAGCGATGCGCCCGGCCAGCTGGAAGGAAAGGTCATTGGAATCGACTTCGTGGTAAGAACCGTCGTAGAGGACCACCTTGAAATCCACGACAGGATAACCGGCGAGATAGCCACGGGCGGCGGCGTCTTTGATGCCTTTCTCTACGGCGGGTATGAAATTTCTTGGAATTGCGCCTCCAAAGATGTCGTTCACGAACTCGAAATCAGCACCCCGCGGCAGCGGTTCCATTTTGATCTTGCAATCCCCAAACTGACCGTGGCCCCCGGTCTGCTTCTTATGCCGGCCCTGAACGTCGGCCTTGCCGCGAATGGTTTCCCTGTAGGGCACCTTGGGCGCCTTAAGGTTCACTTCGGTGTGGTAGCGCTTCTTCATCTTGGCTACCACCACTTCAATATGCTGTTGGCCAGTCCCGGCGATGAGGAATTCCTTGGTCTGGGGGTCGCGGAAGAAGCGCAGCATGGCATCTTCTTCCATTAGCTTGTGAATGCCGATGCCGAGCTTGTCTTCATCAGCGCGGCTCTTCGGCTCGATGGCGAAGGTGATCGCCGGCTCCGGCAGCTTGACCGCTGCATATTGAATCGGCGCCGTTTTATCGCCCAGCGTGTCGCCGGTAAGGGTATCTTTCAGCTTGGCTACTGCGCCAATATCGCCAGCATGCAACTCATTGACGGCAACGGCCGTTTTGCCCTGCATGAGGGAGATATGTGCCAGCTTTTCCTGCGTGTTGCGTGTGAAATTTTGCATGCTGGCGTCGTTGCGCATCACGCCTGACATTACTTTGAAATAGGAAATCCTGCCGGCGAAGGGATCGGAAACGGTCTTGAACACAAACAGCGATGCCGGTTCGGTGTCGCCCATCTTGCGGGTCGGCGGCTCGCCATTGCCGGTCGTCACCTGTCCGCGAGACGGAGCACGCTCGCTGGGCGCGGGAAGATAGTCCACCACAAAATCCATCAATTCGTCAGCCCCAATGTTGCCCAGGCCGGAAGCGAAAAGCACAGGAAAGATCCTGTCCTCACGAATGGCGTCGTGCAAGGCAGGTACCAGATGTTCTTCCGGAATGGTTCCCTTGTCGAAGAACTCTTCCATCAAGGTATCGTTACCTTCCGCCACCAATTCCACCAGTTTTTCGTGCCACTCGCGAGCAGTATCCTTGAGCGCCGTGGGGATCTCCCCTTCCTTGCCCTTCCCACTACCCCCCAGCTCGTAAGTGCGCGCTTTCATACGCACCAAGTCGATGATTCCGGATAAATTCTTTTCGCTGCCCACGGGGAACTGCAGAGGCATGATCTGCCGCCCAAAACTCTTGCTAAGCGATTCCAGAACTCGATTGGCGTCGGCCCGCTCACGATCCATACGGCTGACGACGATCATGCGCGGCATGTTGGCTTCGGCGCAGTAGCCCCATACGCGCTCAGTTACGACTTCCACGCCGGATACACCATCGACCACCACCAGCGCTGCCTCGACCGCGGGCAGCATCATCTTGGCTTCGTGCACGAACATGTTAAAACCGGGCGTATCGAGCAGATTGATCTTGGTCTTATTCCACTCGGCAAAGGCGACTCCGGTTGAAATCGACATCTGGCGGGCGATTTCTTCGTCATCGAAATCGGTGGCCGCGCTGCCCTCATCAACCCGACCGAGCCTCTGGGTAGCGCCGGCGGTGTACAGCATGGCCGCGACCAGCGAGGTTTTGCCCGCTTTGCCATGCCCGACCAAAACCACGTTACGTAGGTTTGGACTCTCGTAGACTTTCACCAATTGACTCCTTCAGCTCCGAACTTAGCCGGGAGCAGCTGACCTGGAGGTGAGTTCTTGGGGAATGTTCGCAGCTGCCCGCTGTCGCCTTCGCTGACGCTCCCCGATCGGATTTGAACTGACCAGTATGAGAAGAGAACAGGACACGCCGAACTGGGAGAGCCTGCGGAAACTTAACGATGCTAACACACGGGATTTTTGTGGCTCAACTCAGGATGGCATCACGGCTACAGGCAGCATGGTGCCTGGGCCGCAGATGAGCGTAACACCGCCCTGTCGAAGCTGCCCGAACTGACCATTCAGGCAGCTTGGCGCTCGCCCGCTTCCTTGAGGGCGTCTTGATAAAGCCTCAGATAGTTCTGCACCATGCGGTCGAGAGAGAAGTTCTCCTCCACGTAGGTTCGCACCGCGCGGGGGTCGAAGTCGAGATGGCCGACGCGCTGAACCATCTGCTGTACGGTGCGGCAAATATACCCTGAGCGTCCGTTTTGGATGACCTCGGGGACCGATCCCCCAGGCATAGCCAAGACCGGAGTACCGCAAGCCATCGCTTCCACCATAACCAGGCCGAACGGCTCATTCCACTGGATGGGGAACAACATGGCTATAGAATTTCCCAGCAATTCATTTTTTAGTCTCAGATCCGCCGCACCGACGTACTCAACCAAGTGGCCATCAATGTGTGGTTTAATCTTGGCCTCGAAATAATCGCGGTACGCGGGTTGCACTTCGCCCGCAATTTTTAAAGGAATTCCTGTTCGTCGCGCAACTTCGATCGCAAGATGCGTGCCCTTGATGGGCGCGATCCTGCCGATAAAACTCAAATAGCGCTGCTTGTGTTCAACCAGGTGATAACGAGAGAGGTCGATGCCATGGTGTATGACCCGCATCCGCGGCATAGATTCAGGTCGGCACTGCGCAGCGCTGATGCAGACATAGTGCACATCCGGAAAATGAGAGTAAAAATCGCTCAGCTTGGCATCGTGGGGACCGTGCAGGGTTAGGATCGCCGGCTGTTTGGTAAAGCGGGAAAAGGCAATGCCCTGCGCCGCTTGGAAATGGATGACGTCGGACTCGGCCGCGTTGCGCACCGCCCAGGACTCATGATTAAGATCCTTCAGCTCTGCCTCTTCCTGAGCCTTAATGGGCCATTGCGAGTGTTCATAGATCCAGCGAACTTCCGCGGCTACCCTTGACTGACCGTTGGCATAAACAACCACTTCTACCCCGGCCGCTTGCAGTCCCTCTGCCAGCTGGGCAACGAACAGTTCCGTGCCCCCATATTCTTCCGGCGGCACGGGTATAAATGGTGGTGCAACCAGGGCGACTCTCAATAGCGCAACTCCTGCGAGAAGGTATCAGTTCAGTATCACTAACTTCCTCGTTGTCGGACTCAGATGAAAAAAGGAAAAGGGTAGTTGTAACTGCTGCGCCCCACCCTTAGAGCGCCGGTTTAGGCCCGTGTGGAATCCGCAGCTGTCGAGTTCGCGCCTCAGCGAACGCACAGCTCACTCGCGAGCTCGGCGCCACAGCCTATCCTCTTTAAAATCGAGTCACTGCAGTCGAACGGCATGGGATATCGCCGGGCGATCGCATGATCGCGAGCTGACTCTTGCTGGTCTTTCTGGCGATCAGGAAGTTGGTTGTGGGCGCAAGTGCACCCGCAGAATCGAACCAGAGCAAAATCGGCACTCTCCTCTAGCGTGCTCCAGATTGCCGGCGCTCACTCTTGGTGTGGGCAGTGGGCAACCGGCAACCTAGCTGCTCGCCGTGCGAGCAGCGATCATCGGTAACGCGGTTCAGCCCGGCTGGCGACCGTGACTTCGCAACGCCCGCATAACCGCAGCCCTTCGGTTCGCACCCCGCCAGAGTTTCTCATCGCCGCTAGCTTCTCATTCCCTGTTAGACTCCGCATCAGTCCCACGCCCCGTGGCCACTGGTTTGAACTTCCGGCAGGCAGTTGTCCGTCTAGGTGAAATACAGAATCCGCTTATTACATCGTCATCATTGTCTCTCGCCAGATAGCCGGAGACACGATTCTCGATGTTTTATATTCTCACCCGAGCCACCTCGAGCAGAGTGCGGAGGGCATAGGCGGCCAACACTCCCGCGAGCGCGGGGAGCACCAGCCTCCGGTAGCGCGTCTCCAAAACGTCGGCGCACATGCCGGCGACGAACAAAAACAGGAACGGGAGGGCGATGAGCGGAAAAGCGACCCCTGGGCCGTGAGGCAACAGGAGAGCGAGAGTTAGTAATGCTACGCCGACCAGGAGGGGCGCGCCGTTACCGAAGTAGCGCGTGCGCCGCCACAGAAAAAAGACCAGAAGCGCGGCAGGCATAGCCAGGAGAAGAACAGGGCAGCTGTCGATTAGTTCTGTCAGCAGCCGACGGTAGGCGCCCGGCATGCAGAATGAGGTTTCCGCGATGGTCCACGATAGGCGATTGTGAATATCGCTCCAAAACCGTGATAGGGAGAAAAAATATGAGGCCAGCAGGACAAGAAGGGCAATGCTCGATGCCGCCACCCAGATGGCAAGCCCAGCCTTGATGCGGTTCGGCGCCAAGTAGAACAGAAGAGCGGGCACCAGAGCAACCAACACGATGAGTAAGAATTGTGAGCCGATGGCGAGCGCCAGCGCTACGCCGAGGAGTACAATGCGTCGCCAGTTCCATAGCACCACCTCGCGCGGAGCATACAGAGTGTGGGCTACCGCGACGGCTGTAAAAATCGCTCCGAAGGCTCCCCAGGCCGCAGCCGTCTCCGACTCAGTGAACCAGCCGGCCGAGGTTCGGATGAGACCGGGCGAGAAGCAAAACAGCAGGAGTGCAATATAACCACCGGCATTTCCATATAAGCGCCGGGCCACGTACCAAAGCGATGCCGCCAGGCAGAGCCCAAAGAACAAACCAGCAGCGCGAGCCAGCCATCCCCAGAGTACAAACCAGCGGTTCTCAAACTGCGCCGGCCAAAGCAGCAGGGGAGCAGACGAGACAAGATAGTAAAGGCGCGAATGATTGCGCTCGAGAACTTGCTGGCCAATCGAGTCTGTGAACCAATCTGTCCAGGCCGCCTCGCCATCGAACGAGAACTGCCCGGGCACGGACGCGCCGGACTTGTTCCCACGCCATTGCTCTAATCCACGCCGCAGGATGAATTGCTCCTCCCTGCTCAATCGTCCAGAATGGAGATCTGATCGGATGAGCCATGCGCATTGTCCGACAAAAATAAGGAGCAGCAGAGCGGCGAGAAATTGCGGTTGTCCGAACCGCTGTTGCTTGAGGAATGCCCGCATTCGGAAAAACAAGTTGTACCACGTCGCACCGCGATTTGCTGAAAGTCGTGACTCAGCTATGCTGATCGAGAGCGAGGGCCCATGAGCGATTCCGACCTTACGCCGACCCCGAACATCTTGGGGGAAAGCGAACCCCCCGAGAGAGTCCCCCCCGAGAATCGAGCACGGAAGATATTTGTTGGCCCGCAAGGCATTCGAGCCGGGTGGCGTCTCCTCTTGTATCTCCTCATGGCCGCTGCCATCGCCTTGGTACTGGGGTTTATCGTGCAACAGCATCAGCTGCACGGTGCGCTTCGCCTCTGGCTCGAAGCCACGCAAGAAGGCATGTTGATCGTGGCCGTCTTCATCCCCGCCTTCATCATGGCGAGGGTTGAAAAGCGTTCCTTCGGCGACTATGGATTGAAGCCCCGTCAGGCTTTTGGCAAGTTGTTCTGGCTCGGCTGGCTTTGGGGACTGGTGGCAATCACTTCTCTGCTGGCGGCTATCGGCGGGCTGAACGGCTTCTCTTTCGGCCACTTGGCGCTGCACGGGCTTCGCATTCTCAAGTTTGCGGCATTTTGGGGGTTATTTTTTCTCTTGGTAGCCTGCTTTGAAGAGTTCCTGCTGCGCGGTTATACGCAATTCACCCTCACCGACGCGATTGGCTTCTGGCCCGCCGCCGCCATTCTTTCTGCAGTTTTTGGGGCGCTGCATGGCGGCAATTCAGGCGAGGCTTGGATAGGTCTAGTGAGTGCAGCTCTGATCGGTTTTTTTTTCTGCCTTACACTGCGCCGCACCGGGAGCTTGTGGTTTGCCATCGGATTCCATCAGGCCTTTGATTGGGGAGAAACCTTCCTCTACTCTGTCCCGAATAGCGGCACGGTTGAGCCCGGTCACCTGCTGAACTCATCTTTTCACGGCCCCAGGTGGCTCACCGGCGGCAGTGTCGGCCCGGAAGGCAGCGTTTTTGTCTTTCTAATGATTGCTGCCCTGTGGATACTCTTCGATCGTATGTACCCACGGGCGAGATACTCGGTTGTCAGCCCTCCGACCTTGCTGAAAGCTGAGAGCTGATGGCCTTCAGGCCATTAACATTAACCGGGCTGAAGCAAGAACTCGGATGCCTGCCGGTAAGTGAAGGGGTAGGTCGCCCGTCATACAGCACTCGATTGTTCCCGCCCGCCCCTGCTGAAGCGAAGTGTTCCGCTCCGCTGTTTGCGGTTGCCGGGGGCACCCGGGTGAGTATCTCGCGGCTAAGAGGTTGATTACCGCCTGCTATTCACCCTGCTTCATGGCATCAATCAACTGGAATAGCTGGCTCCGGTCAACCACTTCGACAAAAGGCTTGGCCACGTTTCGGTTGGAAACAACGTAGATGGTGGGGGTATGGTTAAGCGAGAGGCTGTTGCCGATATTGCGATCTGCCTCTACCTCGGCCGCCAGCTTTCCTTGCGGATCCACCACGAATGGCAGATCGATCTTGTGCTCGGCAGCAAATTTTTCAGCGAAAGAGCGCAGGCTGTCTTTGCTGATTTCCAGCTGGTGTTGAAAAACCGTGTCGCGAAATTCGTTACCAATTTTCTTCGAATGGGTATCGAAATAGCGCGCCAGCACGGCTGCATCGTAAGCCCAGGGATGCATTTGCAAAGGAAAATCGTGCCGCACCACGGGAATGTGGTAAGTGCGGGCGGCTTCCTCGAGCAGCGGAGCAGCGCGTGCGCAGTCGGGACACTCGAGGTCTTCGAATACGACAATGGCAACCTGCGCCCCTTTGGGCGGGCGTAAGGCGGTTTTTTCGCCGCTTTGGGCGGCAGCAAGCACAGCCAGCAGCAGAAGCGATGCCGAGAGAGCGAGCCTGGATTTCATATCACCGTGGGTCGAGCGGGGATGAGAGACGCGCCTTTCCCCGCGTTTGTTCCATAGTAAACGAAGCGGGCAGCCTATGGGAACAAGCCGAGAGCGAGCTCGGGCGAAACTGTGACGCAGCTAGCCGGCAACGTGCCGCCAATCGTGCCCAGGCCCATTTCCGGATGAGCTGATCCGAAATTTGCCGGTGCAAAAGACCAACGACCAAAGGCCAGCGATCCGGCAGCCGTCTGCATGTAGAATTTCGACAAGAATGCGGACGCCAAGCTCAAGCCAAAACACGCTCGCTGCCAGTTTGGCCCGGGCGCTGCGCGTGTTTCGTCCCTCACATCAGCACAGTGAACTCTCCGCCACCGTGCTGTTGATGACCACCGTGCTGGCTTCACGGCTCATCGGGTACCTGCGGGAAATGTACATTGCCTACGCCTTTGGCGCCGGCTCGCAGGTCGACGCCTATGTTGCCGCCTTCACCCTGCCCGACTGGCTGAACTATATGGTAGCCGGTGGGACAGCCTCAATCACGTTCATCGCGATCTATACCCGTTTTGTCGCCGAAAAGCGCGAGCACGAGGCGCAAAAGACCTTTTCCATCATCGTCACCGTGATGACCAGTGCTTTGCTGGTCGGCATCGCTTTTGCTGAGATTTACACCCGGCCGTTTGTCCACTGGATGTTCCACGGCTTCAATCCAGAGCAGGTCCAGCTCTGCGTGCTGCTAACGCGCATCCTGCTTCCGGCACAAATTTTTTTTTACGTGGGTGGTGTCGTTTCGGCGGTCTTGCTGTCGAAACGGCTATTTCTTTTTCCAGCCTTTGGTCCCGTGCTCTACAACGTGTTCATCATCGCCGCCGGTATTGTTCTGGGACGGAGGTTGGGCATTGCCTCGCTCGCCTATGGGGCGCTGGTGGGAAGCTTCATTGGTCCATTCTTAATCAATGCCCTGGGGGCGCGCGGCCTGGGTACCGGTTATCGGCCCTCCTTTGAGCTGAAGAACAGCGCATTCCGCGAGTGGGTGCGCATGTCCATTCCACTGATGCTGGGAGTATCGTTAGTCACAGCGGATGACTGGATCCTACGCTACTTCGCCTCCGCCGGGCCCGGGGACATAGCTCGTCTCAATTTCGCCAAACGCTTATTCGCCGTGCCCATTGCCGTGCTGGGACAGGCCACGGGCCAGGCCTCGCTGCCGTTTTTTGCCAAGCTATTCGGGGAGAAGCGCACATCGGAGTTCTCCGCCACAGTCGGCATGTCGGTCTACCGGGTGGCAGCCGCTTCCTTTCTGCTAAGCGCCTGGATGATGGCCGCCCACCTGCCCATCGTTGACCTGGTTTATCGCCGCGGCCGCTTTACCTTTGCGAATGCCGAAAGCACGGCTATTTACTTTTGCTGGTTTTCGCTATCGCTGGCGTTCTGGGCGGCGCAAGGACTCTACGCACGCGCGTTCTACGCCACGGGCGACACTCTCACGCCTATGATTGCAGCTTCCGCATTGACCGTGGTTTCGTTGCCGGTTTATGCGGCGTTATTTCACAGTTTTTCGGTCGTCGGCCTGGCTATTGCCTCCGACCTGGGCATCATCGCCAACACCGTAGCCGTCGCCCTGTTACTCGACCGCCGCAACCTGGTACCGGCGCGAACCCTGCCTTGGCGAGAGATGGGCAAGGCAGCGTTGACCGCAGCCCTGGCCGGTTTTCTCTCGTACCAGGTTTCAGAGTTCGTCGAACTAAAAGGAAGCCGTACGGCAGATTTGCTGAACCTTCTTCTGGTTACGACAACTTGGGCGGCAGTGGTGATTGTGGGTTTGTGGGTACTGCGCTCAGAACTGCCCGGGGCACTGCGCCAGAGGAAGCAAATTGCCTATCCGCGAGTAGCCGAGCAACAGGCCGAAGAGCTAAGTGCGGGAATCGAGCCCTGATAAATTGAGACACTTCATCCTCAACCGCTGACCCACGACTCCATCTCTCCTGCCTGTTGGACACCCCGCTGCGGGTGCGCGTCCATTCGTCGAGGGAATTTAGGCCCGGGCTCCTACGCCAATCGGTTCCGGCTTCTCGGTTGTGCTCTTGACATCCTCACTGCTGGCTTTCTGGCCGGCCTTGCGGATATCAATGCCTCCCTTGAAGAACGCGCCATCCTCAATCGAGATGCGAGCGGCCACGACATCACCGGTGAGCGAACCATCGCTGCGGATATCAACGCGATCGCTGGCGGTCAGGTTCCCACGTACTTTGCCGAGCACCACGATCTCGCGTGCGTTAATATTAGCCGAGACCACACCATTGCGGCCCACGGTGACGCGATTGCCGGAGAGATTGATCGAACCCTCCACCCGACCGTCAATGTAGAGCGACTCCGAGCCGGTCACCTCACCCTTAATCACCAGTGACTTGCCGATCGTGGCTTGGTCGGCGGTGCTGCTCGCCGCAACCGGACGCGGGACCGGGGCCGGCGCCGGCGGCGGTTCTGCCGCTGAGGTTGTCGGCGTGGATGCTGGACGCTCCGGTTCAGACGGCCGGCCGCTAGGCGTAGGTTGATTCGTGGGCTTCCACATCATGTAAGAAAATCCTTTCGTTGTGATTGGAGTGATGGTTTGGCTTGCACTTACACGACCAATTGGCATTGTACCCCGGAGTTGCTTAGGATGGTGTGTGGAAAATCGAGCAGGACGGCATTTTTGAGGCCGCTCAGACGGCGGTTACTTTCGGTCCACCCGGATTCAGTGTAAGAATTTCCGCTGACCAGCCGTTTGTACCTCGCCAGAAGCGGAGTCCTCCCTTAGATAAAGTGAGTCTCTCCTTCGCCCGCGGCATCCTCCTGAGATGAGGAGAAATTATGGCCATTTTAGGCGCGACGATTCCGCAAACCTCCGAATATGACCCGTACTATACGCGTTACGTTGCGCTGGTCCCGCAGCAACCGATTCTCAGCGTGCTCGGCGGCCAGGCCACGGAGATGGCTGAGATCTTGGGCGGGATCAGTGATGAACAAGCCAGTTTCCGCTATGCGCCGGGCAAGTGGACGATCAAGCAGGTCCTCGGTCACATCATGGATACGGAGAGAGTTTTCGCCTACCGCGCTCTGCGCATCGCGCGCGACGATCGGACGCCGCTCGAAGGGTTCGAACAGGATGACTATGTTGCCCACGGGCCATTCGAGACGGTCAGCCTAGCAGAGCTGCTGCGGGAATACACTGTGGTGCGACAGGCAACTACGCTACTGTTCCGCCACCTGTCGCCGGAAGCTTGGAACCGCCGCGGGACGGCCAACCAGGCGGAGGTAACTGTTCGCGCTTTGGCCTACATCATAGCTGGGCACCAGGCGCATCATTGCCGCATGCTGCGGGAAAGATATTTGTTGCTGTTGCGTGAAACAGGTCAGGCCGTTGGCAAGTCTTAGCGATTCCGCCATTCTGAAGAAAATCGAGCGTCAGCCCCGACACACGGCGGGCTTTAAACAACTCGTCCGGGAACTGGGAGTGCACGGCAACAGCCGCCGCGAACTTTCCGAGCGGCTGAAGAAGTTAGTCGAGCGTGGGGAGTTGCTGCAGATCAACGGCGATCGCTATGCCAGCCTCCAGGCCGCCCCGCCGCAAAATACCGTGCCCGGACGGCTGTCCATGCATCGTGAGGGTTATGGGTTCGTTCTCCCCGATCAAGAGTCGCTCCCCGCGCGCCTGAAACAGTCTTTGCGAGGGGATATCTTCATCCCCCCGACGGCCATCGGCGCGGCCATGCATGGCGATCGCGTGCTGGTTGAGATCAGTAGGCTTCGTGCTGATGGCCGGGCGGAGGGGCGCATCGTTCGCGTCTTCGGCCGCGCCCACCCTACCGTGGTGGGCACTTTTCATTACGGCCGCCAGAACTATGTGCGACCGATCGACGAGCGGATCACCCGCGACATCATCATCCCCATGGGCAGGGAGTATCCAGAACAGGCCGGTCGCCCCCAGGCGGGCAAGAGCAAGCATCGTGTGCTTGGTGAGGACGTAGCCCGCAGCCGCGAATGGTCCGATCTCGAAAACGCAGTGGTCGACGTAGAGATGTTGGATTGGCCAACCGCCACCCACAATCCGCGTGGCCGTGTGCTCGAAATCCTAGGCTACGAACATGATTTCGGGGTGGACGTTGAAATCATTATCCGCAAATTTCACCTCCCTCATCGTTTCCCCTCTGAGGTGCTCGAGCAAGCACAAGCGATCGACCCAATCATCCCCGCGCGCGAGCTGCGCGCGCGACGCGACTATCGATCTCAGCCTGTTGTGACCATCGATGGCGAAAGCGCGCGTGACTTCGACGATGCGGTCTTTGTGCGCCGGCTTGATCATGGCAACTACGAACTGCAGATTCACATTGCCGACGTGGCGCACTACGTAACGGAAGGCTCGCCGCTCGACGAGGAAGCCCGGCTGCGTGGCACCTCGGTGTACTTTCCCGACCGTTCCGTCCCCATGCTTCCCCTCGAGCTGTCAACCGATATCTGCAGTCTGCGCCCTCGGGTTGACCGGCAAGTGATGTCCTGCATCATGGAAATTGACCGGCGAGGCGAAATCGTCGGCTACGAGATCAACCCCGGGGTTATCCGTTCGGCTGAACGGATGACCTACACCGACGTGAACCTCTGCCTGGAAGGCGATATCCACGCCCGCAGACGCTTCCTCCATCTGGTCGACTGTTTTGAGCTGATGCGGGAACTCGAGCAGATCCTCAATGGCAAGCGCCAGCGCCGCGGCTCGATCGATTTCGATCTGCCCGAGCCGGTCATCGAGTTTGACGAGAACGGCCTCATGAAGAGCATTGCCCGTTCGGAACGCAATATCGCTCACCGCATCATCGAGGAGTTCATGCTTTCAGCCAATGAATGCGTCGCCGAATATCTGGAAAGCAAAGGTGTGCCGTCGCTTTACCGCATTCATGAGAAACCCGATGCCAAGCGCGTCTACGACTTTGAAACCATAGCCGCCAGCTTTGGTTATTCGCTGGGCGTCGGCCCCCTTCCCATCGCGCGCATCGAGCTCAAGAGCGACCGCCGTGCCAGCTACGGCAGTGGCCGCCGGCCGGGCACGATTGAGATCCCAAAGGAGATCAACATCACTCCACGCATGTACCAGAAGCTGACGCAAAAGATCGCCGGAAAACCCGAAGAACGAATCCTCAGCTTTCTCATGTTGCGTTCGCTGAAACAGGCGCGGTATTCGGAAATCAATGAAGGCCACTTCGCCTTGGCGGCACCTGCCTATACTCATTTCACCTCTCCCATTCGCCGCTATCCCGACCTGATCATCCATCGAATCCTTAAGGCGGTATTAGAGCACTCGGCCGAGCATCACGAAGGAAAAGTCGCCGTCGGCCGCAGCGTCGCCATCTCGCCCGCAGCCCCAGGGGGCGGGCGCCGCTCTAAACCTACTCGGCAAAGCAGCGCCCAATCCTCCCGCTCGAAGTCGGGCAGCTCGGGCCTAGGCGGAGCTCTCGAGGCACACACTGGCCCCATTCCGGCCGAAGAACTCCGGGACATCGCCGAGGATTCCAGCCAAGCCGAGCGCCGCGCCGACGAAGCCGAACGCGAGCTGATGGAGTGGAAAAAAGTGAAGTTTATGCAGGGCCGAGTGGGGGAAGATTTTGATGGTCTCGTCGTCAGTGTGACCAAGTTTGGATTGTTCGTGGAACTGACCGACTTATTCGTTGAGGGCCTAGTCCCTTTGTCCACCCTTACGGGTGATCGCTATACCTACCATGAGAACACGAAGCAGGTGATTGGGCAGCGCACGCGCAAAACCTACAGCCTGGGTGATCACGTCAAGGTGCTGGTCGACCGCATCGATCCGGTGGAGAAGAAAATTCAGTTTGCCATGCAGGAACCAGAGAAGCATCGCTCTTCCATGCGAAAGTTTCACCATCGCTGAATGGATTCGGAACCATTCGGCTGCCGCCGGCGCGACGGTTCATTCCGCAAACTTGCCGCTTTCGACCGAGGTTGCCGGCGGCCCCGGAGCACATACCTTACCCTTCGCGTGGCTGATCCGGTCATCTGTGTGAAGATTCGTCGCCCTGCGGAGACGCCGCAAACATCCTGGTCTTGATGATTAACACGGCTGTGATATTCGAATTTAGGAAATGAGGCGGTCCTCCGTCCTTGTCCACGGTCGCTTCGCGCCCTGGCACCGATTCGTCCCCAGCAATTGCACCTTCGCGATATGTCCCCGATATTCTTGCGATCCCACGCTCTCGGCCTGCTAACGTGCTCCTCCTAAATGAAGCGTTACAGAAGTAATAGTGGCCTCTCGCCTAGCCGGTCTCAGCCGTGACGTCGTCCTCGTTTCCGAGGCAGAGAATGTTCCCGCGTGTGACTTGGCCGGGCAAGGCCGCCGCTAGCGAAATTTCACGCTGCAAAAACAGCAAATCCGCTCGTTCTAAATCTAGGGCGACGGAACATCCCGTCGCTCAAGGAGGCGCAATGCGCTCGAACAGAATCGCGGCCTGCTTTGTGGTATTAGCATCGTTGGCCTTTGGCCAATCGTCGTGGGAGGGAAATGATCCAACCCAGCAACTGCCCGTCACTCGGGTAATTCTCTACAAGAATGGAGTCGGTTATTTCGAGCATGCTGGCCGGGTGCGAGGAAATCAGGAGGTCCACATTGATTTCACAACGGCCCAGCTCAACGATGTGCTGAAATCCCTCACCACGCTGGATCTTGGCGGCGGGCGCATTACCGGTGTGAGTTACAACTCCATTGCACCTCTGGCACGACGATTGGAGTCTCTCCGGCTGCCGGTTGGGGAAAATCCTTCCGCCGCGGCGTTCCTTGCCGCTCTGCGAGGAGCCTACCTCGAGGTCCGTAATGGGAGCGCTTCGGCGGCTGGACATCTCCTCAACGTCGATGAACGGGAAACCCTCGGGAAAGGCAACGAGAAGATAAAGGTGGAGGAACTGGCCATTATCACCGACTCGGGCGAAGTCCGCACTTTCGATCTGACGCCTGCCACTAGCGTGCGCATCCTCGAAAGAGATCTGAACGAGGAGATCGGAAAATACTTGAAACTGATCTCTTCCAGTCGGGATCAGGATGTGCGGCGAATGACCATTTCGACTGCGGGCAGCGGGGCGCGGGACCTGCTGGTGAGCTACATCAGCGAAGTGCCGGTTTGGAAGAGCACCTATAGGATCGTTGTGCCACGGGAAGGCAAACCGCTGCTGCAAGGATGGGCAGTCGTGGACAACACTGTTGGCGAAGACTGGAACAACATTGCGCTCTCGCTGGTGGCCGGCGGGCCACAGTCATTTGTGCAAGAACTGTCGCAGCCCTATTACGCGCGTCGCCCTGTGATCCCTTTGCCGGAAAACGCCCTGACCACTCCGCAGACACACGAAGCGACGATGCGGGAAACTGAAACCGTTGAGGTCGAAGCGAGCGCGGCCCCATTCACAGGCGCTCTAGATAAAGACGGACAGCCGGCCGGGACTCTGGGAGGTCTTATTGGGGACGTGGGTAAAGGCTCGGCGGGAGGAACAGGTAGCACAACCTTTCACGGCAGAGGTAGCAGCGCGGCAAACAGGGTAGCCGCGGCTCAGGAATCTGCTCTCCCTCCGGCCCAGGGCCAGGAACTCGGTGATCTATTCGAGTACAAGCTGCACGATAAGCTCACCATTCACAAGAACCAATCGGCCCTGGTTCCCATCCTGCAGGCGCGGGTAGATGCGGAGAAGATCTCGGTCTGGAATCCCTCGTCCAATCGCGCATTACGTGCTCTCTGGCTACAAAACACGAGTGCCCTAACTTTAGATGGAGGCAGCTTCAATGTTGTGGAAGAGAATGCTTTTGCAGGCGAAGGACTGATGGATGCAATTAAGCCGGGCGAGAAGCGCATTTTATCCTATGCCACCGACCTCGGCTTACTGGTTGACGCAAGACAGCTCCCGCAGCCGCAGCAGGTTATGCGTGTTGCCATTTTGCACGGGGCGATGTTGCAAACCGTCGAGGAACGTCAGCAGCGGGAATACACCATCCGCAATCGCGATACCTCTCCACGCACCCTCGTAATAGAACATCCTGTTCGCTCCGGATGGATGCTAGCCGATGGAGAACAAGCGACCGAGAGCACTGCTTCATATTATCGCTTTCGCATCACAATCGAGCCGCAGAAAACAGCCAAGCTGATGGTCAAGGAATTCCACCCGCTGGTCAACCGTTATGAACTGGCGAACATTACGGACGACCAGATCACCTTTTTCTTAAAACAGTCGACCATCAGTTCGGAAGTCGAGCAGGCGCTGCGGCGGATCGTGTCGGCTAAGAACGACATTGCCGAGATCGACGCGGCAGTTGCCACGCGCAAGGCAGAGCTTTCGGCCATTAGCGATGACCAGCAGCGTGTGCGCGAAAATATGAAGGCGCTGAAAGGGAGCGCCGAGGAAAAAGCTCTGCTCGAGAGATATGCGCGGGAATTGGATCAGCAGGAAGCTCAGGTCCAGAACCTGCAGCACGAGATCTCAGATTTTCGGCAAAAAAAAGATGCCGCTCGGAAGAGGCTCGATGCCCTCATCGAAGGCATAACTTTAGAAGCCAAGCTGTAGGCAATCGCGCAACATTACTCTTTCGCGCTGGGTGCGAGCCAGCGAAGCATGGAATCTTCTGATAGTCACCGTCGAACCTCGCTGTCCTCTAGATTTCGACGGGCGTCAGTTCGAGGGTGGTGAAGACCAGGCCTCAGGTGTTTACGCACTTGATTGCCTGATCCGTTGAAGGGCTGGTCCCGTATCAGATCACCGATGATCGCCAGACTATTGGCCGGCAGACGGGCAGAACCCATACCGTGGCTGAAGATAGCAAATGTACTGGTCGACCCGGTGACCAGTTGTGAAAGAAAGGGAATTCGCATCGCCATACTCCACGACACGGCTAGCCGCAGGCCGCCGAAAAGATGCATCGCTGAATACACTGCTCGGCCTGCGGCGGTGCCGGATCTTGCCTACTTGCTCAACGCGTGCCGCCGGAATGGCAGAGCTCTTGTGGTGGAGACAGTAGTCAACACATTCGGCGCCTCTTTTGTTGACCTGGTGTAGAATTTGAAGTACCCCACCGGAAATAGTCCGGTTTCTCTCCGTCGGGACGTGGCTCAGCCTGGTAGAGCACTCGCTTGGGGTGCGAGGGGTCGGCAGTTCAAATCTGCCCGTCCCGACCAAATGCACTCCGGGCAGTCTCAGCGACTTTCTATTAGACCTTTCCAAACTGATCAGGTTCCGAGCACATTTTTTCCGTTATGCACTCGCAAGACAAAGTCGCGGCGCCGTCCCTTAGAATATTGACCTGCTGTATCATCGCAGCACGCGGAACGTGGGCAATGTATTCCAACGGCTTGCGCTTCCGACCGCGCTTTCCATCTCCAGTGGAATACGTTCGCAATGAAGCAGGTTGAGCGGCCAGCGCCCGTTCTGGCCCGGACGATTAATCACGATCTCCATGGCCTCGCGAACGCGGGTGTCGGGCTTGACTCCCGCATTCGCACGACTGGGGGCGTGAACACTGCAGGCAGCCAGCAGAACTGAAAAACTTCGTAACATGAACACACCCATTTCGCTTGCCACAAGCGAAACTGCCCGCCTGGCAGCATATTTCCGTAGCGTCGCCAATGCCTCTCCTTTTCATGCGTGAGCGCTCGCTGGGCGGATGCTTCCATCAGCGGGTCGGGGGGCGCAGCCCCCTGTTCAAGACAGTGGAATCGCGACAGGTCACAGGCAAGGGGGTCCGGCATCGGTCATGAATGTTCCGTTGTCGGAAAACCACCCACGGATACCAAGCGATGGGGCCCCGTAGAAACATGAGTAGAAGGCTAACTCCTGCAGGTGGTACGTAAAGCCGTTCTTTCCGACAATGGGAAAAAATTCGTGCCGGTGAGGGGATCTCCTACCTCTAGGTTGTTCTGGCATTTTGTTACCTGGCCTCTATG
>JAFATF010000258.1 GCA_019244045.1 Acidobacteriota bacterium
CGAGCCAGTTGCGACAATTCCAGAAATTACTGCCAGAGCGACGAGACTTGGCTTCACCGTGCGCCGCCATCTTGACCAGGCGAGCGAGGAGTGCGAGGTGTCTCCAGCCGATACGCGCCCCACATGCAGAGTGGTGTGAGGAGCAGCCACGAGATCAGCCAGAAAAGGTTGAATGGGATACCCAGAACCATGGGGTAAATACGGTCCCAGAGTGACACTGAAAAGCACACGGCCGCGAAAGGAAGCAGTCCCAGAAGAATAGACCCACTCGATGGGCGCTTTGCACAGAACGTCCAACTGTCACCGCGTTTCATATTGCGCAGGATTGGACCAGACATTTTATGCGGTAGTGAGGAGTTCCGAGGACTACCAGTATATACCGCTCCCAGCCCTATTTCTCCGCCCAGTCGTACTGGTACGCACTTTCCGTGGCAGGCCACGTTCCCTCCGTGTATACTTGAACGCGCCCTGTTAAAAATACGCTCTCTCGAAGGAGCAAATAGATTATGCGTGTCATGTTCCCTGTCGCAGTGGTCCTCAGCGCAGTCGCCGCTTCCGCCCAGGATGTGGTTCAGTTAGCGCCCGATCGAGTGAAAGTGGTCTTTGAAAACGATCGTGTGCGCGTGCTTCGCTTCACTGAGCCGCCACATAGTAAGCTTGCCATGCATTCGCACCCCGCCTATGTCGCGGTGGGCTTCACGAACGATTATTCTAGGTACACTTTCCCCGATGGGAAAACCAGCGAGGAACGTACGAAAGCGGACGAAGTGACGTACGCCAAACCGGTGACCCACGCCTCTGAGGAACTGGCCGGCACGACGTCCGAAGCGATCATGGTGGAGTTGAAGGAGACGGGCGCGGGTACGCCGGCAAATGTAACTCTGGATCCCGTCAAATTGGATCCGAACCATTACAAAGTGGTCATCGATAATGACCAGGTCCGCGTGTTGCGAGTTAATTATGGGCCGCATGAAAAATCGGTGATGCACGAACATCCAGCTTCGGTGGCCGTGTTCATGACCGACGGTCACACCAAGTTCACATTGCCGGATGGGACTTCACAGAATGTCGACGGCAAGGCCGAAGACGCGACTTGGGCCGACGCCGGAAAACATCTGCCGGAGAATGTCGGCGACCAACCCTTTGAAGCAATAGTAATCGAACTCAAGAAATAGAAGGAAAGGCGAGGAAATCAGATGAATCGCAAAATCACGGTTCGATTGGTGGCGGTGTGCTCTCTAGCAGTGGGAGTCACGCTGATCGCACAGGAGAGCGGAGACGTCTCCTCGAACGTGCAGCAACTGGAAAAAGAAATGCACCAAGCGCAGATGAATAACGATGCCAATTGGTACGAGCAGCACCTGGCCGACGGCTATGTCGAGGGGTACAGCTGGGGTGAGTGGGCGGATAGGGCAGGCGCGATCAAGCAGATGCAGGACAAGTCCATCAAGTTCAAGAAAGGCGACGTCACCGAGATGAAGGTGGCGACCTTCGATCCCAACGTCGCGATCGCACACTATAAATTCACCTACGACGGAACCCTCAACGGCACGCATCGCGCGCGCACAGTGATTTGCAGCGACACTTGGATCAACCAGTCAGGCGCGTGGAAGCTCGCTTCCGACCATTGCTCGCACGTAGAGGGGAAATAGAGCGACTGGCGAGTGTGGAATGAGCAACTCCCGGTAGGTCTGCGAGAAATGGAGCACAGAGAAGACGGTCCACTGCACCAAGGGTCTTATAGACTTAGTTGGATCTATCTCAGCCCAAGTTCCCGTTCCCCGGCCATCAGCTAGCAATGGGTGCGGCGCTTCGGTTTCGGCGTTTATGCGGGCTTGCGGCGCACTAAATTCGGGTAGTACGCTTTCCGCCGATGACACCTGCCCTCGACCTCATTGATTTGAAAGAACTGGAAGCCGCGATCAGCGGCCGCATCTGCGTTCCCAGCAGCGAAGAGTACGATCAAACCCGCCAAATCTGGAATGGCATGATCGACAAGCGCCCGCTCGCGATTATTGGTGCGCGGCGTCGCTGATGTCCGAGCGATAGTGAAGTTCGCTCAAGCCCGTAAACTACCTGTAGCGATCCGGGGCGGGGGTCACAAAGTCGCAGCGAACGCGGTATGCGATGACGGTATCGTGATTGACCTCGCGCACATGCAGTCGGTCCGAGTTGATCCCGTGACTCGCTGCGCGTGCGGTGAAGGAGGCGTATTGTGGCGCGAATACGACGGTGAGACGCAGGCTTTCGGACTGGCATCAAGCGGCGGGGCAATCTCAACCACTGGCATTGCCGGCCTTACTCTCGGCGGAGGTTTTGGCTTCTAGCCCGAATGCATGGCATGGCTTGCGACAATCTCATTTCGGCGAACGTCGTGACCGCCGACGGTGAGTTGGTGACGGCCAGCGCGGATGTTCATCCAGATCTGTTCTGGGCTCTTCGTGGCGGTGGAGGAAACTTTGGCGTCGTCACATAGTTCGAGTATCAACTCCATCCTGTGCGGCACGCTCTAAGTGGTCTCATCGCCTTTCCGTTTGAGATGGCTGCCACTGTGCTTGAGCGCTTCCGC
>JAFATF010000555.1 GCA_019244045.1 Acidobacteriota bacterium
GGGCGATCGATCTCTCAAGGTGTAGATGCAACTCTGCCTTGGGCAGGGAGCGAATGAACGGGCTGATCGTTGGGTCGGGTTGTCGAAGGGCCACGGGCGAACCTCATGCCTTGCTGGCGGAACTAAGCGCCAAGACGCGCTGTCGAAATTCTAGTCGCGGACGCCTCTGCCATCCGATTTCCGATTTGTGCCCTAAGTAGATCGGGCCTTTTCGCTAGGTTTTTCATGATCGAGGGCTCACCACCGATCAGAAATGGAAGGCACTGTTGTAAGCTCCCTCTGAGCCTGGCGCGGATCGAAGGTCGCTTCTAGATTGGCGGGGATGAGTCCGCAGCTAAGTTTGACCTGAATGCTGTAAAGCACAACCGATTGTCACTGTTCTTCAGAGCACGAGAGGAAGACTCCCCTTACTCCTAACGTCCTCCTAAGCCAAGCTCAGAATAAAGCCTGCATGCGGATAGTCTATCAGCGCTGTTGCGGTATGAATGTACATAAAGACAGCCTAATGGTCTCGCTTGCTTTCGATCGAGCAGGATCGAGAGCTTCGGAAGTTAGGCATCAGTTCGGTACGATGACTCGTGACCTGAAGCAGATGGCCGACTGTTAACAAGCGAGGCTATGCAAGCCATGGCCATGGGAGGATCATTTCGAGGGAGCTAGGCTACAGGCGAGCAACTTTCGACACGATCCATCTACCGCGCGGGCACGAAGTACCCGTGTGGCAATTCGCTATGAAGAACGCGGCGCCGCGGTGTTCGAGAAGTCAAAGCGACTGCGCACAGCGCGAATGATACGGACAATCCGCAACCTTGGCTACACAGTCGAACTTTTTGGGAAATCCGGCATGAGGAATCCGATTTTCGACCCTGTCCGGTAGGGCCTGTGGCCCGGTCGGAGTAGGGATCGCGATTGCTCACGACCCCCTCCATAGATCCGGACAGGCGCTGCTAACGCATCCGGCTCCCACCTTAGGTGACAACGCATAGCCGCTCGAGCGGATAAGGATGACAAATACGGACCGGGGGGAACCAGCGTTGGATGTGCCGCCGCAGGCGGCGCCACGACAGTGGCCTCTGACTGCGGCGTCGCAAGATCCGCCACCACAGGCGACCTACTGCCCCGTGAAACGAGCTTAAGGCTGGGCCGTTCATCGGCACTCCGTAATAACGAAAGTGTCCGGCTAGGACAGCCCGCAGATAGGCGCCCTGTTCCCCAATGGGCGTGTGCATGCGTCGCCGCAGCTCTTGTTTGAGAGCCCGCAGCTTAGCTTGCCACCTCTGCCGCATCGTCTGTCGCAGCACCGTGAAGTGCCCCTTCCGAGTTTTCCCGCAGATATGCGTAAACCCCAAGAAGTTGAAGGTCTCCGGTTTGCCGGCGCCGCGGTTTCGCCGATTTTGTTCCGCAAAGCGGCCAAATTCGATGACCCGTGTTTTGTCGGCATGCAGTTCCAGACCAAACTTCGCGAATCGCTCGCGCAGTTCTGCCAGAAACCGGTCTGCTTCGTGACGATGTTGGAATCCTGTAACAAAATCATCAGCAAAGCGAACGAAGATTACGTCTCCGCGCGCCTGCTTCCGTTTCCATCGCTGGACCCAGAGATCGAGGACATAGTGAAGATAGATGTTCGAAAGGAACGGGCTGACACTCCCGCCCTGAACTGTTCCTATCTCACTCTGGACTCGCTTGCCCTCTTCCAGCACGCCCGCCTTGAGCCACTTCTGGATCAAGCGCACGACGCGCCGGTCGGCTATGCGGTGTTCGAGAAACTTCACCAGCCATCCGTGATTGAGAGTGTCATAAAACTTCCGGATGTCGGCATCGAGCACCCAGCCCACCTTTCTCGTTCCGATCCCAACCGCGAGCGCATCCAGTGCATGGTGCGGGCTACGCCCGGGTCGAAACCCATACGAGAATCCCAAGAAGTCCTGTTCGTAGATGGAGTTCAGCACCTCGACTGTGGCACGCTGGACAATCTTGTCTTCCAGCGCAGGAACGCCGAGCGGCCGAAGCTCACCCGGTTTACCCACCTTCGCGATGTAGACTCTGCGCACAGGCTTTGCTCGGTACGCTCCTCGCTTGAGTCTATGGGAGAGATCCTGGAGGTTCGCCTCGAGAGTCTCGCCGTAGTGCTCCCACGTTTCGCCGTCTACGCCTGCAGCCGCATCCTTCTTAATCGCAAGGAATGCTGCTCGCAAGCGCTCAACGTCGTAGATGTGGTGGAAGAGCGCCGTGAACCGCCGTTTCCTATCCTTTCTTGCTGCTTGGCGTACCCGCTCGAGCGCGCTGGGCGCGTCTTCCCGGCCCAGAGTCCGGAACGCGTTACGCTCAGGCGAGTTCCCCTCGGCCAGTTCCCTTTCCTCCATCGCCTCCGCTGCCGGTCCCTCGGCTTTGTTCGGCGACTTTGCAGGTCCTATGGAACTGTCCGACTTCCCGCGTCCGTTCATCATCGGCGTATGCCTTTCGGCTTCCCGATACAGTCTGCAGGGCTCTCCCCTGCAGAGGAGCGCGGGATCTCCCGGTTCCCGCGCAAGATGGTTCCGCGCATGCTTGGGGTCTCCGACCGCGCAGGGTCCAGGTGCCCCTTGCGTTGGCGGCGCATCCGGTGTTGCCTTCCGCTTATTTCGAGAGCGTCGGCACCCTGAAGGGCTTGCTGCCTGGGCAGCAAGGTCATATTTTCGCGGCTCAATACCCAGCCTGCACGTTCCTCTGTCAACGCTTCGACGCCATCCTTTCGAGTGGCTCCGCATGACTCGAGGCCGTCGTGACTCGCTATGTCTTCCACGTATGAGACTTTCACTCATACCACCTTGCTGGTTTTACCGGCGCACCGAAACCTGATGAAAATCATGCAGAGGTAAGATCGTACCGGTCCTGAGCGGCGAGGTCGCAAAAACAGTGGAGAAGTTGAGGCTGTGACCCTGTCTGATCCGGAGCGTGCGTGATTGAGCGAATAATTGGGCGTCGTTGTCTTCCCCTGGGGGAGCGGCGATAGCCCGCGAGCCTGGTTAAGGTATCCGCAGCATACTCCCCGCTCCGACCAGGAGAAAGCTGATGTCCTACAGAATAGCGGGAATCGATGTTCATAAAAAGATGCTGGCCGTAGTTGTGTCTGACGTAGAAATTCACGGTGAGTTCGATTTTGAGCGACGAATGTTTGGCAGCAACCCGGAACAATTGCGATTGCTGGCTGCATGGCTGCTCGAGCAAGAGGCGGAGGAAGTGGTCATGGAATCCACCGCGCAATATTGGAAACCGGTTTGGGGAGCGCTGGAACGGTATTGGAAGCCGGCCTGTGAGAAGCGGGAAGGGGCACGCCGAAGGTCGGGAACGTTGCATCTGGCGCAGGCGTTGTCCAATCGCGGACGGCGAGGAAGAAAGAGGGATTTCCCAGATGCCGAACGTTTGGTGAAGCGGCTGGTGGCCGAGGAATTGACCTTGAGCTTTGTGCCCGATGCCGAGCAGCGTTTGTGGCGAACCGTAACACGCAAGAAGTACCAGTTGCGCTGCGATCGGGTGCGGCTACAGAACCAACTGGAGTCTCTTCTCGAAGAGGCCCACATTAAGTTATCCAGCCTAGTCACAGATTTGCTGGGTGTCAGTGCACGGCGGATGCTGAAGGCGCTGGCTGATGGGGAAACCAACCCGACCGCCGTGGCTGCCTTGGCGGATGAGCGCTTGCGCGCCACGCCGGGACAGTTGTGCGATGCGCTCGGCGCATGTACCAACTTGAACGTTGTCTACCGACGGCTGCTGAAAATGGCATTAGAGGAATTGCGCTTGATTGATGAGCAGATCAGTCAGCTCGACCAAGAGATGGCGACGCTGCTCCGCCAGCACCAGGATGCAGTCCAGCGGCTGGCGGAAGTGCCCGGCCTGGGAGTGGATTCAGCGCAGCAGATCATCGCCGAAGTCGGGCCTACGGCAGCGACCTTTCCTACTGGGAAGCATCTCTCCTCTTGGGTCGGTGCCTGCCCAGGCGACGACGAGAGCGCCGGCGTGAACTACAGTCGCCGATCTCCGAAGGGCAACCGCCACCTACGGCGCTTACTCAATCAAGCGGCCAACGCCGCTGCCAGGACCAAGGGAAGCATCTTCGAAATCGTGTATCGCCGTTCGGTCCCCCGCCTGGGACACAATCAAACCATTGGGGCCATTGCCCATAGACAGTGTCGACTGATCTGGCTGATCCTGCACCAGGGAGCGCGTTACGAAGAACGGGGTCCAGCGGTCACCCAGCAATCAAGGCAAAACCGCACTGCAAGAATGATTCGGCAACTTCGGAGTCTTGGCTACCACATCGAATCACCAAATCCCCGATCCACCCAAGCACAAGCGACATGATTTTCGAGCCTGTTGCGATCCCTCCGTTGGCAATTAATTATGCTGACTCCTGCCAGATCATCACCCCTAATGACAGCGATCGCTGCCGGATACCCAGGGACAACCTGGGTGCAAGCAGGTGCCGGCCACGTAGCTGCCCGCGAATACCAATTTCTAAATCTAGCACCAGAACGCAGACGGCGTTGCTCGAGGCGCTCGCGCGGCCACACTTCGTCGGGTGCGGCAGCGAATGCGCCAGAAAGGAAGAGTCTTCTTTATTAGGGGCAGCGACGATCAGAGCATCCATCCGCATTGGATCTGTGGCGCCTCGGCCCAACAGCGCTAGCTGGCAGCCCGGTGCTGCCGCTCATAGATGTCTTTCACCCGCGCCAGGGTGTCGGCTTCCTCGGGGCGCTTGTCCGGACGTAGCCGCACAATGCGCGGGAAGCGCAGTGCATAGCCGCTGTTATGCCGTCCCGAGCGCATCATATTATTAAAGGCCACTTCGATGACAATCTTAGGTTCGACGTCGAGCCGCAAACCACGGTCGGCAGTCGTGTGCTCCAGGAACCAATTGGTCATTTCGGCGATTTCTGCGTCGGTCAACCCCGAATACGCCTTTCCGATATTGACCAGGCGCTCGCCATCCCACACGGCGAAGGTATAGTCGCTGAGGACGCCGATGCGCTTGCCGTGACCGTATTCGACGGCAGTGACCACGGCATCGAGCGTTGCTAGTTCGCGCTTCATTTTCAGCCAGGCCTTGCCGCGACGGCCCGGGGTGTATACCGAGTTGGGGTCTTTAATCATCAGTCCCTCGTTGCCCCGCTCCTTGGCTGCCATGAAAAGCTCATCCAGTTGCTCGCTCCTCGAGCCTCGGTAAACCGGCGCACGAATCAGCTGGGCGGCGAGTGGCTGTACGTCAGGATCAAAGGCCAGATGGCTCTGGGAACCTAGCGCCTCGCAGGAGCTGATCCCGAGGATCTTGGAACGCGGCGCCGCCAATAATTCATCGACCAGCCGGGCGCGTTCGGCGAGTGGCCGGTCGATCAGCAAATTCCCGCCCGCGTAGAGCATGTCAAATGCGAGATATGCGACCGGGACCTGCCGCATCAGCTCCTGGCTAACCTTCTTGCGACCGAGGCGCTGTTGGAGGGCGCTGAACGGCATGGCCCGGCCCTGCTGAGGAGATCCCTTTTCCGGATAGCTCCAGGCCACAATTTCACCATCGAGAATGGCCTCTTGCGCCAGGGTGGCCAAGGCTTCTCCGAGTTCAGGAAATGACTCGGTAATTTCATCGCGCGTGCGCGAGAACAGGCGCACCTGGCCGGCGGACACGTGCGCCTGCGCGCGAAT
Organism: Acidobacteriota bacterium; assembly: GCA_019244045.1. Classification (GTDB taxonomy): domain Bacteria; phylum Acidobacteriota; class Terriglobia; order Terriglobales; family Acidobacteriaceae; genus Gp1-AA122. The sequence continues at coordinate 5,677 of JAFATF010000555.1, forward strand.
ACCGTCGTACTTATGCTCGATGTAAGGGTCTTTAAAATAGGCCAGCGCTTCCTCAGCCGACTCGACGGGACTGGCGAGCATGAAGCCCAGGGGATGAAAGAGGCGCATCTTGGCTTCCCCCAGTCGTCCGGCGGCAGCCAGGCGCACGGTCTCAGCAATATCCCCCAGAAGCATGTTGGCACGCTCAACCTCGGCAGAGCTTTGACCGTAGGCCCTTGCGATCGCTCCTTCAACGAGGCTTTCTTTCAGGCCAATGCGCAGATCGCCCGTCATGATCTTGACGAGGTATTTGGCCTCAAGGCGTGTGGCCCGTGCGAGCAGCTCGCCGAGAGCCGCTGTTTTTGCCGCCACTCCGCGCGCCCCGGCAATCTGGCGAAACGCGCGCTCCACCTCGACAACATTCAGCGTCGCGGGTCTGCCGTCGGGGAACACCTCGGCGCTCACTGCACCGATGTCCCCATGCCGCCGGTAAGCGGCTTCGAGCTGAGCATCGCTCTTGCCGGAGATTTTCTTGATTTGTTGCCATAGTAGTGCCCCGCCTGCATTCAGTGTCGTCTCTTCCCGCATGGGGAAAGGCCGCCCGGAAAGGAAGAGCGCCGATATTGCGGCCTCTTCGGCAGGCCGCGCTCTGAGGTAATCGGCTACGAGCGCCGTCTTTTCGAGCTTCTTTGTCGTGGCGGCGACCCGCTCGGCGGTTTCGGCTAGTTCGACCATGTCTAGCTTCGATGCAAGCCGGCCAGGGCAAACCTCCGTGTTGCCTGTTCCTCCCGCTCCAGTCCGTAAGGCACCCACCAGAAAACGGCAAGTAAGTGACCTGATTACTTAAACTTACGTCACCATCGTGCCATGTTGATCGTCTCCAGCTGTGATAACCTAGGCGCGGAGCCATTCTGTCGGAAGGATCATCTAAGATTCCATGCAGTTTCTACGTGCCATGTGGCGTTTCCTGGTAGCGGTTCAGCTCTTGCCCGCCCTTGAAGGGGGCGAAGAGACCCTGGTCGGCGGCCAAGCGGTGCTTGAAGGCGTGATGATGCGCTCTCCCCATGCCTGGGGCATAGCCGTGCGCAAGCCGTCCGGCGAAATTGCCGTCCACAGTGAGCCTCTCGAGCGGCTCTCCGAAAAGCACAATTGGATGGGCTGGCCGGTGGTGCGTGGGGTCGTCACCCTCGGGCACGCGATGTCGCTCGGCTT
>JAFATF010000109.1 GCA_019244045.1 Acidobacteriota bacterium
ACCGCAGCCCAAAGCCGCAGCGTCGCCTCGTCCAGCCGACCCGCCAGCGCTCGATATTTGCTCCCGATGATCCCCGGATCCCCCATGCCAAAAGAGTGCTGGAAATGCCTTCAGTGTTCAAGTTATTTTTGCTAAAGTCCTTAGTGCTTGCCCGCGCCAGCCGTTGCCTTCGCAATCGCCAGCGCGGCCGCTTCCTCATCCAATAACTAGTCCGACGCCTTCCAGCTCTTGGCCTTTGTCCGCCTGAGCGCGAGATCCTCGAACATGGCGACCAGGCGGGTCGCCTCAGCAACCGTCAATGCATGCAGGAATGCTCCACACCAGGCGCACCTGTCCCCTGCCGTCTGGCAGTACGGTATCAGCATACCTATCACACCACAGATTATTATGTTCTCGCATTGATCATCACCTCCCCGCTTTCAGAATTGTTTTTAGGAAAGCAAACATGCTTTCCGTAATTGCCAATCAACACAGGAAGGTGAATGCGCAATGAGGAATACGGGAAGCGAGAGCGCGACCGTAGGAAATCATTGTGCAGAGGAAACCCTCGGTTTCCTGTCCGATACTCCGGCCTCTAAAATTCTTGTGTCTTGTCCTTATCTCGACAACATGCTATATCCCTCTACTTCCAACCTGCTCGGAAAGGCAGGTGATATCTTTGAGCGTATTTAATCAATGCACATTTATCGGACATGCAGGCGCTGACGCCAAACTCTTGACCACAGACGCTGGCAAGCAATTTCTTAAATTCCGCCTCGGCGTTTCTGACTACTCGAAAAAAGAGGAGGATACCCTCTGGCTTACCGTCCTGGTGTGGTCATCCAAACAGACCGAGACCTTGGGCAACCTTGTCAAAAAAGGCGCCCTCCTCCTTGTTTCCGGCAGGCTGTCAGTCAGGCAATACCTAAACAGTGAGAGCATCAAGGGTACTGAGGTTGAGGTGATCGCGCGGGATGTTCAGGTTCTGGCCCGGCCGAAACAGCACGAACCAAACGGACAGGCTCAGACAGTCTCAGAAGAGACTGCGACAGCGTAAATCAGACACAAATCCTGCCCACTGCCAACCTTACGTCGCCGGTTCCCCGCCCTCCTGCTGAACAATGAGATACTCCTCTTTGGGTTTTCCGGTTTTTTCCATCTGATCCCGAAGCCAGCGCGGCGGCATTCCCCTGCCCGACCATGTTTCGGCAGGGTTCTCGGGATTGCGGTAGAGCGGCGGAAGCGGACCCCGGCGCTGATCCATTGCGGATTGCCTATCCATGCGCGGACGGCCACGCCTTCCTTGCCCCTCACCTATTTTGGAGAGTGTCATTTCAAACCCGGCTTCTCGGGCCATCAGCCGGAATTCATCAATTCGGCTCTGCACCCGCTGATTGATGATCTCGCGGATCCGCGATTGCAGTGTGCGAAGCTGCTCATCGGACAGGTTCTCCAGCTCCAAATGTTCAATATCCTCACCCGTGCGTGCCATATGCCGATATCTCCGTGATCGAACCATGGCTTGTGCGATTACCCCCCAATGAATGCGGTGTCAATAATCCTTATCTCACAGCATAAGATCATTGTGGGATCATATTTTTGTTAAAACTTCCTTCAATATACCTTGCTAATCAAAAGCATTAATACACTGTACTATTGACAAAATGGATTTAACTCGTATACTTATACTTAGCAAACAACATTAACTATGGCATCAGTCGTTCGACATATAGATTACAAACCGTTTTTCGAGCTGATCGAAGAGCCGTTCAATACCGTTGCCTCTCCCCGGTTTTTTTATCTCTCCCCCATTCATGCTATCGCCTTGAACAAATCAGTCTCCGCTGTCGTCAACCGCAAGGGCGTATCAGTTGTATACGGCGACGTCGGCACCGGAAAATCGACGCTTGCCCGGATTATGCATGACCATTTTCAGGAGCAAGGGTTCATCTCGGTCCTACTGACCAATCCCGGTTATGTCTCGGAAAATGCCTTGATGCGTACCATCAATGAGGCCTTTGAGATCAAGCCGGGCCGTTCCCT
>JAFATF010000467.1 GCA_019244045.1 Acidobacteriota bacterium
ACCTCCAGGTGGCGGGCAGCCTCATCGAGACGATTCAGCCGATCCCGCAGAGCTGATAATTGTGCCTCCAGACGCGTCGACTCTTCCGCCAGAGCCGACTGCAGCTTTTGCATCTGCCGCCGGTAGGTCTCGTGCTCTTCACTGAGCCGGCGAGCCAAACTCTCAACCAGTTGCTCACCCTTGTGTTCCAAGGTCCCGGCAGCCTGGGCGGCCCGCTGCTGAAATTCTTCGAGTCCCGCGCCAATATGCTGGCGAACCCGGGCGGCGCTGTCGGAGAGCAGGCCGCGCATGCGTTCCTCGGCCGCAGACAGGTCCTCTGAGAGGCGCTGCGCAAAGCGCTCCTGACCCTCGGCTACCTTCTGATCAATCGCTTCCCGAGCCGCCCCCAGCACCTGTTCGGACTGCTCGAGCGTCTGCCGCAGGGCTTGTGCTCCGAGTTCTTTTCGCAGCCGAATCCACAGCTGCTCCTGTAGCTCCGGCGGGATATGCGAAAGCGATACCTCGAAGCGACTTCGTCTGGCATCGCTCAGCTTCTTTTTGAGCTCCGCCAACTCGCCCTGCAGGGGATTCAGCAAGCCTGCAATCCTGTCTTCCGCCTTCTGTTCGGAGACCTGCCGCTGGATAGTTTTAAGCTGTTCCTTCAGGTAGACGACTTCCTGGGTAAGGCGGTCGGAGTTGGTATTGTTACTCCCGAGCTTGGGCGGCGCCGCCGATGCCGGAGGCCCCCAGTCTTGCGGGAAAGACTTGAGCCCCCAGAAATTCTGCGGTTGATCGAGGCTCGCCGCCAGCATCCAACCCTGCTGATTCGCGCCCAGCGGCCGGCAGCTGACAACCTGTGCGTTGGTCTGCCGCCCCTCTTCACTGTGTAGGTGGAGGGGCACACCTTTGTCCAGGCGGAAGGGGGAGCGGAAAGCGCAACCGTGCGCGTTGACCACCAACGTCTCACAGATTTCGGAAAAATGGCTGCCCGGATTGAGCGTGGTGACGAGCACGGGAACCGTAACCGGCACTCTCGAGCTGCGCCGTTGGGCAACAAGGACCTGCTGACCTTTCATGTTCGTACCTCGCCGGAGGAGTCCACGCCGCCTGGCGACCGCTGGCCAAGCGTTGTGTTCCCGTAAGTTAACCGAAGTCATGGCGCGCCGCCTCACACCGGAGTGTTAGTTCCTCAAGTGAGGGTGATGGGATTGGAGTCGTCCTTTGGTAACTCGGGCCGGCCCCCCCGACGGTGAGCGGCAATAGCCCTGAACCTCGGCAAACGATAACAGATGTACTATGTTGCCGTGCACCACTTGGCGAACAAACTCGCCCACTCCATCCGGCGGCAGGAGCTACTCTGCCCTGGCGATCGCGTGGGGGTTGCCGTTTCGGGCGGCCGCGATTCTGTTGCCCTGTTGCGCCTCTTGCTCGAATTACGGCAGGAACTGGGCATCGTTCTTGTCGTGGTACACGTCAACCACCGCCTGCGGGGGAGCGAATCCGAGTCTGATGCCGATTTTGTCAGCTGCCTCGCACGCGAGCACAAGCTCGAATTGTGTGCGACTGTGGCCGACGTCGCCCAGCACGCGTGCGATACCGGAATGAGTGTTGAAGCCGCAGCCCGCGACACCCGCCTTAGGTTCTTTCGCGCACTCCTGGGTAATGGTTTGCGCCCTGAACCTACGGGAACAGGGACGAATGCGAGCGCTGACGATTCATATTCGCGGCGCGCGGAAGGGGGCGTCCCGGTCCATAAACGTGAACTCAATAAGGTAGTAACCGCTCACACCCTTGACGATCAAGCCGAGACGGTGCTGATGCGCATTATCCGCGGTACCGGCATGCGCGGCTTGCGATCAATCCAGCCGAGGATCGAAGTGCAATCGGAACGTGGTACGCGGGCCATTGTTCGTCCTCTGCTTCAGCTACGGCGGCACGCGCTTGAGCAGTACCTCGGTGACATCGGCCAGAGCTGGCGTGAGGATGCGACAAATTGCGATCCGAAATTCACCCGCAACCGCGTACGTCAGCTACTCGTGCCCGTACTCGAGCGCGAGTTCAATCCGTCGTTTGCCGAACGGCTGGCGGAATTAGCCGAGATCGCCCGCGCTGAACAGGATTTCTGGGACAATAAAGCGGCAGGCTGGGTAACTGCTGCTATTCATCGGCTGGAGCCGGATGCTTCGTGCCACCGGCGGCTGCAAGCGCTGCCTGCCTGGGCCCAAGGAGGGCCGCAATCAACCACTTCGAACCGGGAAGAGCGAAGTCGTTGGGTTGATCGACGCTGGCTGCTCTCCCAATCTCTGGCCGTCGAGCGGCGCGTGTTGAAAGTAGTTGCCGAAAAAGCCGGATTTCCGCTCGACTTCGCCAAGGTTGAGGAGATACTAGCTTTGGCGCGGGGCGAGCACGGCGCCGGCAAACGCCTGGCTCTGCCGAATGGCTGGAGAGTCAAATGCACGCAGGATGCTCTGGAGTTTATCTCCCCGCCGGCTACTTCCCTCTCTCCCGCGCTCCGGCCTTACGAGCTGCGCCTGACCGTCCCTGGCGAAGTTGAGATACCAGAAATCGGTTCACGCCTGCAGGCAATTCGGATCGAAGCAGGTGAACGGTCTCCCCATTGTGACTCAGACCATCTGTTTGACCCCGCCCTGCTGGCCAAAGACTTGACCGTCCGAAGCTGGCGGCCGGGCGATAGGTTTTGGCCGGCGCACACGCGGGCGGCCAAAAAAGTTAAGGAACTACTCGAGAAGCGCCGTGTGCACGGGTTCGAGCGCAGCTTATGGCCTGTCGTACTCAGTGGGAATGAGGTGATCTGGGTGAGAGGCTTTCGCGGCCGGGCCCATATGCGACCGATGGCAGGTGAGGCCGCCGTACTTATCCGCGAGCTGGATGGAATAAAGGCTGTCTAGCGGGCGAAGAACCCACCTCACTTAGGTTCGCAACCGGTGACGTCTCGGATATGACGTCACTCAGCCGATTGCCACATCTTCCTCCGTCTGCTGCCTTGTAATTCCGACTGTTATGTGTCTAGACCCAAAGAGGGTGGAGAATCAAGGCGGTGACCTACGTGCTCCCGGCCCTATTGCGATTTCCTACGATTTGAGCTCTCGAACAAGGTAAAATGGCCAGGAAGATGCCCGGCGCCCCCGATGGGGCCAATGTGAGTTCTCGACCGGAGCACGGGTTCCAAGGTCCTAAAAATGCGACACTTGCCCGCGTCCAGCATCTAAAAATGTCGGGTTGGGCGTTTTTGTCCGGAGCGCCCTTCAGTCAGAGGAGCCTGGAGTGAATTCAACCGTAAAGACAGTGGTGTTCTGGCTGGTCATTGTGCTCTCGGCCTTTTTGCTTTGGCAGGTGGTGAAGACCAGCGGCGGGGGCCAGAAGGAAAAAGAGATCAACTTCAGCCAGTTCATGAACGATGTGAACCAGGGCAATGTCCAGAAGGTCACAATCAACGGGCAGGAAGTGCGCGGTGATTACACCGACAAGACCAAGTTCCACACCACCGTACCGGCCAACTACCCCGATATGTACAAGACCCTCAGCGACAAGCATGTTGCCATTGAGGTAAAGGACGCAAGCGGGGGAGGCTGGCCCAGCTGGCTCTTCAATCTGGCTCCGATTATCCTGCTGGCGGCTCTTTGGTTCTTCATGATTCGTCAGATGCAGACGGGGGGCAATAAAGCCTTGTCGTTCGGCAAGAGCCGGGCCCGCCTACTGTCGATGCAGCAGAAGAAGGTCACGTTCAAGGATGTAGCCGGCGTCGACGAGGCCAAGGAGGAACTGCGGGAAATTATCGAGTTCCTGCGTGAAGCTCAGAAATTCCAGAAGCTCGGCGGGCGCATTCCCAAGGGGGTGCTGCTCGTCGGACCTCCGGGAACCGGCAAGACCTTGCTGGCGCGGGCAGTTGCCGGTGAAGCCAACGTTCCCTTTTTCTCCATCTCCGGTTCTGATTTTGTGGAGATGTTCGTGGGTGTCGGGGCGAGCCGGGTGCGAGACCTGTTTGAGCAAGGCAAGAAAAATGCGCCCTGCATCATCTTCATCGACGAGATTGACGCGGTCGGCCGTCATCGCGGCGCCGGTTTAGGGGGAGGCCACGATGAGCGCGAGCAGACCCTGAACCAGCTGCTGGTTGAAATGGACGGCTTTGAATCAAACGAAGGCGTCATTTTGATGGCGGCCACCAACCGCCCCGATGTGCTCGATCCGGCGCTGCTCCGCCCAGGCCGTTTTGATCGCCGAGTGGTCGTAAATCGGCCCGACGTTCGCGGCCGCGAGGAAATTCTGCGCGTTCACACGCGCAAGATCCCGTTGGCCGACGATGTTGATTTGACCGTGCTGGCGCGCGGCACGCCGGGATTCTCCGGCGCCGATCTTGCCAACATGGTGAACGAAGCAGCCCTCAGCGCCGCCCGGCAGAATCGTAAAGCTGTGCTGCAGTATGATTTCGAGCTGGCCAAAGACAAAGTTCTCATGGGGGTTGAGCGCAAGTCCATGATCCTCTCCGACGAGGAGAAGCGGGTGACCGCCTTTCACGAAGCCGGCCACGCGCTGGTGGCCATGAAGCTGCCCAACTCCGATCCCGTGCACAAGGTTACGATTATTCCTCGCGGCATGGCTCTGGGCGTCACCATGCAGCTGCCCATCGACGACAAGCACAACTATACGAAAGACTATCTGGAGACCAACATCGCAATCTTGATGGGTGGACGTCTGGCGGAGGAAATCTTCCTCAACCAGATGAGCACCGGGGCCGGCAATGACATCGAGCGCGCCACCGAATTAGCACGCAAGATGGTGTGCGAGTGGGGCATGAGTACGCTCGGCCCGCTCACGTTTGGCAAGAAAGAGGAGCAAATCTTTCTAGGAAGGGAAATCGCACAGCATCGTGACTATAGCGAGGACACGGCCATCAAGATCGACCAGGAGGTGCGTAAGCTCGTCGACAACGGCTACAACACGGCCAAGAGCCTGCTTTCGGAAAACAAAGAAGTCTTGACCAAGGTTGCCAATGCGCTTCTCGATCGCGAAGTACTCGATGCTACCGAGATCAAGATGATTATTGAGGGAAAGGAACTGCCGCCTTCCAAACCCGTACCCAAAGACGAGGGCGTCCAGCAGGTGTTGAAGCCGGAGCCGGGCAGACCGGGCCTGGCCAAGGGCGGCGAACATCCGGCGCCGGCCTGAGAACATCTTCATGCTCAGTTCCTGCCAGCAGCTTTGCTTACTGAGCCTTTAGCCATTCACCAGCTCCATCATGGGCGCCGGGTAGCGCTCGCCCGACGCCGCTCCGAAAGGGAATGCCTGTTCGATGCGCGCCAGGTCCAGGCCCGTAAGCTCCAGGCTGAGTGCGGCCACATTCTCCTCGAGGTACTTCGCCCGCTTGGTCCCGGGGATAGGAACAATGTCATCCCCTTGGGCCAGCACCCAGGCTAGCGCCAGCTGCGCTGCGCTCGCGCCCTTCTCCTTTGCTAGTTGCTCGACCTGGCCTACCAAATCAAGGTTCTTGTGAAAATTTTGTCCTTGAAAACGTGGGGCATTGCGGCGAAAGCCTGCGCGGGCAGATCTTCAAAGCTTTTAAAGCGCCCGGTGAGAAAGCCACGACCCAGCGGGCTATAAGCTACGAATCCAATGCCCAATTCGCGGCATCTCGGCAGCACCTCGCGTTCCGCGTCGCGTGTCCAGAGTGAATACTCGGTTTGGACGGCGGTAATCGGATGAACTCGTTGAGCGCGGGCTAAGGTCTGCGGGCTAGCCTCGGAAAGCGCGACGTGGCGAATTTTGCCCTCCTTCACCAGCCGCGCCATTTCTCCTACAGTTTCTTCGATCGGCGTACTCGGGTCTACTCGATGCTGATAATACAAATCGATGTAGTCGACGCCTAATCGCCGCAGGCTCGCTTCACATGACTTGCGTACATACTCGGGCTTGCCGTTCACATTACGGATCCCCGGATTGGTGGGGTCGCGCACGATGCCGAATTTAGTGGCGATCACCAGCTGATCGCGAGGGTAAGACCGAATGGCCCTGCCAACCAGTTCCTCGTTGAGATAAGGCCCGTAGATATCAGCGGTGTCAAGAAAATTGATGCCTCGCTCGAGGGCGCGATGAATGGTGGCAATCGATTCTTTATCGTCGCGCTCGCCATAAAACTCCGACATGCCCATACAGCCGAGGCCAAGAGCAGAAACCTCCAACTTGCCGCCCAACCGTCGCCGGTTCATCGCTGCTCCTCCGTCACAAAGGAACCCTGATAGATGCTCGCCTCGCCCGATGCGATCGCCAATCTGTAATGAGATTCTGACCGGCAGCGCCTTTGTGAACCTGCTTCGGGGTTGGGCAATAAACTAAGGCGAAACGGTAATCAGTGGTCCTTGGGATCTCACTTCGCCGATGGCCACAGCCTCAATACCCTTTCGCTGCAGCTCCTCGAGCAGGATCGCGGCATCGGCCTCGGCGACTGAAATCAGCAGGCCTCCCGCGGTTTGGGGATCAAACAGCAGGGTCTTAAGCTCTTCAGCAATATCGCTTTCGTATTTGACCACGCATGCGGCAAACTCGCGGTTTGCCTGGAGGCCACCGGGAACGTGGCCGCAACGAACGCATTCCAAAGCACCCGACAAAAGAGGAATGCGCGAAGCATGGATCCTCAGGCTTACCTTTGAGGCTTCGGCCATTTCTCGCGCGTGGCCAATCAGGCCGAAGCCGGTGACGTCGGTAAGGGCATGTACGGCAAAACCGTCGTCGCTTGCTCCGTCGTCGTTTGTGCCGGAATCGATTCCGGACCCCATCCTCGTGATGAGCTCGGCAGCAGCTTTATTGAGAGTTGTCATCGATCGCACGGCGCGATCGATCCATTCCTGCTTGGCGGTACCCTTCTTGATGGCCGTCGAGATCACGCCAGTACCCAAAGCTTTGGTGAGCAACAAGCGATCGCCAGGCCTCGACCCTTGATTGGTCAGGACCTTCCGGGGGTGGATCAGACCGCTCACCGAATAGCCGAACTTGGTTTCCTCATCACGAATGCTGTGCCCACCGATGACGGTGCAGCCGGCCTCCATCATCTTAGCCAGGCCCCCGGCCAGAATTTGTTCGAGAATCCCAAGATCGCCCTTCTCCGGGAAGCAAACCAGGGCCAGAGCCGTCAATGGCCGTCCCCCCATCGCGTAAACATCGCTCAGCGCGTTGACGGCAGCGATCTGTCCGAAGGTATAAGGATCATCCACTACGGGAGTGAAAAAATCGACGGTCTGCACGAGCGCCGTCTCAGGGCTTATTTGATACACCCCCGCATCGTCGGCGCAATCGAAGCCGACCAGAACATTGGGATCCTGTTGCCGGGCTAATTTCCCAAGCACCGCGTCCAGCGCCGCCGGACTCAGCTTGGAAGCTCAACCCGCGGCTCGGACCGTCTCGGTGAGCCGAATCGTCTTTACCTGAGCCATACCGCCATTGTAACGAACCGTCCAGAAAAACCGCGCATGCCAAGGCCGGCGGCGCCAACACTCTACTTTGTGACCACGTCGGTAATTTCCAGTTGTGGGAATTGATGGTTCCACTGCGCGGAGATGCTCTCGAAAGTCAGCCGGAAGGGCTTTGTTTGACCCGGTCGAAGCGGCGACGCGTTCAAGTCGAGCACGTCGGGATAGGGCCCGCCGGTCTCGAGTACATGCACTGGCAAGCTCTCGTCCCCCACCACTTGCCCCATCTCATCTTTGAAGAGGGTGTGAACAACCGCGTGGGTAACAGTCTTCGTTCCCGTGTTGGTAATCGTGCCATCCACATACGACACGGTCGCACCCACAAAATTTTCGGCGGCGCTCATCTTCAAATCAGAAATCTTCAACCGCGGAGCATAGGAGGCAGGGCCGCTAGCGGGCGGGGGTGAGTGGCGAAGGCCTAGCACCACCGCGCCTACCACCACCACCACAATCACTACACCCATCAGGATTGGACGCCAGAGCGTGGGCTCGTCGGCTAGCGGCGATGGCTCGATGTGGCCACCCATGCTTGGAATTGTACTATCGTCGGGGAATCAGCTGACACCCGCCCCGAGGTCGAACACTCGACCGCACCGGCGAGCAGAGCGCGCCACGGACCTATTATTCGATGGTGGTCGGCCTGCCACAGAGCGAGTGCTGGTGCGCGCCTCCTACTCTCCCCCCACCGTGAGGCCATCAATGCGGATCGTGGGACAAGCCATGGCGCCCCGGAATTCCAGATCATCGCCGATTTCCACGATGTTGAAGAACATTTCTTTGAGATTGCCCGCCACCGTAATCTCTTCGACCGGGTAGGCGAGTTCGCCTCTTGAGATCCACATTCCGGAGGCACCACGAGAATAGTCGCCGGTCACTAAGTTGGCGCCTTGGCCTAAAAACTCGGTGACATAAAGGCCTTCTTTGATCTCAGAGACGATCGCCTTCGCGGGCTTCGAGCCCCTGTGGAGGAAATAGTTGCCCGGACCAATTCCCGGGTTACCCGCCAGTCCGCGAGAGGCATTGGCGGTCGTCTCCAGGCCGAGTTTTTTGCCCGTGTAAGTGTTCAGCAGGTATGACTTCAACACACCCCTCTCGATTACGGTCGTGCGACGCGTGGGCACCCCTTCGGCGTCGAAGGGACTGGTGCCAAAACCGCCGCGCATGGTGCCATCGTCGATGACTGTGACATTGTCGCCCGCAACTTTTTGCCCGAGCTTTCCCGCCAGAAACGAAGCGCCGCGATAAATCGAATCACCGTTGATGCCTTCAAAGATGTGATCCATGATCGAGACCGCCACCAGGGGATCGAACACTACCGGAACTTCGGCGGTTTTAATCTTTTTCGCCCCCAAGCGGCGCAGGGTGCGCTGGGCTGCGATTTTGCCAATGTTTTCGGCCGCTTCCAGCCGGCGGAGGCTACGAGCTATCGAGAACCAATAATCGCGCTGCATGTTGCCGCGCTCATCCTGCGCGATCGGAACCGCGGCCGCCGCACAATAGGAGCGCTGGTACTCGCCCAGAAAACCATGGGAGTTTGCCAGCACTTTGCGGCCGGTGGCGGCGTCGAATGAACCGCCCTCCGAGTTCTTGATGCGGGAATCGAAATCGAGCGCTGCTTTCTCTGCCCGGCGCGCATAGTCAATCCGTTCGTCTCCCGGCAACGAGTACACATCGTCATGGTAAAGGTCCAGATCACCGGAAATCGAGCCTAGCTGCCCCGGCTGGGGAATGCCGGCATACGGATCTTCCGAGGTAATCCTGGCTAATTCGATGGCCGCGCGCAGCATGCGATCCAGCCCTTCGCGCGAGAAGTCGCTCGAGTAGGTGCTGGCCGCGCGCTGGCCAAAGAAGACGCGCACCCCAATGGCGCGCGAGCCAGATTCTTTCAGGGTTTCGACTTGGCCCAGGCGTACCACGGTAGAGAATTCGTCCCCTTCGCGCACGACACACTCCGCCGCCGAGGCGCCGCCCAGCAGGGCGCGTCGCACCAGGTCGGCGGCTAGCGCCTTCAGATCAGTTTCGAGTTTCTGATTGCGAATTTCTACTGCACCTTGAGGCATAAAGAAGCCAACCTAGCAGAAAGGGCAACGGGGCGGGGGCCAGAGCTCCGGGAACCATGTCATCGGCCGCGCCGCATGCATCGCTCGATTAAGTTCCGTCCCCGACGATTGCTTTGCTCCCGGCCGCCTTTCTCCAACTCTCGCGTCTCGCTCGTGACTGGCTCAATTACTGCATGAACCCACCGCTGTCTCGTTTGGCGGTTCCGCCAACCGTCAGCCGATCGATTTTGATGGTGGGAATTCCCACCCCGACCGGCACCGCCTGCCCATCTTTCCCGCAGGTTCCAACCCCTTCGTCAAGCTTGAGATCGCTGCCCACCATGGACACACGCGTGAGCACATCCGGGCCATTACCAATCAAAGTCGCGCCTTTTATCGGCGCCGTAATGGTGCCGTTCTCGATGAGGTAGGCCTCCGACGCCGAGAAGACAAACTTGCCATTGGTTATATCGACCTGCCCGCCACCGAAGTTAACCGCGTAAATGCCACGCTTGACCGAACGGATTATATCCTCGGGAGCGTCTTCACCTGCCAGCATGTAGGTATTGGTCATGCGGGGCATGGGGATGTGCTCGTAGCTTTCCCGGCGGCCATTGCCGGTGTCGGCAATACCCATCAGGCGAGCCGAGAGTTTATCGCTAAGGTAATTTTTCAAAACTCCCTTTTCGATGAGCACGGTATTCTGCGTGGGCTGACCCTCGTCGTCAACATTGAGAGAGCCGCGCCGCCAAGGCATGGTGCCATTGTCTACCACCGTACATTTCTCGCTGGCGACCCGTCTGCCGACCAGCCCGGTGAACGCCGAGGTTTTCTTGCGGTTGAAATCAGCCTCCAGACCGTGCCCGACTGCCTCATGCAGCAGCACGCCCGGCCATCCCGGGCCGAGCACCACCTCCATCTCTCCCGCCGGCGCCTCGCGTGCGTCCAGCTGCAGGATGGCCTGGCGCGCTGCTTCCCTGGCGAAGTACTCCGGCGTTTTCTCCCCAAAAAAGAAATCCAAGGCTACCCGGCCCCCACCCCCGGCGCTGCCTCGAGCAGAGTTCCCATCGACCTTGGCGATGGAGGAAACATTCAAACGGGCAAGCGGCTGGGAATCTTCGGCGTAAGTATTGTCGGACCCAACCACCAGGATGTGACGCAATTCGTCGGCGTAGCTGGCGCGGACTTCCTTGATGCGGGGATCATAGGCACGCGCCGCCCGGTCGGCTCGCATGACCAGCTCGACTTTGGCGGTAATCTCGGCTTCGACCGAGGGTAGACTCACGGGATAAAGATTGCGCGCCGGCTTTTCCTGGAACCCGATGATCGGCTCCTTGGCCGGCCCGCTGGCGATCAACGCTGCCGTCCTTGCCGCCTGCAGGACCCGCTGGGATGACAAGTCGTCGGTATAGGCATAACCGGTCCGCTCACCGGAAACCACGCGGATTCCGCATCCCGCCGAGATCCCCTGCGAGGCTGACTTCACCATCGATTCATCTACCATTAGCGACGTCGAAGAAAGATACTCAAAATAAAGGTCGGCGTAATCCCCGCCAGCCGAGAGCGCTGCCGCCAAATACCGCTCTAAATCGTGCTGCGTCAGTCCGTAATGTTCAAAGAACAACTGAGAGTTTTTCACGTTGGTAATTGGATGAAGGCATCAAAATAAACGACTCGCTCTTCCTGTCTATTATACGGAACCGAGAAGTGCGAAGAGAGCGGCGCGCAACTCGGCGGGCAAACTATTGCGCCGGCCAGGCTCCGAGAAGGCGCCGCAGCACCACCAACTCGCCGATATGATAAGCATTATGGTCGGCCACCAGCAGGGCCTCGCGCAGGATGGTCTGTCCTTTTCCCCAGGGGATGGGGGCATACAAATCAGTTTCGCGAGCCGATACAAGCGCTTCCATGGTTTCTAGATCCTCGCGGAAAGCGCGCTCGCTCTTGTTCCAAGCCGAATCGCTGCTGGGAGCAGTTTGCTGCGGCCAGTAGCCCTCGGGCCACCGGGGAGAGGTGTGCTGAGGGTTGCGGCTGAATTCAACAATGTCCCACTGCGCGATTCTCAGGTGCTCAAGAATCATCCAGGCGGTATGAGGAAGGCCGCGGATTTTTTTGCCACGAGCTTCAGCTGGAAGCCCGGAAATCGCACCATCAAAGGCGGTGTGCGCGTTCCCGCCGCGCAACAAACCCACCAGGTGCTCGCGAAGCGCCTGATCAGGATTGATAGACATTGATCATCCTCCTTGCTCCCGAAACGGCGGCGCGCCAGGCGCAGGCGTTTCTTTTTGCGCGTGGCCGCCTTGCAAGATGCGCGCTACCCCGCGAACGATTCGTCTCCAGGGCAACTCGCCCTTTCGATCGGCGAAGAAGATCTCACCCTGCCGGCTGCTGCGGAAAAACCAACGCTTGAGAATGGCCAGGTGCTCCATCAGCTCAACCGTGCTTGCCGCCTCCTGCGATCGAGAGCCTGATAAGGCCTGGCTGATCCGTGCTCTCAGAGGCGGAGCCTCGCCGCCGGGCAGGAGGAACGGTGGAATCGAGAAGCGAATCGGCCCAGAGATGATTCCCGCTTGGATCGAAAACAAGGCGATGGAGTTCGGCCCGGACGAGCGCTGGATCACGAGGCCACTCAGCCGATCCAACCGGTGAACAATCTCCGGCATCTGCGTCAGGACCGACCGCAACTTCTCGAGCTGTGCATGCAATCGAGCCGCCTCTTCGAAACGAAGCTCGAGCGAGGCCTGCTCCCGCTGGCGTGAGATTTCCTCTACCAGAGAGGCTCCCCGCGTGTCGAAGAACGCTTCCACGCGCTCGACCTCAACGCGGTACTCCTGGTCCGTGCAGCCTTTGAAGCAGGGCGCGAGACACATTTTCATTTCCGAATAGATGCACCCGGGAAAGGCGGGATCGGGATTGAGGTCATCAACGCAGCGGCGCATGCTAAAAAAGTCGAGCGCATCGTGGGAAAACTTTTCTGCCGCCGCGCGGGAAGCGAACGGGCCGTAGTAGTTCGATTTTGCGCCCCCGACACGACGGGTGATGGAAGCTCGTGGATAGCGATTGCCCATGTGCATCTTCACCAGGGGAGCAAATTGCAGGCGCAGGCGAGCACGATAGGTCTTGGGAAAGGCGCGACGCAAGGCTTGGTAAAGCAGCAAGCCGGCTTCGAAATCAGAGCCGGTGGGCGTGAATTCAATCGAGCACACCCGCTCGCGTAAATTGAGTTTGCGGGTATCTTGCGAGGCGCCCAGGAGACGAATCAGCCGACGCCTTAGATTTCGCGTCTTGCTGACGTAGGGTTCGGCAGCCTCATGCCCGGCCAGAAGAAAAACAGCGGGCGAGGAGGGAACAGCGGCTAACACATCCGCATCCCGCTCAGGGGTAAATTCCAGCCGTTCCAGAAGCACCCATCAATTGTAGTGATTGCGGACTCCGGTTTCGACCTCGCTCTCCCCGGTGGGCCGCCTGGACCCCGAGCTTAGGGTGTGACGTGTGAGCTGCGACAGCCGGAGTTTACCTCCTATCAGCCCCTCTCCTCTCAGGTGAATTGCTAGCGGAAGCTCGCACTCCGAAATTTCTGCCGGAAGTCTTGCCCGTCCATCTGAATGATGCGGCACATCTCATGTAAACGGGAGCGCATTCTCTCGCCGATGCGGTCGCCCAAATTCTCTTCTCGGGCGGCATTCCTGGCCAGAGAAAGTGAACCGCTTAGAGCTGGTGCTCCATCGGGAAAATTGGTGGTGATCAGGGTGGTGCGGTTGTCGTTATAGCGCGTATTCAGAATCAGACTCACCGTGTCCCAAACCCATTCCGTAGGCTTCACGGCACCAAGTTCATCTAGCACCAGCACCTCGGTCTCGAAGACCGGCCGCAGCACATCAAGTTCGGTGGCTCGGACCGACTCGTTGTAGGAGTTCTGGATCTCTTTCAGCAGTTCGCGGTAGTCATAGAACAGGCAGGCGATGCCGTGGTTCAGGATCAGCTCCTTGATGATGCCCACGGCGAGGTGTGTCTTGCCCACTCCAATCTTGCCAATAATCAAAAGGCCGGTGCCTTCGCGGGAGTCGTATTCTTCGGCAAACTTTGTGGCCGCGATGTAGGCTAAGGCCAACGATCCGTGGGCCGCGGGAAAGTCGGTTGTGAAGCTTGAAAGCTCACAGTGCTCGTAACGTCGAGGGATCCGCGCCGCCGCCAGCAAGGCCTGCCCGCGGGCTTTCAGCCGGCATTCACACCGGGCGACGCGCTGCTTGGCGCCGAAAGTCAGCGTCTTCCATCCTATGCCTTGGCAGATTGGACAGACATCTATGCTTGCCCTGCGCATCGATCTACCCGCCTCACCGACTTTGCACCCGCCGCGGACATCGCGCAAGTCGAAAGGCCGGTCCGGCTGTGTACATCCTGTGGAGTTACAGGCCGAGTTGTGGACGCCCGCGGAAAAGTCGCAGTCAGGCTACGGGCGTGTCAGCCAGCAGCGCAGCGCCTGGGCGCAAGGTGCGGAGCTTCACGACCGAGCTCCTGAGCTTGCCAATGAGTCTAGAGAGCTAATGCGAGCTCGCCGAAGAGGAAGCTGTGCGCGAAGTCATCACGCCGACGGCCAAGCCGCCAATGGCTCCGGCAAGAATACCCAGCAATAGCAGCGTGGGAAAGAACTCTAACCAATGCTTGTGGGAGGTTCGCTTAGATGACATGCTGATTTGGCCCTCGGTTTGCGCAACACCTGCTCGCATTGTAATCGAACGCGCGGCCTTAAACCAATCGTTGTTCCGCGCCCGCAAGCGCGCAGCGCCCAGAAAACCGCGGGCTTTAGTCACCCCCCCTTTCGAATCTGGCTACCCGCGCCGATTTCCACAGTTGACATTCGAGAAAGTGAGAGGAAAATAGCTCCCGCTAGGTTCTGAACTCGCACCGCCTATCGCTTGCGGGATCAAGCCAAATCCTAACCAGGAGAGACAATGAACAAAGCCGATCTCATCGATCGCATTGCAGCTGGCGCCGGCATCAGCAAGACTGCCGCCGGAATCGCTATTGATACCGCCGTGGAGAGCATTACCTCTTCCCTCAAGAAGGGAGACCGGGTCGCCCTGATTGGTTTCGGAACCTTCTCTGTCTCCCAGAGAAGAGCCCGGAACGGGCGCAACCCGCAAACCGGTGCCACCATTAAGATTGCCGCCCGCCGCGTCGCCAAATTCACCCCTGGGAACGAACTGAAAAGGGCCGTCAATAAAGGCAAGTGAGGAAATTGGGGAACGGCAGGGGGTCGGCCCTGCCGTTTTGCTGCTTTGCGGGGCAAGCGGCGAGCGCGCACCTCGCCAGCACCGGTTCTCATTCTGGCTTTGCTGGCGGCAATGAGGATGGCACGATGGGGCGGGCGTCGCCGAGGCGGAAGCTAAATGTCGAGGTTCTTCACATCGAGGGCGTTGTCTTCAATGAACTTGCGCCGCGCTTCGACATCTTCACCCATGAGGGTGGTAAAAATCGTCTCCGTTTCGGCAATATCTTCCAGCTTCACCGACAGCAGGGTGCGGCGCTCGGGGTCCATGGTCGTCTCCCACAGCTGCTCGGCCGACATCTCGCCCAATCCTTTGTAGCGCTGAACGGTGTAGTCTTTCCTGCCTTCAGCCAGGACATAGTCAAACAAGTCTCGCGGCGATCGTTTTTCGACCGCTTCAGGTTCCTTGCTCTTCAGTTTGGGCTGCGCTTTGGTGGTCTTTCTGGCAGTCTTCTCCAGATCCTCCCGCTCGGCGTCGCTTAATTCTTCCTCCGCGTTGCCGTCCTTTGCATTGCTCGCGCCCTTGGCTACGGTCTCAATGACGAAGGGCGGCTCGATATGGGCTTCAATCTGCTTGAACTTGGCCGTCATCTGGCGGTACTCGGCACGAGAGGCCAGCTCCCAGTTGATGCGATGCTCGGCGCCTTGCGGGTTGACGAAGGCCACCTCCCAAAGGTTGTGTTCCTCGTCAAAACGCGTCTCGATCTTCTTGAAACCTTCCCCCTTCTCCAGCTTTTTCAACTCCCTTTCAAGCTTCTCCACCTTCTTGGGTAGCGACTTCTTGTCGCCCTCAAAGTCAGCGCGCTTGGCGAGATCGAGTTTGGGCAGCAGTTCGGTCACATGCTGATTGCGCACCCGTTTATCCACCTTGTCAAAGAACCCCAGATATTCGTTAAGCACGGTCATGAATTTGGAGAGCGCGGCGCCCTCGAGCTTGGCGGCACCATCACCATAACGCACGACGAGACCCTCGGCCGCGCGCTTGACCATGACTTTTACGAATTCGCGATCATCCTTGATGTACTGGTGCGACTTGCCTTTCTTGATGCCATAGAGCGGGGGTTGCGCGATGTAGACGTTATTGCGCTTGATCAGCTCCTGCATGTGGCGGAAAAAGAAGGTCAGAAGCAGGGTGCGGATATGACTGCCGTCGACGTCAGCGTCGGTCATGAGAATGATTTTGCCGTAACGCAGCTTCGTGGGATCAAAATCCTCTTTGGCGATGCCGGTACCAAGCGCCGTGATCATGGCGCGAATTTCTTCATGGCCCAGCATCTTGTCGTAGCGTGCCTTCTCCACGTTGAGAATTTTTCCCTTCAGCGGAAGGATGGCCTGGAAACGCCGATCGCGCCCCTGCTTGGCGGTACCGCCGGCCGACTCGCCCTCGACCAGGAACAGCTCACAACGGTCGGGCTGGCGCTCGGAGCAGTCGGCCAGCTTGCCGGGCAGGCCGCCGCCGTCGAGCGCGCCCTTGCGTCGGGTCAGATCACGCGCTTTGCGGGCTGCTTCCCGTGCCCGAGCTGCCTCGATAGCCTTATTGATCACCTTGCGGGCAACCGTCGGGTTCTGCTCGAAGAACGCCCCCAACTTTTCGTTGACCACGGCCTGAACCACGCCGGCGATATCGGAATTCAGTTTGCCTTTGGTCTGTCCCTCAAACTGCGGCTGCGGCAGCTTCACGCTGATCACCGCCACCAGGCCTTCGCGAACATCATCCCCCGTCAGGTTTTCCTTAACGTCCTTAAAAAGGCTGAGCTGCTGGCCGGCATAATTAATGGTGCGGGTCAGAGCGGTGCGGAATCCGGATAGGTGCGTACCGCCGTCCACCGTGTTGATGTTATTGGCAAAACTGAAAACCGTCTCCGAATAGCCATCGTTATACTGCAGGCCGATTTCGATGTGCACATCCTCTCTGTCGGCCTCCATGTAAATCGGCTTGTCGTGCAGTACCGACTTGCCACGATTCAGGTGCTTGATAAACTCGGCGATTCCGCCGTTGTATTTGAATTCGACGGTCTTTGGCTCCCCCGTCTTGGGATCGGTGGTGCGTTCATCGGTCAGCCTGATGAGCAGACCCTTATTGAGAAAGGCTAGTTCGCGCAAGCGCTGCGCCAGAGTGTCGAAGTTGTATTCGGTGGTGGTGAAGATACCCCTGTCGGGGAGGAAGTGCACCTTGGTTCCGGTCTTGACCTTCGCTGCTCCGGTCTTCTTCAGCTTGCTGGTGGGGTCGCCTTTCGAATATGTCTGCTCCCAGGTAAAGCCTTCCCGCCAAATCTCCAGTTCCAGTTCTTCGCTGAGCGCATTTACACAAGAAACGCCGACGCCGTGCAATCCTCCTGAAACCTTGTATGTTGAGGAATCAAATTTTCCCCCGGCGTGCAGCTTGGTCATGACTACCTGAGCGGCGGGAACTTTCTCGCCGTCAATATCCATCATGCCAACCGGGATACCGCGCCCGTTATCGATCACCGTGATCGAGTTGTCGATATGAATGCTGACTTCAATCTTGTCGGCAAATCCCGCCAAGGCCTCGTCAACCGAGTTGTCCACCACTTCGTACACCAGATGGTGTAAGCCCATGTCGCCAGTCGAGCCGATGTACATTGCCGGCCGCTTGCGCACCGCTTCCATTCCGCCCAAAACTTTGATGGATTCGGCGGTGTAGTCGGTGTTACCGTTGCCAGGAACAGCTTTCCCGTCTTTGCTTTTTTGTTGCGCAACAGCGGCGGGATTCAACGTTTCTTTACTGGCCATTCAGCTCCGTAAAAGCGCGGCGTCAAGCGCTAGGATGGCGCCATCTTCTGGATACACCGGGGAGACCTCAAACCATTGAATTTATTAGCTGTTAGAAGCATCCAGAGCTACATCAATTATAGCATGAAAGCTGCTGTTTCGCGGGCCCGAACCGGGGCAGTAAATGGTCTCGATTGTGGCCCTTGGAAGCCGGGTCGCTCAGGGCTCGGGGGGACGCACGGCCGGCTTTGATCTGGGCGGATCAAAGCGCACCTTTTCCATAAGCTCATTCACCTCGTCCTCGCTCCCCCCTAGGAACGTCAGGCAGACAAAATAACCTTTGTCGAGAATGGCCAGAGAGGATTGATACATCGTGACCTGACCCATTCTCTTCCTGAAATCGGCGCGCACCACCGGTTTTACTCCCACTTTGAAGTTATAAGGCGGGTTGACCACCTCGAAACCCTTCCCGATAGCCACGTCTGAAAGGGGAACGAAGTAGTCGGCCGAAGTCTTCAGGTCCGGATAGGCCTGCCGGCTCTCGGCCGTGATCAGAACGGCGGAGTTCACCGACTGCCCGGCGGCATCAGGAGGCCGCTCAAAGACGGCGAGAAGCAAGAGCGATTTGTTTCCCTCGTTCGCCTGGTCGCGCATCTGCCGCGTGCGGTCCACCCAGCCAAAGGGCAGCGCACAACGAAATCCGAAAAACGGGTTCCGGTAAAAGCTGTTCTCGAAGGTACCCAGCTGCACCGCGGGCGCTTGCCCTCTTTCGTTTGTGCGATGAAAGGGCACGTTCTGAGCCGTGAGACAGGCGACCAGACTGTAAAGACAAAGGGAAATGAGCGGCGGGGGCAGGCCTCTCGGGGCTCGAAAAGGCATCTGCTGATGGTACAGGTATTCGTCAGTCCGCGGCGGCCTGCAGGGACAATGGTTGTGCGCACTGCGAGCAGCGACGGGCGTCGATTGGAATCTCGCTCAAGCATTCCGGACACTTCTTGGTAGTGGGATCGGCCGGTGCGGGCGCCTTCCGCATGCGCGAGACAAGTGCGTTCACCGGGGTCACGACAAAGAAGTAGACGGCGGCCGCGACCAGGAGAAATGAAACAGCTGCATTAATGAAGTCGCCAACTGCAAACTTGCTGCCATGGATGGTGAATTGAATGGCCGAGAAGTCGGACTTGCCAACCACGGCGGCAATGAAGGGGGTCAACAGGTCCTTGGTAAACGCGGTCACCACGCCGGCAAAGGCGGCGCCAATCACCACACCGACCGCCATATCGACTACATTGCCGCGAAGAATGAATTGCCTGAATCCTTTCAGCATACGTGCCCCCGCAACCCGCGATCCTGCGCAACTCTACGCCTGGCGGCGAGGTCGGTCAAGCTGCGCGACGCAACCCCCGCCTGACGCGATAGCGAATCGACGGCCGGGATGCTCAAGGCGCGAATTTCTCGCCGGGCGGCATCCAAATCGGCACCCTCGACCGTTCCCACCTGTGCGCCCGGTGCTATAATGCTTACAGCTCTGCGGCGATTAAGTTACTGCAAATACAGGGTTTACCATATGCTACAAGGTGGCACTGCCTGCACCTTGCAATTTGAATCAGCTCGCGAGCGTGCGGATCGCGCGGCATAGGTCAGAAGGAGCGCGCGCTTCTGGGTTATCGATCGCAGACTAGGAGCCAGACGTTTTATGGCTGATGAACAAAATCCTCAACTCCCATTCAGTCCGCCTCCAGGGGACGGCGGAGCAGGAGCGGGCGGGCCCGGCGCGCTCAATATTCAGCCCATCAACATTGAAGAGGAGATGCGGCGATCGTATCTCGACTACTCGATGTCGGTCATCATTGGCCGCGCGCTGCCCGACGTTCGCGACGGCCTGAAGCCGGTCCACCGCCGTCTTCTTTACCACATGTACGACATGGGTCTTCTCCACAACCGCAAACACGTGAAGTGCGCCAAGGTGGTGGGGGAATGTATGGGCCGCTTCCATCCCCACGGGGACGCTGCGCTCTACGACGCGCTCGTCCGTATGGCGCAGCCATTCTCGCTGCGCTATCCCTTAGTCGATGGTCAAGGGAATTTTGGCTCCGTCGATGGTGATCCGCCGGCGGCCATGCGATATACCGAGTGCCGCCTGGCGCACATCGCCGAAGACCTGGTCGCCGATATCGACAAGGATACGGTCGATTTCCAGCCCAATTATGACGAGTCGACGCTCGAGCCGGTGGTCCTCCCCACGCGGGTACCTAACCTGCTGATCAATGGGTCAAACGGAATTGCCGTCGGCATGGCCACCAACATCCCGCCTCATAACTTGACTGAGATCGTTGACGCCACCATCACTCTGATCAACAATCCCGCCGCCGGCCTCATCGATCTGATGAAGCATGTTCAAGGTCCCGATTTTCCCACCTACGGCATCATTCACGGCAAAGCGGGCATCGCCGAGGCCTATAAGACGGGACGGGGTCGTTTTGTGATGCGCGCCCGCGCGGCCATCGAAAACCTCACCAAGGATCGGCAGGCGATCGTGGTTACGGAAATCCCCTACCAGGTCAACAAGGCGAGATTGATCGAGCGCGTCGCCGAGCTCGTCAACAACAAGCACATCGAAGACCTCTCTGACATCCGCGATGAAAGCGATCGCGAAGGCATGCGCATCGTGCTCGAACTCAAGCGTGGCGCCGAGCCTCAGATCATTCTCAATCAGCTCTTCAAGCATACCCAGATGCAGGAAACCTTCAGCATGATTTTCCTGGCGGTGGTGCACGGGCAACCCAAGGAACTGGGACTGAAGCAGGCGATTGAGCACTTCATTGATCATCGTGTGGACGTGGTTCGCCGCCGCACCTCCTTCCTGCTGGCGCGGGCGCGGGAACGCGAGCACATCCTCGAAGGCTATCGCATTGCGCTCGATCATCTGGATAACGTGATTGCGATCATTCGCGGCAGCGCCAATCGGGCGGAGGCCCGCGACCACCTGGTCGCCTACTTTGGCGGCAAGAAGATTGACATCAACACCGTCGGCCGTCCGCCCAAGCTCGAGGCGGAAAAACCATTTACCACGAAACAGGCCGATGCCATCCTCGAACTACAGTTGCACCGCCTGACGCGACTTTCAATCGATGAGATTTTGAAGGAGTTGCAGCAGGTGCGGGAGAACATTGCCGAGTTTGAATCCATCCTGGCATCGGAAAAGAAGCTGCGCGGGGTGATCATCAAAGAGCTCGAAGAGGTGAAGAAGCAATACGGTGACCAGCGCCGCACGGTCATCGAAGATGAAGCCGCTGAAATCAAGCTGGAAGACCTGATCGCCGATGAGCAGGTGGCGGTGACGGTCAGCCACTCCGGCTATCTGAAGCGCACGCCTATTTCGACCTATCGCATGCAGCGACGCGGCGGCACCGGTCGCATGGGCATGCGGACGCGCGACGAGGATTTCGTCGAGCATCTGTTCATCGCCTCCACCCATGCCTACATTTTGATTTTCACCAACACCGGCCGGGTGTACTGGCTCAAGGTGTATGAAGTCCCGGATGTAGGCGCCGCCGGAAAGGGCAAACACGTCGGCAACCTGGTCGCCCTGCAACCCGGCGAGACCGTGCGAACCATGCTCGCCGTCCGTAATTTGGAGCAAGAAGGCAAATACATCTTCTTCGCTACCCGCCAGGGCACAGTGAAGAAGACCGAGCTGAAAGACTTTTCGAATGTCATGTCGCGCGGCATCATCGCCATCGGCATTGAAAAAGATGATGAATTGGTGGGAACCACGCTCACCGACGGCGAACAGATTGTCTTTCTCGCCTCGCACGATGGCCAGGCCATCCGCTTTGATGAGAACGACGTTCGTGCCATGGGCCGACCTGCCTATGGTGTGCGCGGCATGAATCTCGACCGGGGCGATTACATCGTCGGCATGGCCACGACCTCCAAAGATCCCAAGAAGGCGCAGGCGGAAGCCGAAAAAGCCAAAGCCAAGGCAGGAGTCGAAGCCACCGCAACCGACGACACAATTCCGGTAAAAGGGTCGCTCATCCTCTCGGTTACGGAAAATGGATTCGGCAAACGCACTCCGGCCGACGACTACCGCCTCCAGGGCCGCGGTGGTTCTGGCGTAATCAACGTCAAAACTACCGAGCGCAACGGCAAAGTGGTCGGTATCGCGCAAGTCACGGAAGATTCCGAGGTCATGCTGATCAGCCACTACGGAAAGATCATCCGCATGGATTCAAGCACCATCCGCGAGTCCGGTCGTGCCGCGCAAGGTGTTCGCCTCCTGCAACTCGAACCGGGAGATCGGGTGGCGGCCGCGGTAGTGATCCCGCCGCAGGAGGACACGGGCAACGGAACGCTGATTCAGTAACTCTGGCTTCGAATTGAATCGCCTCGCCCAACCCGGGTCACTCGCTCCCGCCTCTGCGGGGGAAACCACAAGCCGCGCGCCGGCGCAAGAATGGGCAGCATTCAGAGAGGCCCTGCAGAGAGGCCCTGCAGAGAGGCCCTGCGGCACCCGCTCTAGGGGGGAAGCCCGCTGTCGTGTTCGGGTTTCGGGCTGGGGGGAGCGGCTGACCAGGCAGCCTTTTTGCGAAACACTTCGATGAAGGCGCGTACCACGGAGATGAGCAGCAGTACTAGGCCGCCTAAGAAGCAGAAAAGCCCCAGCACCGCCCATCCGCCTACGGCCGATCCCGTCAGCTCAACCGAACTTGAGCTGGTGGGGAATGCCCCCGTGACACTCATCGACCCGTGCCAGGAGATGGCGAGGGAAAAAACTCCGACTAATACGAGAATGGTCGCGAGCGTGAACAGCCACTGAGACTTGATCATGAACTTT
>JAFATF010000509.1 GCA_019244045.1 Acidobacteriota bacterium
ATGATGATCGTCAAAAATAGATCGGTGTACTCCCCGATGGTGATCATCGGTTGAAACTGCTTGCCGTAGCTGATCAGAAAATCCAGCGCCGCCGGATAAACGATCTTGTAACCAAAAATGCCACCCGACACGAAAAGCGCGACCGTCGAGAACATGAACGGCATCACATAGCGTTTCTCGTGCCGGTAGAGCCCGGGCGAGACAAATAACCAGACTTGATACAGAACGAAGGGCGAGGTCACGAAGAGTCCCGCCAGAGCCGCTACCTTCAAGTAAAGGTTGAATGGTTCGGTGGGATTCAGATAGACCAGCTTTTCCGACATGCCATTGTTGTGGAGGGCGGTCATGATCGGGGCCTGCATCAGGGCATAAATCCGCTCGGCATACGCCCAGCAGGCGAGAAAGCCCACGGCGACAGCAATCAGGCAGAAAATGATGCGGCGCCTGAGTTCCTCGAGATGCTCGAGAAAACTCATGGCCGGCATTTCGTCTTTGGCTTGTCCGGAAGGCGATGCGGTGGCGGCGATCTCAGGCATCGGGAGCAGCCTTCGGCTCTACTTCAACGGTCGCGTCAGAGACGCGTGGGATCGTGCTGCTGGCAACTGCA
The DNA here is from genome assembly GCA_019244045.1 of Acidobacteriota bacterium. Lineage (GTDB taxonomy): Bacteria > Acidobacteriota > Terriglobia > Terriglobales > Acidobacteriaceae > Gp1-AA122. The sequence goes on from JAFATF010000509.1 coordinate 608, forward strand.
TCCTCCTCCTGGTGTGCTGGCGGCAGGATCTCGGGAGTACGTATTTCGACATCCAGGTTGTTGATTTCAGACTCAATCTGGGCGCGAAATTCATTGCTGGCGCGCTTAAACTCGTTGAGTGCCCTTCCGATCTGGCGTCCGATCTCTGGCAACTTCTTCGGCCCAAAGATAATCAGGGCCAAGAAGAAGATGAAGATCATCTCTGAAAAGCCGAGATTCATGTTTCTCATCATACTGCCTGAGTTGCCCGGCAGCAATCGAGTGAGTCGGTCAAAGAAAGTAAAAATTTTGTCACGAACCCGCTGAAGCATGTGGCACCAGAGTCCACGCCGGATTGGATTAGAGGGGGTATTTCTTTCGTCCACAACTTTCTTTTTCCCGCTTAGCGAGTTGCGGCATCTTATAGATAGGCAGTAGCTTACCCCTGACGTTACCGAAGGGAGGCCTCAGGCCTGGGTCTCTTTTAAACGCATGTTATACTGGCCCGAGAACTTGCCTGTTTCGGGCGAGCTCTATCGCCTCCAAACCGAAGGAAACAAAAGATGGTTCGTAGCTCCCGTCGCACTCTCTTTCTGGTCGTTCTTATCCTTTTGGCTTGTGGTTTTCTTGGAATGCTCTTCGCGCAGAAGAGCAGCCCTGCGCCCTTGCCCAATGGCGACTCCGATGTTCGCGACAGCCTCAAGACTTTTACGCAGGTCTATGACATTGTCGAGCAGAACTACGCCGAGCCTGTCAACCCGGATAAGGCGATTTACAACGGGGCCATTCCCGGCATGCTGCACGCTCTCGATCCGCACTCAAATTTTTTCGATCCCAAATCATATTCTCTCCTTCGGGAAGAGCAGCGGGGCAAGTATTACGGCGTCGGCATGACGGTTGGCCCTCGCAACAATAAAGTTATCGTCATCGCTCCCTTCGTGGGCAGCCCCGCCTATCGGGCGGGAATTCGGCCGGGCGACGTGATTGCCGCAGTCGACGGCAAAGCTACTGACAATATGAGCACCTCAGATGTGGCCGACCTGCTGAAGGGTCCCAAAGGCACCAGCGTGCGCATCACCGTCCTGCGCGAGGGTTCAGAAAAGCCGCTCGAGTTCAACATCATTCGTGACGAGATCCCCCGCAATAGCGTGGATCTGGCTTTCCTGATCCGCCCCGGAATCGGCTATATCCATGTCACCGGTTTCCAGGAAACGACCGAACACGAAGTGAGCGACGCCTTAGATAAATTCGGTGACCTGAAAGGCCTGGTTCTTGATCTCCGGCAAAACCCCGGTGGCCTGCTGAACGAGGGAGTGGGAGTGGCCGATAAGTTCCTGCGCAAAGGCCAGCTGATCGTTTCCCATCATGGCCGGGCGTCACAGGAAAAAAGGTATGTTGCCCTGCATGGCAATGCCGGCAAGGAATATCCCTTGGTCGTGCTGGTTAACCGCGGAACGGCCTCGGCGGCCGAGATTGTTGCCGGCGCGATTCAGGATCATGACCGCGGCCTGATTGTCGGCGAGACCACATTTGGCAAAGGCTTGGTTCAGACGGTGTATCCGCTGTCGGAAAACACCGGATTGGCGCTGACCACCGCGAAGTACTATACGCCCAGCGGTCGTCTAATCCAGCGCGACTACAGCAATATGTCCCTGTATGACTACTACTATAATCGCGATACGGAGGACAATTCTGCAAACCACGAGGTCAAGCTCACCGACAGCGGCAGAACCGTCTATGGCGGGGGCGGAATCAGCCCCGACGTCAAGATTCCACCTCAGAAGACCGATAACTTCGAGGACTCCCTCTTGCAGCATTACGCCTTCTTTAATTTCGCCAAACACTACGCCAACACCCATCAGGTGAGCAAAAACTTTGAAGTCGACGACGCCGTCATGCAGGACTTTCGTAAGTTCCTTGACCAGGAGAAGATGCCCTATACCGAACAGGAGCTGGCCCAGGATAACGAATGGATTCGTTCTACCATTAGGAGCGAAGTCTTTATCGATGCATTCGGCCAGGAAGAAGGCCTGAAAGTGCATGCCGAAGCCGATCCCGAGGTCTTGAAAGGTCTTGAGCTGCTCCCGCAAGCCAAGCAGCTCGCCGAAAATGCCAAACGTGTCGTCGCCGAGCGCGCCAGCCCGTCTCGGCTCAGCCGGTAGAATGGAATCGTAAGTGCCGCGGACGCAGGTGAAACCGAAAGCCTCAGGCCTTTAGCGCTTTCGTTTCGTTGACTTACCCGTTGCCCTATGTGAAAATCCACCCATAAAGCGCGATCCGTGCGTCTGACGCCTTTGAACTGCGCACCGCCTTTCCGCAAATCCTGTCGCTCACCGATAACAACGACGAGCGTCCGCTTTGGTGGTTCCAGTCCTACTGGCTGGATTTCCGCTCCCGGACGGGCATGTTGAAGGAGCTCATCTTGATCGAGACCGCGATTGTGGCTTTGATCGCAGGAGTGACGGACTGGCGCTCGCGCCGAATTCCAAACTGGCTGACGCTGCCGGCGGCGGCAGTGGGTCTCGCCATGAACTCCGCGGCCTATGGTTGGTCAGGGCTCAAGATTTCATTGGCAGGGATGGGATTGGGCTTGCTGCTGCTCTTCCCTTTTGTTCTGCTGCGCGCCTTGGGTGCCGGTGACTGGAAACTTGCCGGTGCTCTGGGAGCCTTCTTAGGAGTGCACCAGCTCTTGCTGGTGCTTTTGGTTGCGGCGATGATTGCGGGTCTGATGGCCTTGGCCTTGGTTCTCCACAAGCGCCGCTTCGGGCAGATGCTCCGCAACGTGGGGCACCTGCTCCTTGCCATTGCCACGGGTCACCCTGGCCACCCTTCAGTGTCGCTCGACAATCCTGAGTCCTTGAAGGTTCCCTTTGGTGTGGCCTTTGCCTTGGCCGCGATCTTGTTTGTAGCCGGGCAATTGGGGGTGTACGGATCCTGAAACGATGAGCAAACTCTTCCAAGTCGTAGCCGATTCTGAGGCACAAGAGATCGCTGAGCTGGCAGTGGTGCTGCCAATCCTGCTTACATTAATTTTTGGAATTTTCTCCTTTGCCCGTGCTTACAACATTTATTCCACAGTGACGCGTGCGGCGGAGGCAGGCGCCCGCACGGCGGTTGCGCCCCTGTGTGCCACCTGCACGGCTAACACCTGTACCCAAGGGGGCAGTTCCATCACGACGTCGTTTCCCTGTGACACCACCGTCGCCAAGGCAGTGACCGATGCTTTAAGTGCATCTCACCTTGACCCCGGCCAGGTTAGCGTTTTGGTGCCCTCCAACTCTACTCAAGCTCCTTGTCCGCCGCCGGCTGCCACATCGCCTACGTGCACGACCGCTTCAAATATTTCGATCTGCCGAGACGTTTTGTTGAATGTCAGCAGTCAGCCACCGGCTTGCGGGACGGTTGTGAGCTTTCAGTACCAGTACAAATTTATCCCAGTCCCGTTCTTGACGTTCGCCTCGATGGAAATTCCTGCCCAAGCGCAAGTCCGTGAGGAGTTCTAGATGCGTTCCCGTGCAAAACACCTGGCGGCGCGAACATGGCTGATACTGCTGGGCCTGTGCACGAAATCAGAGGGGGCGCAAATTGTGGAGTTAGCGGTGAGTCTTCCCTTGCTCGCGGCGCTCTTTGTTGGAACCTATGATTTCGGGCAAGCATTTAATGTGAAGCAGAAGCTGGTCGCAGCTACCCGCGAGGGTGCGCGCTTTGCCGCTAACCAGAGCACCAGCGATTTGACCCTCGCACGGGGACGTTCTTGTGCGCCCGCATCGATTTGCGCAGTACGGGATGTTGTAGATGCTTACCTTCTGGCTAATAACATCAGCGATTGCGGCCTCGCGTCTGCGAGCTCGGCGCAGCCCAACTCACCCCAGTGGGTCTGGACTTTCACTGCCAACGGATGCGCAGGAGGAAACTTCGTTCTTACCATCGATCGCGGATATACCTTCACGGAGACCGTTGCGAGCGGGGGGAACAATGTCAGCGTGACGGTTGAGGCCACGCGCGTTACCATGAGCTACCCTTATCCGTGGCAGTTCAACCGCTTAATGCAGTTCCTTTCGCCCGGCGCAACCTACTCTGCGGTTACTCAGATTCCGACCAGCGCGGTAGTACAGAATCTCAACTAGGCGTCGATTACTCACGGTCGCCAGTGTATTGATCCCTGACGGCATCGAGAGCACGGCCAAGTAGTCTTCTAGCGGGGGTCTCGACTGCTTGTTGAATGGCAATAGATTTCCTGGCCATTAAGCCCGACTACACACCTACGTGACTGCAATGAAGCGCAGCAGGGCGCCCGGTACGGCGGGCTGGCGGGAGCCAAGGCCCTTCGTTACTCGGAATTCAAGTTACGGCTATCAAACTTGTCAACCGCCCAGCTCTGTCTTAGCAGGCACTTGCGGCTGGTCAGTAAGTCCGGGTAGGACGCAGCACTTATATTCCGCTCTCGTCGATTCCGGTGCGCACGATTCAACGACCTGATTCTCTACGCCTCTTCAATCCTGTCCATTGATCTTGCCAGGGAACCGAGCACGATAAAAACGGTTCTCTATTGTGGCGGTTCCTCAGGATTCACAGGAGGATTCACAGGCTCATCTGCATCGGGCTGCATGGGTGGGCTCGGAGGAGTTGTGGGCGCTGCCAACTGATTGTCTGGAGTCGTCGTCGGCTGTGTCGCCGCTTCCGGCGGACTGGGCGATGGTTCGTCTGAGATGTTTGACTTGGGCGACAGGATCACTGTCCCAATGCCCTGGGGATCCTGCGCGGTCGACTGCAGAATGAAATTGAAGCGCGACCCGTTGAGCAAAGAAGCGAGCACATCCTTGGCAGGGCCTGGACCCACCTGAATGGCTACTGTTTCCTGCTCTGCACCCGAGGGAATGGGGATATCTGCTCCGGTTTTAAGGTGGACCTGGTATAAAACCTCAGCAAGCGTCGCTTTGTTCGCCGAGATGGTGAGCAGGCCGCGCTCAAAGCCGACCCGCAACGGAGGCTGGGGAGCTTGTTCGACGGTCGCGAGCGCGCGTGCCGTGGGATGGCGTTCTATCGTGACTCCCGGCCAAATATCGTTGGTTACTACCCGCCCGTCAGCTCCCAGTTTTATGATGACCGATTTGCCCGTAGATACCAGCCGGTATGCGGTGGGCGCATTCAGATCTACCACGACGCGCGTGATGGGAGGATTGGAACGGAATAAGCTGGCGCGGATAGCCTTGATCTCTCCCTGATTCAGCCGCAGGCCACGCAGCTCTCTTCCCGGCATTGCGCCGGGGAGATCGATGACAAGCCTATCTGGTCCGGTTAGAATCTGCGCCTCAGTCGTAACCGGCCCGCTGGCGCTGATCTTGAGTCCCATCCCCTCTGCATTCCCGATTACGGCGACCCTTTCGATTGAGACGGGCGTTGCCTCTTCGGCCTGGGCGGGTGGTGCCCATAAGCCGGTGGTCGCCAATAGAACTAACAGGCACCCATAAGCGAGCCTGGAGGAGATTTGCATATGGACCAGATTCTACGCCTTCGACAATCGAGCGGGAAAAATACTTAGGTCTTAGCCCTGCGGAGCAGTGAGCAACGGTCGGCTCTCGCTAGGAGATTTGCAGGATTGATAGGGCAGGTTTGTTCAGGAATGTGCTTAACAGACCGTGGGTTCGACAAGTCAGGCGCGTGGCAGGCTGATATCCGTCTTTTGTCGAGCAGGGG
>JAFATF010000697.1 GCA_019244045.1 Acidobacteriota bacterium
CAGCGCACCCAGCAGCAGCATCTGCGCATGGCGCCACGTCCGGTCCTGCGCAAACAGCGAGGCAAATGGTAGGATCACAGCGGCGAAGCGAGCGGGCAAATGTAGCATGGCGGCATCTCCTGGCAGAGACCCGCCTGCCTACCCCCATCCGCTTCGCCACCCAATACCCTCGCTATACCGCTCAAATGGCCAAAGTCGAACTCAGTACCAGACCGATCGCTCCGTACTTGGGCGGACATATGGTTTAGCATCCCGGTCTCGAGAATTCAGCGAGAGCTTCAATCAAAATGCTCCTCGACTCGCAGCGGATTTTATTCATTGGAATGCATTCCGATGCAATACCTGTCCACACGTCCAAATTTTTTGATCTATTCAACATAGACGATTTTCATCTAATGACCTGGAATGTAGAGACCTTCATTGCTGAAATAGAAGAGAAAACTGGACAACCGTTTCAAAGTCAACATCATTCATTTGTTTATCATCGATTTAAGGAATTATATGAAGAAAGAATGAGACCAATACTGCAATGGGTTAGACAAGGCCATGTCTTGGTTATATTTCCATATAAATTTGATATAGAAATCAAAATAGATGGACCTCAGGGAATTATAAAGGTAGATTTAAATCAATTCCCACCATTCAATTTAGCAGAATTGACACACTCATCAAGAAATTTGTTCGTAACGGCGAGCACATTCTACGCTGATTTTAGCAGATTTAACACAATATTTAGATGTGATCTAGTGTTATCGGGCGAAGATATCGTTCCATTATTTCTAACCTCTGGAAGCGACCAAGAGAGATCTATGATTGCTGGAGCGGCATTCCGGGTCGGAAGGGGGACCATTGTATTCTCCCCGCCGCCCAAGGTTTGGGACCATCCTAAACTTTTAGATTATTTAGAGGCACTGATGAGCCTCCCGGACATGCTAAACCGGCCTGTTGATCCTTTTGATCCTTTGTCGGACAGGACGAGCGCGTTGGAGAGGCCGGCGTTATGGTTGGCCAGCTTTGCGGCACTGATTATGGTGATGATCGCCCTCGCACCTTTCTGGGCTCCTCAGGTAGACAGGTTGCTCCCGTGGGGTGAGAAATCGCCAGCTTCAATGCAAGAGTATGCCGCCCTCGCCGCGCGGCTGACCGAAATCGAGAAGCGTTCCGCTTCGTCGAGCTTTGATGTCGTCGCGATCAAATCCGTCGAGAATGCATTGATGCGCCGAGTCGATCAGCTTGAGGTGGCTCTGTCACATCTCCAGAAGATGCCAGTGGCCCTGCCATCTAATGCCCAAACTGCTGTCCTGGCGCCGGCAGCGAGCCCAGGTCTCTTATCAGACAAACCAGCTGCTGTTCCGGTACTGCCAGCAGCAAGGCAGCTTCTTTCGACCGAGGAGATCGCGGAGCTTTTGGCGCGCGGGGACGCATTCTTAAACAGAGGTGATATTGTCTCGGCGCGCCTCTTCTATGAGCGTGCCGCTGATACAGGAGACGGGCGGGCAGCGCTGCGAGTGGGAACCACCTTCGATCGAGCCTTTCTCGGCCAGAATGTCCTACCCCATGTGCAAGACGATCCCACCAAGGCGCGCCTCTGGTACCAACGCGCTCGCGATCTCGGTGAGGCGGAGGCCGAGCGGCGATTGAAAAGTCTCGAAACTCAACCATCAACGGCACCATCAAGTTATCGCCCCTGAGCCGACCGAGGGCCACGGTAGCGCGGCCTTCAAGCTGCGGCAGCAACCCCGCTGATATCGGCCCACATCGCAAACGCACGCTCCCTTGCAGCTCGATACTCACCGGCGGTGACGTGGCCGCGGCGAAGATAAATAGATTGTTGATCCCATCATGGGCGGAGAGGAGCGTTGGGCCTGGTCGGCCGATTTGAACCGCTTAATTTGTCGTTCTCGCCGTCGCGTCGGCTGGTGCGAAGGCACCGTCAAGTTAACCGGGAGTGCGGATTGATCGGGATAGGGGGACGCCTCGCGGCATCGCCCCTCCCACACCACCGGGCATACGGGTCCGTACCACGGCGGTTCGATCGGGTTAGGCTTGAGCAGAAAGATAGAGGCGGGGAAGACCGAGGCCGTCGAAATACGGGTTGCGCAGGGCCTGTTGGACCGCCGGATGTCCTGACATGCGCCAGAACCCGGTCGGCGAACCGGCGGCAACCGCCGCGTGGAACTTCGGCACGCC
>JAFATF010000744.1 GCA_019244045.1 Acidobacteriota bacterium
TCCAGCAATTCCCATTCGGATCGGCGATGGGAACATGAACCACCGACACGTCCGGCGTGATCCCCCGCAGAAAAACGAATTCCTCGCCGGTGAAGGGGCACTTGCCGCGGAGCAGATAGTCCGGCGCCGCGGTTTCCAGACGCTCCATCATCTCGGACGCGAGCAGCGACTTGATGGGTATAAAAGAGATGCCCAGGGCGCCCGCGAGATATCCAAAGGCGAGGGAGAGACTGCTCGAATCGATGTGAACGATGGCGCCCGTGTCGCGAGCGCGATTGATGCAACGAACCGGCCCGAAGCGATCCAACGATCCGCCCCCCACGATAATTTTGGATACGAGTCCCGCGCCAACCAGGAGATCCGTTTCCATACCCATGACGCCCTGCGACAGGGTGAGGTTCTTTTTTTGTTGGCGGATGACTTCGTGAGCGAAGACGATGGCGTTGCGGGCAATCGCGAAGCCGCCTAGCGCGATGTGCGACCCGTCCGGGATGCTTCGCACGACTTCGGCAACGCTTTTGACTTTATCTGGCACGTTTCAAAACTCCATTGGGGAGGTTTAGATTCGATGGCGCTCTGGCGCGCGCGAACTCTTCATTCTAATAAGCGAGTTGGGACCTGTCAACACGCCTTGCCCAAACGGGTGCGCGACATAAAAGTGCCGGATCGATCCACCTCTTTTTTTGTGGCATTTGTCTTAGCGTCTATATACGCTAAGAGAAGGAGGCTCCTGAATGACTGACTCTCTGCCTCAATTGGAGGCCCAAAGAAGCGACCTGTTCCACCAGATCGTATCGATCGGCGATTTCCGCCGTGGGTCCATCACGCCCACTTCCGGCAAGTGCGGTAAAACCAATTGCCATTGCGCCAAACGTGATGACGCAGGCCATGGCCCCAACTTCCGGCTGACGCGCAGGGTGAAGGGCAAAACCCGAACCGAGACGTTCCCCTCGCCCGCGGCGCTGCGCAAAGCTCAGCAGGAGGTGACCGAGTTCCACCGGTTTCAGAGACTGTGTGGAGAACTCGTGGAAGTCAGCGAGAAGATCTGCGCCTTGCGCCCGGTCCAGGACACGCTCACACCCGAGGAAAAAAAACGGCCGAAGTCATCCACCAAGAGGTCACGCGCGAAGTAACTCAGGTTCTGGGTGTGGTATTCAGCGCGCGCCGTAAGACCGGGCGGTGCGATCTGGAAGCGATCGAGATGGCTCTACGCACGGCTATGCATCAAGCCGGCGCCGCGGCCCTCAGCCAGTTGTTACAGTTCGAGGTCCCGCCCGAACATCAGCGCACCGTCCCCTGCGCCTGCGGTCAGCAGGCGCGGTATCACGAACTTCGTTCCAAGACGATCCTCACAGTCCTGGGCGAGGTCACCGTCTCGCGCCCTTACTACCTATGCGGGCAATGCAAGCAAGGTCGATTCCCCGCCGACGCCGAATTGGACATCGAGAAGACCGAGTTCTCGCCCGGCGTACGCCGCATGCATGCTCTGGTGGGCCAACAGGCGCCCTTTGAGGAGGGCCGCGAACAAATGAAAGTGCTGGCTGGTCTGGAGGTAACCACCAAAGCCGTGGAGCGCGTTGCCGAGGCGATCGGGGAGAACGTCGCGGCGCGGGAAAAGAAGGAGATCCAGAAATCCCGGCAATTGAATCTGCCCATCGCGCTGGGCGAACCGGTGCCCATCCTGTACGTGCAGATGGACGGAACGGGAGTGCCGGTGGTAAAGAAAGAAACCCAGGGACGCCCCGGCAAGCGCGACGGACAGCCGGCGCACACCCGCGAAGCTAAGCTGGGCTGCGTGTTCACGCAGACTTCCTGGGATAAGCAAGGCTATGCCGTCCGCGATCCCGACTCCACTACCTACGCCGGTGCAATTGAGACGGCCGAAGAGTTCGGCCGCAGACTGTACCTGGAAGCCTGGAAGCGTGGTTGGGACCATGCGCAAAAGAAGGTCGTTATCGGTGATGGCGCGGAGTGGATCTGGAACTTGGCTCAGGAACACTTCCCGAGCGCAATTCAGATTGTGGATCTGTATCACGCCCGCCAGCACTTATGGGATCTCGCTCGCCGACTTCATCCCAATAACGATAAGCAACAGAGGTGCTGGATCAATAAGCATCAAAAACGTCTGCTCGACAAGGGGAAGGTCCAAAAGCTAGTCGAATCGCTGCGATCCGTCCGTAGCAGCGATGCCGAACTCTCTGAGAGAATCCGCAGCGAGGCTGAATACTTTGAAAGAAACGCCGCACGCATGCGTTATCCCAACTTTCGCCAGCAACATCTGTTCGTCGGATCGGGCGTAATTGAGGCAGGCTGCAAGACAGTAATCGGTTCCCGCCTTAAACGATCCGGAATGTTCTGGACCGTTCGCGGAGCCAACGCCATTCTCGCCTTGCGCTGCTGCCACCTCAACGGCCGCTTCGAGGATTACTGGGAGGGGCGTCGGGCAGCCTAGTTTCACTTTTATGTCGCGCACCCATATAGGCAGAGAACGATATAGGCGGTAGAAACCGGCGCTCCTTATGGGGTAGACTAGATGCCGGATTGAACAGCGGACGATTTCTCGCAACAGCAATTTTCATTGGGATCGTCGTTTGTTCCCGAGCGCAGTCCTGGAAACCCGCGCTCACTCCCGATGGTCAGCCGGATTTTCAGGCAGTGTGGAATACGGCTACGCTGACTCCGCTGGAGCGTCCGGCAGAGTTTGCAGGAAAAGAATTTTTCACCGAGCAGGAAGCTGCCGCTTACGAAAAACGCGTCCTGGCGAACAGCAATAGCGATCGGCGCGATGGCGGGCCACA
>JAFATF010000418.1 GCA_019244045.1 Acidobacteriota bacterium
AACACAGGCTCAGGTGCGCTCAAATATGAATGAACTGTGCGCCGTATTCTCGCAGAATCTGCCGCCTTTTCGCTCCTAAATCGAATCTTTATGGCACAGAGCCAAGCGCCTTGCCAGGTCTGCACTGCACAACTCCTCCTCAGCCAAGCTTCCGAGCAGCCCTTTACGAAATCTGTGGCGGGCTGACTGCGTGGGAAAGACGGCTAGAGCAACCGCGATCGTTCCCGGCGCCGGTCTGGCCTGCTATAGGCGCATGAAACCCGGCCCCGGTCACTGTACCAAAGGGTATTCAGGCGCACGCAGAGGCCGCTAACCTCCGGCTGCAACGAGAAGAAGAACAAAAACTCATCACCTTGCGTGCCCCCGGACACTTCGAAGTGACCCGTCAGAGGTTACGAAGCGTGCGAGCGCAAGCGGGGTGCAACGAAGTCGCAATCGCGCCGCGCGCCTACGGGGACGCAGCCTGTTGAACGTTAGCCGCGCGGGCGCGCCTCAAGCGGGAACAGTCAGACCGGCGGGCGAGGCGCAAAGAGCGATATCATCGTGCTCGACCCGACCCTGCGGGCGGAGACGTTCACCATGGCATAAACTGACGGGGCATGTTACGAAGCAACGACGAGTCGCTTCCCGGGTTCGCGCGATCAATTGGGCGCTGGGCTATGACTGGTCTGGTGATCAACTGTATTATTGGCAGCGGTATCTTCGGGCTGCCTGGTGAACTTAACCGCCTTGTAAAAGAGGCAAGCCCCATCGCGATGTTGGCCGCGGGATTACTCATGGCCTCGATCATGGCACCGGCGGCAGAAGTCGCTTCGCAATTTTCTCAGCCCGGGGGGCCTTATTTATACGCGCGTAGAGCATTTGGGCGCTTCGTCGGCTTGCAGATCGGATGGTTTTCGCTGCTGTCGAGCGTTGCGGCGGGGGCAACCATTGCCAATCTATTCGTCGTGTACTTGGCGGGCGAACTGCCAAGCGCAGCCCACGGCCTGACCCGCACAATCATCCTCTTCGGTTTTGTCGGAATCCCTGCGGGAATCAATTACTTTGGCGTGCGCAAGGGGGCTGCTTTGAGCAGCACCCTGGTAGTGGCAAAAATCCTGCCTTTAGCCCTCATCATTGGGCTGGGGCTTGGACGTTTCCGTCTAAGCTTTGAAACTATTCACGTCGGGGAAGTTTTGGCGCCGGGATGGCGAAATTGGCTGAATGCGTTGCTTCTACTCATGTTCGCTTACCAGGGTTTTGAGTACGCCATTATTCCCGGCGGGGAGGTCGACAACCCTCGTCGCACGCTGCCTTTCGCCTTAGGCGCTGGTTTGTTGGTTGTAGTAACGGTGTATAGTTTGCTGCAATTCGTCACGCTCGCGACCATTGGGACGAGCACCAGCGCTCGCTCCGTTGCGGACACTGCTACTCACCTGATTGGGCCGATGGGCGGTATCTTAACCACTGTTGCGGTGCTGATCTCGACCGGAGGTGCGAATTCCAGCTTGATGCTGGATGCACCCCGCTTGATGTTCTCTCTTGCCGCGGAACGTGAGTTTCCGAGCGTGCTCGCGCGCTTGCACCCGCGCTTTCACACGCCTACCTTGGCCATTGTCATCTTTGCCCTGCTCGTGTGGCTACTTGCAGTCTCAGGCGGATTTTTTTGGCTGCTGGCAGTCACAGCGGCAGCATCCATGATCATGTATATAAGCATCTGCGCAGCGTTGATCCAGTTGCGAAGACTTCACCCCCAAGCTGAGGCGCTTCGGGTGCCTTTTGGACCTGCACTGAGTGTGATTGGAACAATCATATCGTTGGTGCTGATCGCACAGCTCCAGCTTAGCCAGGCTTTGCTAATGATCGTCACAGTACTGCTGGCTACGGCAAACTGGTGCTGGTCCGCCCGTCGGCTGGCCAAGAAGTCAACAAGTGTAACCGCCTGCACAGATGATTAGAGGAACGCCCCAGTCGTTGAGATAGCTACATGCCAGCAGCTGAGATGGGGTTCACCGAATGGCAGCTTCCATCAGGAACCTTCTTAAGCTTCGTCCACTAAGGCCCGTGCCTTCGGTTTCAGCAATACTACATGCGCAAGCAGCGGTTCGCACTTCGGACGAACTCTCGCCACGCACGCATTCAAGTCCGTCCCACATCATGCAGTGGGGTTGGCCTCATTTCTGGAGCACGAAATACCCAAGGTGGAAGGACAGCTACCGGCCGCGGCAGGCTGCTGAGTGCAGCACGATTTTCGGAACAGCTGCGTAGCGTATCCCACTATGCGGCTGTGGCCGGACGCGGCTTCGGTCGTTGTTCCACCGGGGTGAGTGTCTGGGTGGCATGCGTGCTTTCAGCGTTGAAATGTGCACCAACTAAGATTGCGAACCCTGTCCAGTAAAGCCAGAGCATCAGGGCAACAGCTGCGGCCAAAGTTCCATACGTTCTATTTAGTTTGCCAAAATTTCTGAGATACACACCTAGTGCCGTGGAAAGCGCAAGCCAAGTGGCTAGGGCAATCACCGCGCCCGGCAAAGTGGAACGGAAAGAAGGTCGCTGAGCAGGTGCCCAGGTGTAAATGAGCTCAATTGACAGGACAGCACAGCTGATTGAAAGAAACCAGCGCAAGTACGGCCACGAAGCGACGAACACAGCTCCCAGGCCGATTTTGTCAGCCAACCATCTACCGAATGCAGGACCGACCACCAGCAAGGAGAGGGCCACGATCGTCAGTATTCCCACTCCCAACATCAACCCAACTGCTAACGCCCGCTGTCGCACAAAGCTGCGTGTGTCCGGTGAATCGTAAGCGACGTTGACCGCCTCAATCAAAGCCGCAACACCGCCGGAGGCGGCCCAGGCGGTGCCCACAAGGCCTACCGAGAAAATGCCAGCCTCATGCGGAGAGATGACGTCTCTGATGATTGCGCGAACTAGTCCCATACTGTCGGGCGGAACGAACCTCGCCATCAGTAATAGAATTTGGTCGAATAAACCGGGGATTGGGACCAGCGCTAATGCGGCGGCGAAGGTGATGAGCAGCGGGAAGAAGGAGAGAATGAAATAATACGACAAGCCTGCTGCAAGCTGGCTGGTGTGTCTTTCCTTAACCGCAGCGTAGGTGAGCTGAATTGCTCGCCGCCCCTGAATCATCCAACGTGTCTCAGTCAGTCCGGCCACGAAAATCTCCTGCGAAAAGAGCACCCCTAAGACAGCCGAGTAATCTGGACAGTTTTCTGGGCAAAGTCAATGGGATCTCGCCCGCCGTAACCCAGACTACAGTTGAGTGCCAACTGCGCTGTAGCATTGCACTCCGCAGAAGCCCCCACGGGAATGAAATTCGTTGCGCGCTGCTCCCGGAAAGCACGAACAAAGCATGAGTCGATTCTCGATTTCACAACACCTGGCGAAGCCACTTACCCAGCCTACAAACGCTCTGATCGGACTGCTTGTTGCTGGTTAGCAATAATTTCTGACCAACTCTCAATATACTTTTGGTTTACAGAGCTCGAAAGCATCATAGTCGGCATTCTCGAAGGCATCGCTGCTTCAGCTTCTTCGCAAAGATTACCACTAGAGCGGCGAGCCATGAAAGCGCGGTTTCGTAGTCCCAGCCTGCAGGTACTTCGTTCCGTACGACTCGGGAACGTGACGAAAGCTGTAAATCGCGCACTACAGCTACTCGAATGCCTCACCGTGCGGCTGCTACAGCTCCCAACTCGTTCAACCCTGATATCCGTCGTGACACCAACTGACAACCTGCTGAAGTTCAGCCGGACCAACGGACACCAACCCGGTCGGCGATCGTTCGATAGGATGTCGAACAGAACCATTGCACCGGCTTTTACAAGGTCAAAGTGATTGTGCTTCATCTACTCTGCAATTGTGTTGAGCGTGAGTAGATGCATCGCTAGTGTGTAGGAAATCAGCGTTGGTTCGCTTTGCAATAGTACAAAAACTTCACAGGAGGATTCTGATGTTACTTCGTCCACCTAAGTTCCTGTTCCGAGAAGACACAGCTGAGAGTTGTTGCCCCCCAGTGGATTCCCAGCTATTTGAGCATCTAGTTGGAACGATGACGAAAGCGGCTGATCCTTGGCGAGCTCTCGAGGAAATGCGCGAGAAACTGCTGATCGAGCGCCCACCCCGTCCAACACGGAGACCCAAGAGCAAGCTAGCAAGCAATGAGTAGGTTTTCCGGATTTGCGCCGCGCGACATCAATTTGTGTGCCTGAGCTGAAGATTTCCGCGACCAGGTACTCGGCAGCTTCTCTTCGGTAATGGGAAGGCTTATTACACCTTCCCTGGTCACCTACTAACGAGCACTCCTACTCCTCACCAGCGGCTGCGCCGTACTCCAGGACGCTTGGTCGCCGAGCGAGCTCGTGACCAAATTGATCTAAGTGGAATCATATCCACGCGGGACGTCGGGTGCAACGGCGTGCGAGAGGAGCCTTTTTCGCTCGTCAGAC